>CAJVXP010000001.1 GCA_913009685.1 uncultured Bacteroidota bacterium
ATCCATCTTCACGGCCTTTAAACGCACTTACAGGAAGATCGTCTCCTTTCAAATGATCAATGGGGCGGGCTACCTCACGAACAAAAGCAGGAATATCATCATCCACCTCTTCTTGTCCTTTCAGTTCAATATCTGCCCACTCTTTGGGAATTTCAATTCTCGTAACATCACCACCCTGATCAACAGCACGGTAATTCATTTCAACAATTTCCTCTCCTTTACTACCATAGGTTTTATAGATAAAAGTTTTCATTTTCTCCACTGCCTGTCCGTAAGGAATCACTTCGGAAACTTTAAAGAAAGCCGACTGCATAATAGTGTTGGTACGACTACCCAAGCCAATCTCTTCTGCAATCTTTGTAGCATTAATGGTATAAAAATCAATGTTGTGAGCAGCCATATATTTTTTCATATCATCGGGGAGACGGCGTTTGGTCTCTTCCTCATCCCAAATACTGTTCAGCAGGAAGGTTCCGCCATCTTTGAGTCCTTTCAACATATCATATTTTCCAAGATATGACGGAACGTGGCAGGCTACAAAGTCAGGTGTCCCCACCAGGTATGTGGAACGAATGGGTTTGTCACCAAAACGCAGGTGCGAAATGGTAATCCCTCCTGATTTTTTGGAGTCGTAAGCAAAATAAGCCTGAGCGTATTTGTCGGTAGACTCACCTATAATTTTAATGGAGTTTTTGTTAGCTCCCACAGTACCATCAGCGCCAAGACCATAAAATTTGGCTTCAAAAGTTCCATCATCCGAAATACTGATTTCGGGAAGCAGAGGAAGAGAAGTAAAAGTCAGGTCATCCACAATACCAACGGTGAAATGGTTCTTGGGTTCCGGTTGTTTCAGGTTCTTAAAGACAGAAACAATCTGTGCAGGAGTAGTATCTTTAGAGCTCAAGCCATAACGCCCACCAACGATAACAGGCTTATTTTCAGAACTATAGAAAACTTCTTTCATGTCGAGGTACAAAGGTTCGCCATTGGCGCCGGGTTCTTTGGTACGGTCGAGTACAGCAATACGATTCACCGTTTTCGGAATGACTTTCAGCAAATATTCCGTTGAGAAAGGACGATACAGGTGTACTACAACCAGTCCCACCTTTTCGCCTTTGGCGGTGAGGTAATCAACCGTTTCACGAATGGTTTCGGTTACCGAACCCATGGCCATAATAATGTGTTCGGCGTCTTCGGCGCCGTAATAAGTGAAGGGATGATATTCACGACCTGTAAGTTTGGTAATTTCCTGCATATATTCCTCAACGAGGTCAGGAATGGGTGTATAAAAGCGGTTGGAAGCTTCGCGAGCCTGGAAATAAATATCAGGATTCTGTGCCGTACCGCGGGTAACAGGATGCTCGGGGTTCAGGGCATTGTCTCTGAATTTTTTCAAATCCTCAAAGGGAAAAAGATGTTTCAGGTCATCCACTTCAAAATACTCTACTTTTTGAATTTCGTGAGAAGTACGGAAGCCATCAAAGAAATGTAAGAATGGAATCCGTGAGCGCAAAGAGACAAAGTGAGCCACTCCGGCCAGATCCATAATTTCCTGAACACTGCCGGTAGCCAGCATGGCAAAACCAGTATTCCGGACAGCCATTACATCGCTGTGATCGCCAAAAATAGAAAGTGCCTGTGAAGCAAGGCTACGGGCGCTTACGTGAAATACTGCCGGTAATAATTCACCGGAGATCTTATACATGTTCGGAATCATCAGGAGCAATCCCTGTGATGCTGTAAAAGTAGTAGTTAAAGCACCCGACTGCAATGAGCCATGAACAGCGCCGGAAGCACCGCCCTCCGACTGCATTTCAACGACTTTAACAGTTTCTCCGAAAATATTTTTTTGGCCGAAAGCAGACCATTGATCCACGTATTCAGCCATAGTTGACGATGGTGTGATAGGATAAATAGCAGCTACTTCGCTAAACATGTAAGCAATGTGGGCAGCAGCGTAGTTCCCGTCACAAGTAATAAATTTTTTCTTTCCGCTCATTTATCTAAATTTTAAAAAGTTATATGGTTTCTTCTCTCAATTAAGTTTGTTTAATAAAACTGTCGTTTCGGTTACCGAAAACGATTGTATTTTGTTATTTTTTAACTATTTACATTTTCAATGACCGCTTTCTAAAAACGAATGCAAAAATACAATTTTTATCTATTGTTTTACCTTATGCATATTGAAGATAAAGAGTGGTTTTGCCCAATTTAAAATGATTTTAGATTAAGCCCGTTTTGGAAGATTCTTATTTTTGTTTTACTCTTAACCAGAGTTCGACGTAAGACTTGCTTACGGTTACAGATATCAATATGCTTCAATCGCCGGAAGAAGCAGGGGGCAGCAGCCAGCCGATGCAGTAGTTCGCTTGTTCCTCCTTCCGGTCATTGCAAGCATAAAAAACCAAACGGATCAATACGTGATTCCCTTAAATTACTACGGAAATCCCCCAAAAAAGCCTGTGAAATATTAACCGGCCAATAATTTTGGTAATTTCGGGCATTAGAAATAAAAAGAACGTTTAACCTTTAAAAAAATCTAAAATGGCAAATTACGAACAGCAGGTTAATGATTTTATGGCTAAGGTCATTGCCAAAAACCCCGGCGAAGTTGAATTTCATCAAGCCGTTCATGAAGTAGTGGAATCGCTGGTTCCGTTTATCGAAGAAAATCCGCAATACAAAGATGCCAAAATCCTTGACAGAATGATTGAACCCGAACGCGTCCTCATGTTCCGTGTTCCGTGGTTGGACGACAAAGGAAACGTCCAGATCAACCGTGGTTTCCGTATCGAAATGAACAGCGCTATTGGCCCATACAAAGGAGGTTTACGTTTCCACCCCACAGTCAATCTCGGTATTTTGAAATTTCTTGCTTTTGAACAAGTTCTCAAAAATTCGCTGACAACCCTTCCTATGGGTGGCGGAAAAGGCGGTTCTGATTTTGATCCCAAAGGAAAATCGGATAATGAAGTTATGCGGTTCTGTCAAAGTTTCATGACTGAATTACAGCGTCATATCGGCCCTGACACGGACGTCCCTGCCGGTGATATTGGTGTTGGCGGACGTGAAATAGGGTTCCTCTTCGGACAATACAAAAGGTTAAGAAACGAATTTACCGGCGTACTCACGGGTAAAGGCCTCGGGTGGGGTGGCTCTTTGATTCGCCCTGAAGCCACAGGATATGGTGCCACCTACTTTGCCAACGAAATGCTGGCCACCAAAGGCAAAACTTTCGAAGGTAAAACAGTGGTAGTTTCCGGTTCCGGAAACGTAGCCCAGTATGCTACCCAAAAAGTTACCCAACTCGGCGGGAAAGTGGTTACCCTCTCCGACTCCTCAGGATACATTCACGATCCCGATGGTATTGATGAAGAAAAACTGGCCTTTGTACTCAATCTGAAAAACGTAAAACGCGGTCGTATCAAAGAATATGCCGACAAATACGGTGTTGAGTACCATGCCGGAGAACGTCCGTGGGGCGTAAAATGCGATGTGGCCATGCCTTGTGCTACGCAAAATGAAGTTAGTGAAGAAGATGCCCGCAAGCTGGTGGCCAACGGATGTATTGCCGTAAGTGAAGGCGCCAACATGCCTTCTACACCGGAAGCAATTATGATCTTCCACGAGCATAAGACTCTCTTTGCCCCCGGTAAGGCAGCCAATGCAGGCGGAGTTGCCGTTTCAGGCCTCGAAATGAGCCAAAACTCCCTGCGTCTGAGCTGGACACGCGAAGAAGTAGATGGCCGCCTCCATCAGATTATGAAAGATATCCACGCTACCTGTGTCAAATATGGTACTGAAGGCGATTACGTTAATTATGTTGAGGGTGCTAACATTGGCGGGTTTGTAAAAGTTGCCGATGCTATGCTTGCCCAGGGACTTGTATGATTTTTATTACAGCTTATCGTTCAGGTCGCATTCGTCAGGATGCGACCTTTTTTTATGCTCCATCCGACCCATCACTTCTCCACCTTTTTATACCAATTAAGATAAGGTAAAAAGAAACAATTTATATCGGTAATTCAGGGTCATTGTTGGGATTAAACAGCGCGTGCAGGCAATCTCTTTTAAAACAAAACCAGGGAGTATGATGCATATAATTCAGGTACTCCGTTCCAAATTTACGGATAGCTTCCGGCTCTTCCATCCACCTGATCAACAACAGTATTAAAATGGCTTCAGCTGGAGCAATCATTAACACAAAAGAGGGCGAGCCGGCCAAAAAAGCAAAGGCAAACGGGAAAAGCAGCAGCCCCAAATGCATAGGATGACGCATATAATGGTAAACGCCCTCTGTTACCATCCGGTTGGTTTCCATCCGGGGAAGCTCCCCTTCTCTGCCATACTTGGCCAGCGTACGACCGGTATTACGACTCACGGTCATAACCAGTCTCAAAAGTCCCAACCCAATCAGAAAGCCAGCCACATGAAACCATAAACTCCCGTAAAGAGCAGGAAAAAGAATCCGGTCCAGCGAGAGACCTCCCCAAACGCCTCCGGTCAAAAAAACGAGCCACACCAGCATACGAGCCATTGCTTTCATGTGTAAAAATTTTAAATGTCAAAATTAGGAATTTTACCTTAAAATTGGGCACCCGATAAGAGCACTCGCATAAAACACCGGGAATAATCAACCCGGAATATCACAACAATATTCTTTAGGTAAACATTTCATTTTAAATACCTTGAAAAGACCCTATTTATAAATCCTCATTATATCAAGTGCTTTCTGATATCTCTTAGCATTGATTTGATGCTCACGGTTGGTTTCGGAGAAAACATGGTAACCTGACAAGTCACTCTTTGCGCAGAAATACAGATAATGAGTTTTGTCGTAATTGAGTACCGCATCGATGGATGAGATAGAGGGAATACAAATGGGTCCGGGAGGCAATCCCTTGTGTCTGTAAGTATTGTATGGCGAATCGATTTTCTTTTGTGCATTCAAAACACGGTGTATATTGGGGTTGCCGAGGGCATAAACCACCGTCGGGTCGGCCTGCAAACGCCATCCATCATGAAGCCGGTTTAAGTAAACGCTGGCAATACGTGGCTTTTCATTATTTTTATTGGTTTCCTTTTCCACAATGGAAGCGAGAATCATCACCTGAGTGGGCGTCAAACCGGCAGCTTGTGCTTTCTTAAGGCGGCTGGCATTCCAAAACCTTCTGTATTCCCTAATCATTCTTTTGACAAATTCCTTTGCTGTAGTATTCCAATAAAACCGATATGTATTTGGAATAAACAGGGTGGAGACAGGAACAGTATCAACACCCGCTTTCGCCAGGTTACTGCTGTCATTCAGAAAATTGACAATATCTGCCGAATCAGCCTCTAATTGCTTCCCCACTTTCCCGGCCAACTGATAAATATCACGTACATTATTAAAAGTAACATTGACAGGTATCTGCCTGCCTGCACGCAGCATATCAACCAACTGGTTATTGGTCATGCCGTTGACAAGAATATAACGGCCGGGTTTTACCAATTCGGGCAGTTTTTTCTTTTGTGCCCACCACTCAAAATCTTTCCGGTGTACTACAAGGCCTCTTGAGTAAAGAACCTCTTTTAGCTGACCGAAATCAGAACCTGTGGGGATATAAATACTTATCTCCTTATCGTTCGGTGTCCAGACATTGGGCGCATTTATCATCTGATAAAGAAAATACCCAAACCCCACAGACAGAAGCACAAGGATAAATAAAAACCAAAGCACAAACCTGTGAAACCGGCTGCGTCTTTTCATCGGCTGTCCATATTTTGAATGGTAATATGTCATAACACTATCGTATTACTTTTTTCTTTAATCTTTTTCGATACGTTGCAGGAGGTATTCGTCGATCCACTTTCCGTTATTTCTGTTCCATTCTTTTTTCACCCCCGCAACTTCAAATCCACGGCTTTTAAAAAGTCTGAAACTGGCCTCATTTCCTTTTTCAATATTGCAATAAAGCTGATGCAAATTTAGAAAATTAAACCCGTAATTCATCAGGATATCCAGGGCTGTGCCGGCAAACGATTTTCCGCGGTATCTTTCAAGAATCACAATGCCGACTCCTCCCCTGCGGTTTATGGCATCCAGTGCAAAAAGGTCAACCGTACCTATTATTATACTTTTACTATTCTCAGTACATTCGATAACAAACCGCACCTGTCCGGCAGCAAACGGCTCCTGTTTGTTAGCAGAAAAAACATATTGTTCCAAATCAAAACGGGCAAAAGGCACCAGTGTTTGCGAAATATGCCAAAGTCTCATATCATTCTCCAAACCGAGGAGAAAATCTATATCCTGAGGCTCGGGAGCCCTTAATTTTATGGTATCTTTTTGTAACATGAGAGCGCAAAATTGCATATTTCCTTTGAATTAAACATCTTTTTTGTCATTTTCTTTTCCATCGCTGAAAAAAAACAGCCAAAACTTTCGGCATTTCTGACATTCTATCGCGGCATAGCTTCGATACAAACTTACAGGATATTTATAATTTTTATTCGCTATTTGCTTTTTTTTCGCTGAATTACTCTATCTTAGCTACCTTAATAATTATCGCAGGCAGAATATCAGCTTTGGCATCAGGCATGATTCTTGCTGTATCTGTTTTGACCGTTATTAAGGTGATACGCATCAGTTTATGAATCGTGTACGTATGATGAAGTTCTTAACACAACGAACATAAGTTTAAGTTTTTTAACAGAAAGAGCGTAACTTTTTTTGTCAAAGAAACTATAACGAAATAAAATTGAATGTTTAATCTTAAAAATTTAATCCTATGAGTAACAATAATTCACATTCAGGATTTGCATTTTTTTCAGGCATGGTCATTGGCGCTGCTTTTGGAGCCATTGTAGGTTTGCTGTATGCACCTGAATCCGGAGAAGAAACACGGAAAAAAGTAGCGGACAAAACCAAAGAGCTGTCCGATGAACTGCTGGACCAGTTTGACGATTTAAAAGAAAATGTCAACAAAATTCTGGAAGATGTAAAACAGACAGGTTCCGAATTAGTAGAAGATGTTAAAAAAGTCGGCTCCGAAGTCCTCGAGGACGTCAAAAAAACCGGAACCAGTGTTATTGAAGATGTTAAAAAGGCTTCTAAAGCCTGATCTATTTCAGAGCAGATGAAACAACCAATCATCCGGAATAACGCCGGACGATTGGTTTTAATTTATTGCCAAATGAAAAAAGGGAAAAAGCATACGGGGAATCCGGATTTCAGGCAGCCCATCAGCGAACTGATTGATGAACTCAAAGCCTACGTCAACCTTCAGCTGGAATACAATAAAGCAGCTTATCGAAAAAAAGCTGCAGAGCTTCTGGGCCAATTGATTTTATTTATGATGCTGTTTGGTGTTTTTGTCTTTATCCTTATGTTTTTATCCTTTGCCTTTGTCAACTGGTATGCTGCACAGGGAGGGACGCGCATGGGCGGATTTCTGTTGGTAACGGTTCTTTATATTTTTATCGCTCTGATAATTTATGCTTTCAAAGAGTCCCTTATCTTCTCAACATTACGTAAAATTCTTGGAAAAAACCTTTCCAGCACCAAGGAGAAACAGTTTCTCGGCGGAACAAGTTTTTCCAATGAAAAAATGACGGATAAATATCTGGAATATCTGAAAGATCAAAACAGAAAACAGGAAAACAGTATTCAGCATCAGTTTAAAACCGTCAGCGAGGCTTTCAACATGGTGAACGTAGCCAAAGCAATGATAAACTCAGGCATACAGGCTTTTGTAACCACATCCAATATCATCCGCGCAGCCTATCGGCTAACCAAACGTCTGAGAACAAAAAACAGGAAGAAATTAGATAGCTAACCCCCTCCTGTTTCTATATTACCCGTCATACCCGAAGGCCTATATGGTCATAATATCTTTCTCTTTCACTGCAAAAAGCGCCTCTGTTTTACCAACATATTTATCCGTTAATTTCTGAATCTCGTCAAGCAGATACTTAACGTCATCTTCAGGGATTCCATCTTTTTCCAGTTTTTTAGCATCATCGTTAGCACCACGACGGACATTCCGGATAGCCACTTTGGCATCCTCCGTTACCTGCTTTGCTTTCTTCACCAAATCCAGCCGCCTCTCTTCCGTAAGCGGAGGAACGTTAATACGAAGGCTATCGCCCTCATTGACAGGATTGAAACCCAGGTTGGCATTCATAATTGCCTTTTTAACATCATGGATTATGCTTTTATCAAACGGCTGAATAACAATAGAATGAGGGTCGGGAGTGTTAATATTAGCCGTTTGTTCAATGGGTGCCAGGGTTCCATAATACTCAACCCTTATACCGCTCAGCATACCGGGATTTGCTTTACCTGCTCTGATTTTTTGGAACTCTTTTTCCAAGTGCCGGAGAGAATGTTCCATGTTTTCTTTCGCTTCTTCTAAAACGAAAATTGCATCATCAGTCATAATGAAAATTTTTGTCGCACAAATTTATGAAAGATAAAAACACACCCGACAAAAAAAGTGTTAAGGGGACTTCTAATAATTCCTTTCTTTCAAGAAACAAATGAGATGAACAAGATGCAAGGCATAAATTTTTCTGAATAGCCGTAGCTATTGAGAAAAATTTTAACGATGTCAGATTGTTTATCTCATTTGTTCCCGTAGGGTTTCCAGAGTTTTTCATATACTTCTTCAAATTTTCTTGCATTATCCCGATAGTTCATCAAAAATTTTCATCGTCTATAAAAAACTCTGAAAATCTTGATGCGAAGTAATTATTAGAAGTCCCCTTAAATATAAAGTTGTTACGGATAGGCATAAATTTATATTTTTGTTCAAAACAAATCACCATGACAGAAGCATCGGTTGTCTCACTACAGGAATTATCGGTTTTTCAGAAAAACAAACTTGTTTTAGCCCATGTCAACTTCCGCGTTGAGCGGGGAGAGTTTGTTTACCTTATCGGGAAAACCGGAAGCGGAAAGTCGAGTCTGCTGCAAACAATTTTTGCTGAATTGCCGGCAGAAGCGGAACACTCAGCGGTTTGCGGCTTCGATTTGAAGACACTGAGCAAGAAAGAGGTTCCATTCCTTCGGCGAAAAATGGGCATTGTTTTTCAGGATTACCGGCTTCTTGAGGACAGAACAGTGGAAGACAACCTTCTTTTTGTGTTAAAAGCAACAGGATGGAAAGATAAAAAAGCCATGAACAAGCGGATTATGGAAGTCCTGTCGGATGTGGATTTGATAGCCAAGTTAAAAATCCGGCCGCATCAACTCTCAGGCGGCGAACAACAACGCGTAGCTATTGCCCGTGCCCTGCTGAACAGTCCCGAACTTATTTTGGCCGATGAACCCACAGGCAACCTCGACCCGCAGACCTCCAACGAAATTATGCGCCTTCTTTTAAAAATTTGTCAGGAAAATCGTGCTGTCATTATGGCAACACACAACTATAACCTGATTCACAAATTTCCCGGCAGGGTGGTTAAATGTGAAGAAGGGAGTATTGTTGACTCAAACAATAAGGTCAATTAGCTTTTTTACATTGTTTCCATTCATATAGAAATTTTGCAGATGAATTTGCCGCTCAATTTTCATGGCAGCCGTAAAATCCTTTTTCATAAGTTCAGCCAACTGGATTTTCATTTTAGAAATCTTGTCTGTCAACACGCATAACTTATCCAGATTACTTCCACTCAACATTTTATCGTTGGTAAGCACAAACCTTCCGTTGTAAAGTGCATTCAGAAGTTTTAGCTTTAACCCTGTAGCCTGACCGGTAAAGAAAATGTTCACGTGAGCATTTTTTATAAAATCGTTGAGCAGGTCATCGTCCGGGTTGGCAATCAGCTCGGCTGAAGGATGTGCAGCCACCAGCCGACACAACAATGGCGAGGGATTGAGACCGGCAATCTTAAATGGAATTTTCGAATCTTTAAATACTTCATTCAGCAGTGTTGTAACAGCATTGATATTTTCAGGCACCGATAGATTTCCATGATAAAGCACATATTTTCCACGTCCGGTTAAGCTTTTTACTGCCGTATAAGGATGAAACGCAGGCATGCAGACTACATTTTTATATTTTGCAGAAAAATAATCGTAATCCGTTTGGGAAATAGCCAGCAACAGGTCGGCTTTTGCCAGGATGCTTTCATATTTCTTCAGCTTGGCAGCTTCATTAAAAAAATAGTACTTTTTAAATAAATCTGTTTCAGCCCGTGAAAGATTACTGTAATATTCATGCTCGATGTTGTGTGTCCGTACAATAAGTTTCCGGTTTTTCAGCCTTCTTTCGTGCAAAAGCCCGGTGGTATGCAAACCTTCCATAAGGATAGGGTAATTATCTTTTAGCAAATTATTTACAAGATACGCTGAAATACGTGTTTCAATAATGTAGGGATTGCTTTTAAAGAGATGCCTTTTGGAGATATCGCGTTTATAGTAAGAAACCTTATGGAAAAATCCCTCCAACTCCGGGGCTTTTTTCCTGCCATATTCAAAACAGTGCAGATGTACTTTTACACCATGTTCGGTCAATGCTTTGGCCTTGTAAAAAACGTCGATTACTCCACCATAATTTGCAGGATACGGAACGTCAAAAGAAATGATATGTACATGAATATCAGACATATTTTGCATAAACATTTTTCAATATTTTCGATTCATTTTCCCAGTTAAGTTCATTAGCCGCTTTTTGTGTATTTTGTTTCCATTGCATCAGCTTTTCGGGAATGGAAAATATCTCATTTACTTTCCCGGCAATCTGTTCCGGTTCATAACCCGGAATAAAATCGCCAACCTGATAAGTATCAATAATCTTCCTTATCTCCACCAAATCAGAAGCCAATACAGGAATGCCGGCATGAAGATAATCAAAAATCTTGTTGGGAAGGCTAAACCGATAGTTAATATTGGTGTCTTTGTCCAAAGACAGGCCCAGATCGGCAGCAGCAGTATATCGCATAAGCATCTTGTATGGCTGACGGGACTTAAACAGCACTTTCTCCTCTATATGCAGCTGGCTCACCTTCTTTTTCAGCAAGCCGATAACATCACCGCTGCCAACAATCAGTAAAACAGCGTTTTCAATAAACGGCATGGCTTCCACCATCTCCTCTGCACCACGCTGGATATTTATTCCGGAGCCCTGCAAAATTATTATGTTTTTATCCTCAGGTAATCCCAGGGATGCTCTGCTTTTGACCGTAGTCTTTTCCATACGCAAAGGCACATTTCTGATAACAACCGGACGCAAACCGTACTCAGCGGCATAGAGGTCTGCAATGGAATCGTTTACCGTAAAGACGTCCTTCAGCCTCGGAAAAATCCATTGCTCCACCAACTTCCAGGTTTTCCGTTTTATTTTGCTGTTCTGAAGCTCGGGGACACCGGTAAAATATTCATGGCTGTCGTAAACCAAAGGAACATTTTTAAGTCGCGCCACAAGATAATTGGGCAGCAGCGTATCGAGGTCGTTGGAAACCAGAAGACCGGCTTTGTGAAACAACAGGTAAAAGAAAAGACGCATCTGAAAGCAAGCATAAAACCCGGGACCCTTTTCAAACAGGAGCTTCATTCGGCGGACCGGATAAGGACGGCCATCCACAGGCGGACTGTTGTGGAGTTTTCTGCCAACCAAAACAAGGTCAAAGCCCATTTCATGCAACGTCTCACAGACTTTTCTTACCCGTTGGTCGGTAACAAGATCGTTAATAACCGAAACAATAACTTTTTTGGCCAAACCTATGGAGATTGAATTCTTCTTAAAAACAACGTTTTAAAATATAAAAATTACATTGATGGCAAAAATAAAGAAAGCACAGTTTTGAAGCATCATTTTCCAATAAAAAGATTATCCCAAACAGGTTAATATCTATCTTTGGCCTCTAATTAAAAACGAATGAAAAAGCTTTATCGTATATTATCCTATGTTCTTCCTTACTGGAAACAGGTAACTTTAAATACGTTTTTTAATATCCTTACCATTGTCTTTTCCCTTTTTTCGCTTGCGTTACTCATCCCCTTTCTGAATTTGCTTTTTGGTATCAACAAACTGATAACGGTCAAGCCAGCGCTGTATTTCAGCACACATTCCATGCTTAATTATCTGAACTACTACATCAGCCAGATTATTATCCATCAGGGGAAAATTCAAGCATTGGTTTTTATTTGTATTATTATTCTGGTTTCCTTTTTCTTTAAAAATTTCGGACGGTATTTTGCCATGTTTTTTATGACAACGGCACGGTCGGGAGCTATCCGTGGCATTCGCGACGACATCTACTCCAAGTTGCTTATTCAGCCCCTTTCTTATTATTCAAAAAACAAAAAAGGCGATTTAATCACCCGGATTACTTCTGATGTGCAAGAGGTGGAAATATCCATTCTCAACCAGGTTGAATCACTCATTCGCGATCCTATCACTATTATCGCTTATCTCGCATTTATGATTAGCATGAGCCTGAGACTAAGCATATTTATACTGGTCATTCTACCATTAACAGGGTTGATTATCGGAGCCATTGGCAGAAATCTCCAAAAAAACTCCATGATTTTACAAAACCGCTTTGCCGGGCTTATGGCAATTATTGAAGAGAGTATTTCGGGGTTGCGCGTCATAAAAGGTTTTAATGCCATACCTTATTTCAACCGTCGGTTTGAGGCTATGAATAAAGAATATTGCCGCAAGCAGGTGAGCGTTTACCGCCGCCGTGACCTTTCTTCGCCGCTAAGCGAATTTTTGTCGTCGCTTGTGATTGTTATGATTTTATGGTTTGGCGGGCAGATGGTTCTTTCACCCCATCCCACTATTCAGGCTGCTGATTTCATCACATTTATTGTGGTTTTTTCGCAGGTTATCCCGCCATCAAAATCCCTTTCACAGAGTTTTTTCAATATAAAAAAAGGCCTTGCTTCTGCTGAACGTATTTTTGAAGTGCTGGATGCTGATGAAGTTATTGAAGAAAAACCAGATGCCGTATCCATCGAATCATTTGAAAAAGAGATAAAATTTGAAAATGTCTTTTTCAAATACCAGAAACACTTCGTTATAAAAAATATTAACATACTCATCCCCAAAGGCAAAATGATTGCCATAGTAGGTGAATCGGGAGGAGGAAAATCAACAATTGTGGATCTGTTACCACGATTTTATGATGTTACAAAAGGAAGTATCCTGTTGGATGGACATGACATCAGGGATTACAAGATCAGCAAGTTACGGGGACTTATGGGAATTGTCTCGCAGGATAGCATCCTGTTTAATGATACCGTCTTTAACAACATTGCTTTCGGGATGAGTAATGTTTCACAGGAAGCTGTGGAAGAAGCGGCAAAAGTGGCCAATGCACATGATTTTATCCTGAAAATGGAAGATGGTTACGAGGCTAATGTGGGTGACAGGGGGATAAAACTCTCCGGCGGTCAACGCCAACGTATTAGCATTGCACGGGCTGTACTGGCCAATCCTGAGATATTAATTCTTGACGAAGCCACCTCTTCGCTGGATACTGCAGCAGAGCGGCTGGTACAGGATGCCCTTTCAAAGATTATGAAAAACAGAACCACGTTGGTGATTGCTCACCGGCTTTCCACCATCCGCGATGCTGATGAAATTATTGTGATCCAGAAAGGTGAAATTGTGGAACGCGGCCATCATGATGTCCTCATAAAACAAAACGGTATTTACAAAAGATTACAGGATTTGCAATCGTTTAAATAATCCTGTAACACCCACTGATGAGCATCTCTCTCAAAACAAAAAAGCCATTCACGGTATTAGTGAATGGCTTTTTTGTTTGATATCCCGACAGATCTATTTCTCATCCATGAATGGATAGCGATAATCGGTAGCCTGAATAAAAGTTTCCTTTATGGTACGTGGGCTCACCCAACGCATAAGGTTCAGGCTGGAACCTGCTTTGTCGTTCGTTCCCGAAGCACGTGAACCGCCAAAAGGCTGCTGACCGACAACAGCACCGGTTGGTTTATCGTTGATGTAGAAGTTACCGGCAGCATTGACAAGCTTTTTAACAGCCAAATCAACGGCATAACGATCATCGGCAAAAACAGCTCCGGTAAGTGCGTAAGGTGAAGTACTGTCGAGGATATCAAGCGTTTCCTCGTATTTTTCCGCATCGTAAACGTAAAGTGTCAGCACAGGGCCAAACAGCTCTTCTTCCATAGTTACGTAATGCGGGTCCTGTGCACGGATAACGGTCGGCTCAATAAAGTAACCTTTCGATTTGTCGTAATTGCCACCCACAATAATTTCGGCATCGGCATCTTTCTTAACATTATCAATAAACATAGAAAGTTTGTCGAAGCTGGCCTCGTCAATCACAGCGGTCATAAAATTGGTAAAATCTTCGGGATTACCCATCTTAATGGATTTCACCTGCGCCACCAGTTTTTCTTTCAGCTCATCCCACATGGTATCGGGAATATAAGCACGTGAAGCCGCCGAACATTTCTGCCCCTGAAATTCAAAAGCGCCTCTCACAAGAGCCGTTGCCACCTGATCAGCATGAGCCGTTTTATGAACCATCACAAAGTCTTTTCCACCGGTTTCACCCACAATACGGGGATAGGTTTTATATTTGGAAATATTGGCGCCAATGGTTTTCCAGATATGCTGGAAGACGCCGGTAGAACCGGTAAAATGGAATCCGGCAAAATCAGGATGTTCCATGACCGTTTTTCCGGCTACAGGTCCCGAAACAAACACCAGATTAATAACGCCAGCGGGCAGACCGGCTTCCCTGAAAATGTCCATGATAACTTTTGCAGAATAAACCTGTGTTTTGGAACATTTCCAAACCACCACATTCCCCATCAAAGCAGGAGCACCCGGCAGGTTTCCGGCAATGGAGGTAAAATTAAAAGGGGTCAGGGCATACACAAAACCTTCTAACGGACGGTATTCCAGCCTGTTCCAGATACCTTTGGAAGAATTGGGCTGTTGGCTGTAAATTTCAGTCATGTATTGCACGTTGAAACGGAAAAAGTCGGCCAGCTCGCAGGCAGCATCAATCTCAGCCTGGAAAACGGTTTTCGACTGTGCCAGCATGGTGGCAGCATTGATTTTGGCGCGGTAAGGCCCGCTAATTAAATCGGCCACACGCAAAAAGATGGCAGCACGCTGCTCCCAGGGCATGTTGTGCCAGGTTTTCCTGGCTTCGAGGGCGGCTTCAATGGCCATGGCTACATGCGAAGCATCGCCTTTGTGGTAGTAGCCCAATGTATGATTCAGTTCGTGGGGTGGATGAATGGGCTCTTTATCACCGGTGGTAACCGGTTTGCCGCCAATAAACATTGGAATTTCAATTTCCTCCGATTTCATTTTTGCCAACATAGCTTTGATTTCGGCACGCTCAGGCGAACCGGGTTTATAGCTCAGCACTGGCTCATTATATGCTTTCGGAACACTCTCGAGATTGCTGTACATTGTATTAATTTTTAAAGGTTTTACTGACTAAATTTATTGCCTGCAAAAATAGGAATTATTTCGGCTCCGGTAATGAGCCGGTAAACTTATTTTTTCAATATTTCTTCAATATTTCTTCAAAATTACCGGCAGCTATCCTGCTGATTTAAAACCAACTGGCACTATATTCGTAATAAGATTATCAGAAGTCCCCTTTAGTACTTTTAATACCCGGAAAAGGATAAAATTAAGATTTCCTAACCAGTTCAAACACGGTAATCTCGGGTGGACAGTTGAAACGCAGGGGAATACCCGATACACCCGCACCCGGGCTGGTGTAGCCTGTCATTCCGTTGTGCTGCCAAAAGCCACTCACGCGCTCCCGTTTTCCCTTTTGGTGACTAATGACCGGAAGGCCGCCCGGGAGACAGATTTGTCCGCCGTGTGTATGTCCGCACAGATAAAGTTTGTAATGATTTTCGGCGGCAATATCGCTGAGTTCGCTGGTATGCGACAAAGCAATAGAGAATTCTCCCGAACTATCCTCCAATGCATACATCGCCATATCCGTATAATAATAAAAGGTATCATCGGTGCCGGTAATACACAGACGCTGGTTTTCTTTTTCGATGTGAATGGTCTCGTTGAGCAAAAAACGCGTGCCAAGCGGTTCAAGGAACTCTACCATTTTGTACGTATCGTGGTTTCCCAAAACTGCCAGAATACCGTATTCCGGATGAACAGTATCCAATAGTTTTTCCATAGCAGGAATAACCGGCCTGAAACTCCCTGTGATGTCCATTCTGAAATCACCCGTTATCACGCACAAATCAAAGTCAAGTGGCCGGATTTTCCGGATGAGAACATCTTCCAGCCCTCCGATGGTACCAATATGTAAATCACTCAAATGCAGAATTTTAAAACCATTAAACGCCGGCGGCAAATCCTCAAATATCAGTGTAACATCTTTAACGTTAATATTTTTTGCATTGGCAAGGCCTCTTTTATACACACCGGTCAGTTTGAGTAAAAACTGAAAAATCCACAACAGCCGCTTAAACAAAGTCCAGTTACTTTTGCTCTTTTTCCCGCTGCGTTTGGTTTTAAACCTGAAAGCTTCCAGGGTGGCTCTTACCGAAGCCCAGATAAGACGTGCTTCTTTTTCTTTTTGGCGAAGCGGATAGTTATGCATGGCACTTTTATTTTTTCGAAAATACAAAAATTGTTCAGATGACATTCCGCATTTGATACAAAAAAATCAAATATCGATATATATAATTCATTTGGTATCAATTAATTTGGTACCTTAGCCGTACAATTATCGCTTGGTGAAGGCAATATCGAAAATGGTCTTTTGCGCTGTCCGTGGCACAGGTGGGATTACCGACCGTTCCATCCGCGCTACGGTTATTTGTTTAATTCCTATTTATAACCATGCCGACCACGAAAGAAAATGAGAAATGACCTTATGCAAATAAAGACACAAGAAATACGTACCAACCTCGGAGAAGCCGTACGATTGGGCTTTTCAAAAAACCCCAAAAGCATTTCCTCCATGTTTTTGTACGATGCCGAAGGCGACCGGCTTTTTCAGGAGATCATGAAAATGCCCGAGTATTACCTTACCCGCTGTGAAGAAGAAATTTTTCACATGCAGAAAGAGCAGATTTTGAAGGAAATGCAAGTATTTGAGGAACCGTTTAACCTGATGGAGTTTGGCGCCGGCGATGGGAGTAAAACCAAGATTTTGCTTCATTACCTGCTTGAAAATGGCGCCGATTTTACTTATTACCCTGTTGATATTTCCAAACACATTTTATCGGAACTTGCCTACAGCCTGCAACAGGAAATGCCGGCACTGAAAGTACATCCCATGAATTTTGATTATTTCGATGCCATCAGGGAGACAACCCATTTGAACAACCGGCGGAATATCACGCTTTTTCTCGGTTCAAACATGGGGAACTTTACGCGGGAACAGGCTGTTGATTTTTACAAAAATTTTGCCCGCGAGAGCAAAACCGGCAATCTTCTGTTTGTAGGCATCGACCGCCGCAAAAATCCGCATATCATAAGTCAGGCCTACGATGACCCGCACGGCATTACGGCTGCTTTTAACCTGAACCTGCTGCGACGCATGAACCGCGAGATGGGCGCCGACTTCGATATGGAAGCTTTCCGGCATTATTCCTTTTACGAGCCGGTCAGCGGCGAAGTGCGCAGTTATCTCATCTCCTTAAAAGATCAGCAGGTTTATTTCGAAACACTGGAAGAACAATTTTTCTTTAAGAAAGATGAACTCATCCACACGGAAATCTCCAAAAAATACAGTCCGGAAGAAATAGACCGGCTGGCTGAAGAAGCAGGATATAAAGTACTCTGTCATTTTACGGATGAACGCCAATACTTTTTGGACAGCTTATGGGAAGTGCCGTGAAATATTCTCCATAAGGAATCGGGCCGGCTTACGTCTATAAAAAAAACAGCAAGATTTAAGAAAAGAAAAACGAATCAAACATGACAGAAACTGCTGTTGTTGATCAATGGCAGAACCTGCGCACCAACCCACGGAGATTAAAAGCGGATGCCGACAATCTGCACCAGGCTGCACAACTAATGGCCATGGCTGGAAAACATTCCGGCTCTTTCTCATTCCTGCCGTTTTTATTCACCAAATATTCCGGCTGCTGCTTCTTACCCGGCAACTGTTTCCCGATATAGGACAAAATTAATGCTTTCTTTAACAGACAAAAAAAACAGGCCGGAAGTTTTGCAACACCGACCTGAATCAACCAAAATCAAATTATTGAAAAGTTACACCTGCCAAAGTGTAAATTGCCGGTTGTTTGGCAAGACATGTGCCATTGTTTTCAAATGATTGATTCTTATTGTTTTAGAATCACAGGCATTCGAATCAATTCATAAATACAAAAAATTTATTCTAATTTCGGAACAAAACCGGAGATATTTCCAGTTTCGGAATTGCAGGCTGATTTCCGGTAAATGACTTGTTTTCGAATAATACAGTATTTTTGTTCCGGAGCAGGAAACCGCTTTTTCGGAAATTTATTCCCTTTTCCCAAAAAGGGAACAGGTCTTCCCATTTTGGGAAAAGAGGGGTTGATTACAGAATCGTAACTTAAACATAATCAGTATTTTGCAAAATTTAAATTCAGTATGGTTTAATTTTTGCTATTTTTGCTAACGAAAAGCAACTGTTCATTAAATTTTTAAAACAATGAAAGCAAAAACCTTTATTCTAGTTGTAAGCATGCTGTTGATGGCCGGGCTTACATTTCAGTCGTGTAACAAGGCTCCTTTGCCCGATAACGGCTCTCCGCTGGACAATCTAAAAATTCCCAACGGGTTTAAATTTGAATCAACCCGGGTGGAGAATATTACCATCAACATGCCATCCACCGTGGACTTTAGCAAAAACAAAAGCCGGTTTAATCTTTACACCGACAACCCCGCTAACGGTGGAAAATTTATTACTGCCGGAAGTTTTGATACACATGGCCAGTACAAAGGTGAAATCCGGGTGCCAACTGCCTTAGATTCCATTTATGTACAAACCATTGCCGGCAGCCGGAAAGCAGGGCTCACCACGCAAACCACAAAGGGGAGCGGCGTCACCATAAATTTTGGTAATGATTACGAAATAACTCCTCCGGATACTATTCCCCCATCAACAAAATCAGCCTTTTTCTCAAACCTTTCCATAGGTAAATACAAAGAAGTGCACGTCAACAATCTTGTTCAGAACGGTGATTTTGAGAACAACGACTTTGGCACAATTCATGGTTGGTCCACCAATCATCCCATAGATGGAAAATGGTATTTCACCACCTATTACAACCAAAAAATGCAATGGTATAACGATGGCGGAGATCATGTTATTCGCACACCTTATAGTTCCGGCAGGCTCTATTACGGGGGAGCTTCGCAGATGGTTGCCGCCAGTCCCGGAGATTTAATCACTTTTTCGGCAGATATTAAATCAACAGGCAGCAATAACAGATTATACTCCTGGCTTTACATCATTCCCAAAGATGCAAACAACAGATCACTGGCTTATTATTCTGTCCGCTATAAGTATCCATCGCATAATTGGACAACCAAGACAATTGCAGCAACTATGCCTGCAAGGACCGTAAAAGTACAGATTCTTATCTGGAACTGGGACCTTAGTAATACTGCCTCTTCCTATTTCAACAATGTTGTGGTAACCGGCCCCGTAAAAGATACCGATGGCGATGGTGTTCCGGACGATCAGGACGATTATCCAAACGATGCCACACGTGCTTTTAACGTTTATTATCCCAACGAAACCGACTGGGGAACGATAACTTTTGAAGATTTATGGCCCGGAAAAGGCGACTACGATTTTAATGACATGGTTTTGGATTATCATTTCAAATCGGTATTAAACGCTTCAAACCAGCTGGTTGAATTCTTTACCGATTATTCCGTACGCGCCGTAGGCGCCAGCCTGAAAAACGGATTTGGCTTTATGCTGGGCGGCGATCCGGCTAATGTGGCTTCCGTTACCGGGACACATTACACCGAAAACTACATCCATACAAACGCAAACGGTACCGAACAGGGACAAACCAAGACGGTAATTGTATTATTTGACAATGCCTTCAGAATGATTGGCAGTTCGGGCTCGGCTTTTATCAACACTAAGCCGGACGTTTCTTATGTTAAACCCGACACCAGTGTATTGCATGTTCTTTATCAAAATCCGGTTTCGGTTAGCACAACAGGAACCGCACCTTATAATCCTTTCCTGATTATAAACGGGGAACGCGGAAAAGAAGTTCACCTTGCCGGGCAAAAGCCTACCGATTTGGTAAACACCTCTTATTTCGGCACCATGGCAGATGCAACAGATCCTGCTACCGGAAAATATTACCAAACGGCCAATAATCTTCCCTGGGCTCTTGACCTGCCTGTTTCATTTGCCTATCCGGTAGAACAGGTTGACATTCTCAGCGCCTACAATCATTTTGGGCAGTGGGCCGAATCAGGGGGCACCCAGTATCCCGACTGGTATATGGACAAACCGGGTTATCGTGTAGCTTCTAACATCTATACACCACCCGCCGGAAAATAGAACAGCTTTGTTTTTCATTGTTTTAAAAGCCTGCTCCATGACATGGAGCAGGCTTTTTTTGGGGGCAGTGGCCTCGCCTGACTCAGCAAACAAGTCGCGACTCAGTCTGGAAATATATGGCGAGGCCGCCGCAAAAAAAAAGAAATAATACCACGGCAAAATAATATTTTGCCAAAAAAAGTCATTTCTGAAACTTGGTTTTATTTTCTTTTATCTTTGCCGCCTGTACTCATTCTAAATAATCGGCAATGGCATACAATTTATTAAAAGGTAAAACAGGAATTATTTTCGGAGCACTCGACCGCAACTCAATAGCCTGGAAAGTGGCTGAGAAAGCTTATGAAGAGGGCGCCCGATTCACTTTGAGCAATACGGCTACCGCCTTACGTTTCGGGCAGCTGAACGAGTTGGCTGAAAAATGCCAGGCGGAAGTGATTCCTGCCGATGCTACCAGCGTGGATGATTTAATGAATGTTTTTGAAAAATCTATGGAGATACTTGGTGGCAAGGTCGATTTTGTGCTCCACTCCATCGGCATGTCGTTGAATGTGCGGAAGAAACGTGTTTACAACGATTTGAATTATAATTATTTGAATAAAACACTCGACATCTCGTCCATATCTTTTCATAAAATGTTGCAGGTGGCGTTCAAACTGAATGCTATAAACGAATGGGGCTCGGTGATGGCACTTTCTTACATTGCGGCTCAGCGTGTGCTTTATGGCTATAACGATATGGCTGATGCCAAAGCCCTGCTGGAGTCCATTGCACGTAGTTTTGGCTACATCTATGGCAGAGAGCATAAAATCAGGGTAAACACCATTTCGCAGTCTCCGACAAAAACCACCGCCGGTACGGGTGTGAAAGGTTTTGATGGACTGTTGGACTTCACCCATCGCATGTCGCCGTTGGGAAATGCCGATGCCGAAGAGTGTGCAAATTACTGCATTGTAATGTTCAGCGATCTAACCCGGAAAGTTACCATGCAAAATCTTTATCACGATGGCGGATTTTCGAGTATGGGGATGAGCCTGAAGGCTATGGCTATGTACAACAAAAGTCTTGGTATTGACCTCGGCATTGAAGTTGATGACGAAATGGAATCATAGACAAACGGGTTATTTAGATTTTTCGTAAACACCTGTTCCAAAAAGGGCAAAATCGTATTTTACCGGATCTTCCGGGTCAAATTTCCGCAGTTTTTCAGTAAGTTCTTCCACGGCTTTCCAGTCGTTTTGTTTTCGTTGCAACAAACCCAGTCTTCGTGCGGTATTTCCTGAGTGGACATCTAACGGAATCATGAGAGCGGCAGAAGGAATGCTTTTCCAGAGTCCGAAATCCACACCTTTGTCATCCCGGCGGACCATCCAACGCAGGAACATGTTGATGCGTTTTGCGGCAGAACCTTTCGCAGGAGCTGCCAAATGCTTTTCCGACCGAACGAGATGCGCTGTTTCCAACAACTCGCGGCGTAAGCCCGTTATCAACCCTTTTATCTCCCCGGTTTCCCTGAAACAACTTTGGCAAACGCTTTCGAGGCCTCCTTTCTCAAGATATAAACGCCGGAGTGCTTCTATCAGAAACAACAAATCGGAACTGTTAAAAGTGCGGTAAACAAAACCCGTAAGTCGTTTTAAATCCTTATCATCTGCCTGAATGATAAATTCATACGGTGCGTTGTCCATGAGCTGCATGAGTTTTTGGGCAGCTTTCAGGATGGCGGGCCTTCTGCCCCAGGAAATCAGGGCGGTGAGGAAACCGGAGATTTCGATGTCCTCTTTTTGCGAAAAACTGTGCGGAATGCTAATGGGGTCTTCCGCAACGAAAAAAGGCAGGTTGTACTCGTCTGTCCTGCTTTCCAGAAATTGTTTTACGTCCAAGGTTCCTGATTTGGAATAAATAGTCGTTAAAAATAATTGCTTATATCTGCTCTGCAATTTACATTAAAAACAGATTTATGAAACAGTTTTTCTTTTAGCCCGAAACATTCTGTGGCCTATTCTTATGAGCCATAGAATTTATTACTTTTGCCATCCAAAATTGAAAGCATTATGTTTGAAGGATTAAGCGATAGACTGGACCACTCTTTTAAGATTTTAAAAGGGCAGGGTCGAATTACTGAAATCAATGTTGCAGAGTCAGTTAAGGAGATTCGTAAAGCGCTGATTGAAGCCGACGTCAGTTATAAAATTGCCAAGCAGTTCACCTCTGACGTAAAAGAAAAAGCTTTGGGTCAGAATGTGCTTACCGCTCTAAAACCGGGAGAACTCATGGTGAAGATTGTGCACGATGAGCTGGCCAGCCTTATGGGTGGCGAGCAGGTGGACATTAACATCAAAGGAAGTCCTGCAGTGATTCTGATTGCCGGCTTGCAGGGTTCGGGTAAAACAACTTTCTCAGCAAAACTCGCCAATTATCTCAAAAACAAAAAAAGCAAGCAGGTTTTGTTAGTGGCAGGCGACGTGTATCGGCCGGCAGCTATTGAGCAGTTAAAAGTGCTCGGCGAGCAGGTTGGCGTAGAAGTTTACACCGAAGAAGCCAATAAAAACCCGGTACAGATTGCCAAAAATGCCGTTAAATACGCCCACAACAACAATAAAAATGTGGTGATTGTTGATACTGCAGGTCGTTTGGCTGTGGACGAACAGATGATGGAAGAGATTTCCAATATTAAAAAAGCTGTTAAACCACAGGAAACTCTTTTTGTTGTAGATGCTATGACAGGACAAGATGCGGTAAATACAGCCAAAACGTTTAACGATCGCCTGAATTTTGATGGCGTGGTACTCACCAAATTAGATGGTGATACTCGTGGTGGCGCTGCTCTGACTATTCGTTCGGTGGTTGAAAAACCCATCAAATTTGTAGGTATTGGCGAAAAAATGGATGCGCTTGACCTTTTCCACCCCAGCCGTATGGCCGACAGGATTCTCGGCATGGGCGACATTGTTACTCTTGTGGAAAAAGCCCAGGAACAGTTTGATGAAGCAGAAGCACGTAAACTACAGAAGAAAATTGCCAAAAACCAGTTTAACTTTGATGATTTCCTGAAACAAATTCAGCAAATTAAAAAAATGGGAAATATCAAAGATTTGATGGCTATGATTCCCGGCATGGGGAAAGCGATGAAAGATATGGACATCGATGATGATGCTTTTAAAAATATCGAAGCCATTATCCATTCCATGACACCCCAGGAGCGTGATAATCCCCGGTTGCTCAACGGTTCGCGCCGTAAACGGATTGCTATGGGAAGCGGAACAACCATTCAGGAAGTCAACCGTCTGATAAAACAATTTGGAGAAACAAGCAAAATGATGAAAAAAATGACCACCGGCAGAGGCAGAAATATGATGCACATGATGGGTGGCCAACGTTAATATTTCAACAATAATACAATGGCAAATAAAAAACAAGCAGTAATTATCGATGGCCGTAAGGTAGCTGCGGAGCTAAAGGAGGCGATTAAAAAAGAGGTGTCGAAAATGATAGACAATGACGATGATACTCCGCATCTTGCTGCCGTATTGGTGGGCAATGACCCCGCCAGCGAGACTTATGTGGCCAGCAAGGAAAAAGCAGCTCATACCGTAGGGATGGTCTCTTCTACCTATCGTTATCCTGCCGATATTACAGAAAATGAACTTCTCGAGGTGGTTGATTATCTGAATAGTGATGAGGAAATTGATGGCTATATAGTACAGCTTCCTTTACCGAAGCATATTGATGAAAACAAGATTATTCATCGCATAAATCCGGCCAAAGATGTGGATGGTTTTACACCTGAAAATGTGGGCAAAATGGTACTCGGACAACCGGCTTTTCTGTCAGCAACGCCATACGGTATTATGGAACTGCTGAAATATTACAATATTCCGGTTGCCGGAAAACACTGTGTGGTACTGGGCCGTTCAAATATAGTTGGACGCCCCATGAGTATTTTGCTTTCTCAGAAAAAGGATGCTGCCAACGCCACCGTTACCCTTTGCCACAGCGCTACGGAGAACCTGGAAGAAATTACCCGTTCGGCGGATATTCTGATTGCTGCCATTGGTAAACCACAGTTTGTGAAAGCTGATATGGTAAAAGATGGTGCGGTTGTTATCGATGTGGGTATTCACCGCCTTAAAGATGCCTCCAAAAAATCCGGCTACCGGCTGGTGGGCGATGTCGATTTTAATGAAGTGGTTAAAAAAGCCTCCTTTATTTCGCCGGTTCCCGGTGGTGTAGGGCCAATGACCATTGCCATGTTGCTGAAAAACACACTACTGGCACATAAAAAAGAAATTTATCCTTAACCTAACCCTGACGAGCCGGAATGAAAAAATCAGAAGCAGCCCTTTTGGATAAAGGCCGGAGATTGCCGGTTATGGAGGAGTTCTACACGCTACAGGGAGAAGGTTTTAACACGGGAAAAGCAGCTTATTTTGTACGTATCGGCGGTTGTGATGTGGGCTGTGCCTGGTGCGATAGCAAAGAGTCGTGGAATGCTGAACTTTTTCCACCCATTCCGGTAGAAGATGTGGTTCGGCGTGCTGCGAAAACGCCCGCCAAAACGGTGGTAGTTACCGGCGGCGAACCTTCGCTATATCCGTTGGATATTTTGACACAAACTTTAAAAGAAAATAATATTACGGCTATGGTAGAGACTTCCGGAGCGCATCTGTTGAGTGGAGAATGGGACTGGATTTGTTTTTCACCGAAGAAAAATTCGCCGCCGCAAAAAAATATTTATTCCCGTGCCCATGAGCTAAAAGTGGTGATACAAAAAGAGGCTGATTTGCAATGGGCAGAAAAAAATGCAGCCTTGGTTTCTCCGGATTGCCTCTTGTTTCTTCAGCCCGAATGGAGCGTGGCATTACAAATTATGGAGATGCTCACCCATTACGTCATGCAGCATCCGCAATGGCGCATCTCGCTCCAGGCGCACAAATACATGCAGATTCCGTAGGACTATTCGGATGATTTTCTTCAGTAATAAGATGCTGGAAATAGATGCTCTGAATATATGTTCACCAAAAAAGGGTGCCCCAATTGCAGACCTCGCGCAAAGAAATTGAGCCCCGAAAGTTTTCGGGAGCGCAAAGCAACCATTTTTGAGTTTTCGTTACATTTGTCTGCGGGCTGAACTATTTTTTAAAACAAATTATTCAGTGAACGATTGGAAAACAAACGGAAAGAACCTGGCTGTGCCACAGGTGCACAATGCTCTCCGTGTGCGTACCGCTATTTTTTTTATATTGATTCTGCTTTTTGTTTTAGGTTTCGGGAACAGATTGCAGGCACAGCAACATCCGGATAAAAAAACCATGAAAATTTTCCGTCAGGCTGAGGCCGCTTCTAATGCAAATAATATCACAAAAGCAGAATATTTCCTGAAGAAAGTACTGAGACGCAATCCGGAATTTGTCAAAGCCTATTTGTTGCAGGGCGATATTTATGCTTTGCAACACCGGCTGGAAAAAGCCATTGAAAGTTATCGGCAAGCGCTTTCGTTTGACTCAACTTCTTATCCCGATGCCTTTTTTATACTGGCCGGATGGGAATACAAAACCGGCAATTATACAACTTCCCTGCACGATGTTCAGCATTTTTTACGATTTAAAAACAAAAATACACCACGCCACGGGAAGGCAGAAAAGCTATTGAAAAATGCAGCTTTTGCCGTAAATGCCGTTGCCCATCCGGTGAAAACCACGCTGAAAAGATTAAATAACAGAATCAATTCCCCGGCAGATGAATACATCAATTTTGTGGATGTGGAAGGGAAACAAATGGTTTTTACCAGAAAATTTTTGGAACAGGAACAGGGAAAGCCGGTTTACAAAGAACATTTTTATCTCTCCGTTCAAAACAAGGGCGTGTGGCAGCCTCCTGAAAAAATGCAGTTTTCATGGGATTCTACGCTGAATATGGGCGGCATGAGTCTTTCGACGGATGGACAAACTATGTATTTCACCGGCTGTTACTGGCCCGGAGGATTTGGAAGCTGTGATATCTATGCCAGCAAAAAGCGGAGTCATACATGGCTGCTTCCACAACATTTGGGCAGAAATGTAAATACCTCACACTGGGACTCACAGGCAGTGATTTCATCCGATAAAAAACGGCTGTTTTTTGCTTCTAAACGTCCCGGCGGCAAAGGAGGTTCCGATATTTGGATGTGCATCCGGCAGGCAGATGGCCGTTGGGGGAAAGCCATTAATCCCGGCAACAGCATCAATACTGCCGGAAACGAAATGGCACCTTTCCTGCATGCGGACAACCGGACGCTTTACTTCTCCTCCAACGGGCGAACCGGGATGGGTGGATATGACCTCTATGTCTCCCGCGAAGACAGTTCGGGTCATTGGTCCAAAGCAACAAATCTCGGTTATCCGGTCAATACCAAAGCCAACGAGATAAACCTGTTTGTCAACCTTGACGGCAGCCGGGCCTGGCTCTCTTCCGACCGCGATACGACAAAATCCGGTTTCGATATCTTTTCTTTTCCGGTGTACGCCAAGATACGTCCCGGGAAGGTGCTGTTTGTTAAAGGCATTGTTCAGGATGCCCGTTCCGGTAAAAAGTTGTCGGCCGGAATTGTGCTCACCGATTTGACAACCGGCCGGGCAGTGGATTCTGCTATCTCCGATATGGTTTCCGGTCGTTTTCTGATAGTTTTGCATGACGGAACCGATTATGCTTTCAACATTCAAAAGAAAGGATATCTGATTTATTCACAAAGCTTTAATTTGAAGGATTTTCCCGGCCTTACTTCCGTGAATAAAACGTTTAAACTTACGCCCATTGCAAAAGGAGCTTTAATGCGTTTACAAAACATCCGATTCGATTTTGACCGCTCCACACTGAAACTTTCGGCTTTACCGGAACTGAACAAGCTGGTGGCATTTCTTCAGAAGAACCCCGTGCTGAAGATTCTTATTGCCGGTTATACCGATAATGTGGGTAGCGTGGATTATAATCTGAAGCTCTCGCAGGAACGTGCCAGAGCTGTGTTTGATTATCTCGTTTCAAAAGGCATTGATGCCGGACGTTTGCAGTATCATGGCTTCGGTAATACACATCCCATTTCGAACAACCAAACGCCCGAAGGCCGGGCAGCCAACCGCAGGACGGAGATTGTGATAAAATAAATTCTCTCCTGCCTTTTAGTATCTTAATTTTAATATTCGTCTGTTTTTTGGCAGAAAATCACAAATAACAATTTACAAAATTCAAATAAATAACAAATTCGAAAAAACCAATTTTCAAACAGAAACCCAATTGTTTGGTATTTTGATATTGTCCCGATAGCTATCGGGATAGAATTTATTTGAGTTTTGTGGTTTGGAATTTGTCTTTTCCGGTTTATCCGGGTTAGGATCTAATCAACTTAAAGAGTGAAAACGTTACATTTCAATTTGCAGTTTGTCATAAGCAAGGTGAATAAAATCGGGAAGTTCTTTTTCTACCTCTTCATGGAAACCCAGCAGATGGCTGATATGGGTAAGATAGGCTTGTTCGGGACGTAGAAATTCCAGTACCCTGACGGCTTCATCCAAACAAAAATGGGAAGGATGCGGTTTTATACGCAGAGCATTAAGCACAATTACTTTGCTGCCGGCCATTTTGGCCAGCGTTTCGCCCGGAATGTAATTGGTGTCGGTAAGATAGGAAAAGTCGCCGATACGAAATCCCAGAACCTCCATTTTCATGTGCAAAGCAGGCAGAGGAATGACTTCCAGATTTCCCATCCGGAATTTTTCATGACCGATGGGAATAGTGTGAAGGTCAGGAACACCGCGGTAACGTACCTCGGCAAAGGCATAGGAAAACTCCCGTTGGATGGCTTCGATATCGCGCCGAAGCGCGTAAATATCCATGGCTTTTTTATAAATATAATTGAAAGAACGCACATCGTCAAGTCCGGCAATGTGGTCTTTGTGGCAGTGCGTGATAAGAATAGCATCCAGGTTTTTAATGTTTTCGCGCAGCAGCTGGTAACGAAAATCAGGCCCGGCATCGATATTAATGTGGAAACCGTCATGCTCGATATGAACAGAGCTCCTCAAACGGTGGTCTTTTTTACTCCCTTTTGTGCAAACATCGCAAGGGCAGGCAATCACCGGAACGCCTTGCGAAGTACCTGTCCCCAAAAAAGTTATTTTCATGCTTTGCAATTCTGAAATTCTGCGCCAAAGGTAATTTTTTCATGGCAAATGCAGTCCCAACAACAAAGAAATAATCTTTTCCGACAAAAATTAATTTCGTCATCCTATTTAAATTCTTATTATTTTTACATCGTTCCTAACGAAGAGAAGAAGAATATTTTGAAGGTAATTAAGGAGAAGGGGGCAGAACCGTTTGTTTCTGCTACAAAAGACAATGATATTGCTGATAGCGATGCTTATTTTAAAGAGCAGGTAAAAAAACCGGGATTTTTTTTCTGTATTGATAACTCCCGAGAGTGGGGAGATATAGAAGCTTTCGTACGAGATGTCCTGCATGAATATCCTGGCTTGAAGGTGCTTGTTTATTACACCGGAAAAATGGATTCAAAGCCTGCTGCCGAACATCTTATGGTAACGGATAAAAGAGACTTTAATCTTTTTGGCCATCAGAAACCGGCTTTGAAGTCATGGCTTGCAGATCACCATTTTGATTTGCTACTGGTCTTTGCCGGCAAAGGAAACAAGCGGTGCGAGAAGATAACGATGGAGATAAATGCCCGTCTTAAAGCCGGATGGCCACAAGAAAAAGAGGAGCCGTTGGTGGATATAAGTCTGGGAAAAGCCGGCGAGGAAATGGCCTACAGTATTTTTTACAAACGATTGAAAAGCTATTTTAAAATATTGAATATTAAATTATTACCATGAAAATCAAAACCAATATCAAAGGAACGGGTGTTGCCATTGTTACTCCATTCCACAACTACGGGACCATCGATTTCAGCAGCCTGGAAAAGCTGCTTGAACACATTATTACCGGGGGTGTCGATTTTGTTGTTGCGCTGGGAACCACCAGCGAAGCAGCCACGCTTACCTGCGATGAGAAAGATGCGGTTATGGGTTTTATAAAAGACGCGGTGGCCGGACGTGTACCTGTTGTGATGGGACTGGGTGGTAATAGTACTCGTGCAGTGGTGGGGAAGATAAAAAATACTGATTTCAATGGGGTTGATGCCATTCTTTCAGTAGTACCTTATTATAGTAAGCCGAACCAGAAAGGTATTTACAGCCATTTTAAAAATATTGCGGCAGCTTGTCCTGTACCGGTAATTTTGTATAATGTTCCCGGACGGACAGCGAGTAATATTACTACGGAGACAGTACTGCAGCTTGCCGGCGATTTTGAAAACATCGTTGCCGTGAAGGAAGCCTCCGGCAACATGGGCCAGGTGATGGATATTCTACGGCAGAAACCGGAAGATTTTAAAGTTTTTTCAGGCGATGACGCACTCACTTTTCCGATGATGTGTCTTGGCACTTCGGGAGTTATCTCTGTGGTAGCTAATGTGTTTCCTGCAGAATTCTCTCAGATGGTAAATCTGCTGTTGCAGGGAAAACCTGCAAAAGCACTGGAGCTGCATTATTCTTTGTTGCCTGTTATCACCCAGCTTTTCGCCGATGGCAATCCTGCCGGAGTGAAAGCCGCTCTCGAAATTAAAGGAATTGTGAAAAACAACCTGCGGCTGCCATTGGTGAAAGCCAATAAAGCAGTCTATTTTGCTTTGCAAAAACTGATGCAAGACTTTCAATTGCTACCGGTTTAACAGGAAAACCCATGAAACGTCTGTTTATCCTCCTCATTTTGACCGGGTTGTACGCTTTATCTCCGCTGAAAGCCCTGCAATTGAAGGTCGGGAGTTATAAACAGATGCTGCATGAACGCGGTGAAGTCTATTTTAAATTTTTTTCGGCAGACCGGCAGCAGTTACAACAGCTCGGGCACATTATCTCTTTGGATCACATCAGGTCGGATACTGTTTTTGCTTACGCCAATGCCAGAGGATTCGCCCGTTTTTTGCACTCCGGACTGGCTTATACCTTGTTAAAGCCCCCTTCGGAACGCCTGAGAAAACAGCAACTTATACCGGGCACCTTAAAAAGTTCCGGCAAGTGGAATTATTATCCCTCCTACGAGCAATATGCCAATTTAATGGAGAGCTTTCAAAAAGATTATCCGGCGCTTTGCAAGGTTGTAGATATTGGGAAGTCGGTGCTGGGAAGAAGCTTGCTTTTTGTCCATATCGGCCATTTGAACAATCTCGCCTTAGGCGAGACTATCCCTGAATTTATGTACACATCCACCATGCATGGCGACGAAACCACCGGCTATATTTTGATGCTGCATCTCATTGATTATCTTCTGAGTAACTACGGTGTAAAACCTGAGATAACCGCTTTAATCGATAGTGTGGACATTTGGATTAACCCGCTGGCCAATCCGGATGGGACGTATGCAGAGGGAAATGCTTCGGTTTACGGCGCAACGCGCTTCAATGCTAACCATATTGATTTGAATCGGAATTATCCTGACCCGGAGGATGGTCAACATCCCGATAGCAATACATGGCAACCGGAAACGAAGGCGTTTATGAACTTTGCCACAAAACATCATTTTGTCGTGTCGTGTAACATACATACCGGTACCGAAGTAGCTAATTATCCGTGGGATACCTGGGCAGTTCGTCCGGCCGACGATGCCTGGTGGCAGGAGGTTTGCCGTCAATATGCGGATACGGTACACGCTCATGCTCCCGCAAGTTATTTTACCGACTTAAATGATGGGATTACCAATGGTTACGACTGGTACAGCATTTCCGGAGGGCGGCAGGATTACATGAATTATTTTCAATACGACCGTGAGTTTACGCTGGAACTGTCTGCTGTAAAAATGCCTGATCCCGACAGTCTTTCCGGTTTTTGGGATTACAATTATCGTTCTTTGCTGAATTATATGCATCAGGTATTAGAGGGGTTACGTGGAACGGTAACAGACAGCACATCGGGGAAACCGTTGTATGCTGAAGTTTTTGTACAACACCACGACAACAACAATTCGCAGGTTTTCAGCGATTCGGTAAACGGCCTCTATTTCCGGCCGGTTTATTCAGGCACTTATGATTTACGGTTTTCTGCATCCGGCCATCGTTCCAAAACGGTGAAAAGCGTTAAAATAACTAATGGGAAACCAATTGTTTTGAATGTAATCTTACAAGCGGAGAGTTCCGCCAGTATCAAGCAGCAGCAAATCTCTCCAGGGCGGGTTTATCCCAATCCTGCTTTTGGCAAACTCTATTGTGCTGATTTTTCTCAGGGTTCGTTGGTTTCTGTTATCAACCTTTCGGGAGAAAAAGTGCTCACCCGGAGGGTAGGTTCCGGGGAAGCCCTGGACATCCGCCTGTTGCCCCCGGGTATTTATTTTCTAAAAATCGTTTCAGGCAATAAAACGATCTTGAGGAAATTTGTAAAGAAATAAAAAAAGCCGGACAAAATACTCATCCGGCTGATAAATTTTCTCCTGAAAACGAATCCGTTATTAGTTTCCTATCTTGAATTCTTTGGAATATTCGTTATTTTCCAGTTTCCGTTTAACTTCTGAAAAGGCTTTTATGGTGTACTCCACATCTTCCAATGTGTGAACAGCCGTAGGAATCAATCGCAACAGGATCGTCCCTTTGGGTACTACAGGATAAGCAACGATAGAGCAGAAAATGTCATAATTCTCGCGCAGATCGTAAGTGATTTGTGTTGCTTCGGGAATAGTTCCGCTGAGTATAACCGGCGTTACCGGCGAGGCAGTTTTGCCAATGTTAAAACCTGCATCACGCAAACCTTTCTGTAAAGCATTAACGATTGTCCATAGCTTTTCGCGATGGGAAGGATCACCGCGCAACAGCTCCAGCCGTTTCATGGCCCCGATAACCATAGGCATAGGAAGCGATTTGGCAAAAATCTGCGACCGCATATTGTATTTCAAATAGTTGATTACCTTGGAGTCGCCGGCTACGAAAGCGCCAATGCCGGCCATGGATTTGGCAAAAGTACCGAAGTAAATATCCACTTTATCCTGAACGCCGAAATGTTCATCCGTCCCGGCACCGGTGGGTCCCATAGTTCCAAAGCCATGCGCATCATCTATGAGGATACGGAATTTGTATTTCTCTTTCAGGGCAACAATTTCAGGCAGGTTACCAAGATCGCCGGCCATGCCGTAAACACCTTCCGTTATCAGGAGAATGCCGCCGCCTGTATTTTCAATAATTCTGGTGGCACGTTGCAACTCTTTTTCCATGTTTTGCATGTCGTTGTGCGGATAAACAAAACGTTTTCCGAAATGCAACCGCATCCCATCAATAATACAGGCATGTGCTTCTGAATCGTAAACAATCACATCGTTTCTGTTAACAAGTGCGTTGATGATGGAAACCATTCCCTGATAGCCATAATTCAACAGGTAAGCGGCAGGTCTTCCAACAAAAGCAGCCAGTTGATGCTCTAACTCTTCATGATATTTGGTGTGTCCCGACATCATCCGGGCACCCATGGGATAAGCCAGTCCCCATGCTTTGGCAGCATCGGCATCCGCTTTTCTTACTTCGGGATGGTTGGCCAGTCCGAGGTAATTATTCAGACTCCAGACAAGCCTCTCTTTACCCATAAATATCATTTTATCGGAAATTTCACCTTCAAGTTTCGGAAACACGTAGTAGCCTTCCGATTGTTTGGCATACATTCCGATAGGTCCCATGTTCACCTCACATTTATCAAAAATATCCATTGTTTGTGCTTTTAAAGTAAAGGGCAAAAGTAGGTAAATTAAGCGAGGATACAAGTATCATCCGTGGGCAAAAAACAGAAAATAAAGAAAAAAGACAGCCCCGGAAATCTTTCTGCTTCAGAAAAAGCGCTCTGTTTTTTTATCAGGCTCTTAATTTTAATATTCGTCTGTTTTTTGCAGAAAATCACCTTGACATAAAGAGGCGAGGCAGACAAATAATAAATTCGAAAAAACCAATTTTCAAACAGAAGCCCAATTGTCTGGTATTTTGATATTGATTATTAGAATTTTTTTGGGTTTTGCGGTTTGGAATTTGTCTCCCGGTTTATCCAGGTTAGGAGGTTTCCCGAATTTCTTCTATCCCAAAAGCGGGCTGATGTGCTCATCTTTAATTTTAAAGAAAAAATTGAGTCGGTATTTATATAATATATGTTGAATTTTCGTTTTGTACTTCAATAAATTATTATAATTTTGCCCCATGCTAAAAAAGGCTTATTTTATTTTGTTGATTACTGGTTATCTTGTAGTTAACACGGGATGTCATAATTATTCCAAAATTTTAAAGAGCCCCGATAATACATTGAAGTATCAAACGGGGGTTGACCTTTACGAAAATGGCAATTTTAAAAAGGCTTTGCAGTTCTTTGATATGCTGCGGACTTTTTATCAGGGCACGAAAAAAGGCGAAAAGCTAACTTACTATACGGCAAACTGTTATTTCCAGACGAAGGACTATCAGCTGGCCAGTTATTATTTTCATCAGTATCAGCAGATGTATCCCAAAGGGAAACATGCCGAAGAGTCATCATATTTGCAAGCCTACTGTACTTACCTTCAATCGCCACGGCCCCAACTCGATCAGTCAGACACCTACAAAGCTTTGCAGGAGCTTCAGTTGTTTATCGACCGTTATCCCCACAGTTCTAAGGTGGCTAAAGCCACACAGCTTATGGATAATTTACATAAGAAACTGGAAATTAAAGACTTTAACATAGCTTATCTCTATTACCGTATGGGAAGTTATCAGGCTGCCATTACCTCTTTTCAGAATTTGATTAACGATTATCCGGATACTGATAGTAAAGAGCTTTATCTTTACTATATTGCCAAAGCTTATTATGATTATGCTGATAAAAGTATTGTAGAAAAACAAAAGGACCGATATGAAAAAATGGTGGAATCCTACAACAATCTGTTATTTCTTTTCCCCAAAAGTAAATATTTACCGGAGTTAAAACCTCTGAGTGTGAAAGCAAAAGAACAATTAAAATAAACGAAAATGGACTACAAAAAAATTAAAACAGAGACAACCGCTATAACCCGCCATAAAGAAAAATTTTATGAGCAGACCGGAAACATCTACGAAACGGTGGTGGTCTTGTCGAAACGTTCCAACCAGATTGCACTGGACTTAAAACAAGAGCTGGACAAGAAAATTTCCGAGTTTGCTTCTTCCAACGACAACCTTGAAGAAGTTTTTGAAAACAGGGAACAAATTGAGATTGCCAAATATTACGAGCGTCTTCCCAAGCCCACATTGCTGGCGATTCATGAGTTTATGAACAATCAGATTTATATCAGAAATCCGCATAAAGAGTCGGCTACCGATTTTTAATTGGTATCTTTGTTCTGTAAAGAAACACCATGCTCAAAGGAAAAAAAATAATTGTTGGCATTACGGCAGGCATTGCCGCTTACAAAATTCCTTTGTTTATCCGGTTGTTAAAGAGAGAAGGCGCAGAGGTACGGGTGGTTATGACACCATTTGCCGAAGATTTTGTAACCCCGTTGACACTTTCGGTAGTTTCGGAGAATCCGGTACTTTCCGACTTTTTTACGAAGAGGGATGGAAGCTGGAACAGTCATGTTGACCTCGGCTTGTGGGCTGATGCCATGATATTGGCGCCGCTTACGGCCAATTCCATGGCGAAAATGGCAGCCGGCATTGCCGATAATTTGCTGATGACACTCGTACTCTCCGCTCGCTGCCCGCTGTTTTTCGCACCTTCCATGGACCTGGATATGTTCGCACATCCTACGGTAACCTTAAACATAAAAAAGTTACAATCCTACGGTTATCACTACATCGAACCTGACGAAGGTGAACTGGCCAGCAGACTAAAAGGCAAAGGACGGTTGAAAGAACCGGAAGGGCTGCTACAAGTACTCCTTGATTATTTTTCCACGGAACAAACTTTCAAAGGGAAAAAAGTGATGGTGAGTGCAGGTCCTACACACGAACCTATCGACCCGGTTCGTTTCATCGGAAACAGCAGCTCGGGGAAGATGGGACTGGCCATCGCCAGGGCTTTTGCCGAAAAAGGAGCGGAAGTAGAATTGGTTATGGGGCCTGCCGGGCTGGAAACCGGCTTTCCGGGTATTCACACACAAAGGGTAAACACTGCTGCCGAAATGAATGATGCCTGCCAAAAGATTTTTCCTCTTGTCGATATTGCCGTAATGGCTGCAGCTGTGGCCGATTTCACACCGGAAAGCCCTGCCAAAGAAAAAATCAAAAAAGACTCCGGACAGGATGTTATCCGTTTGAAACCGACCAACGATATTCTCGCCGGTCTGGGAAAAACGAAAAAGAAAAAACAACTGCTCATCGGTTTCGCCCTCGAAACGGAGGATGAACTCTCCAATGCACGAAAAAAACTCCAAAAGAAAAACTTAGATATGATCGTTCTGAATTCGCTGAACGACAAAGGAGCAGGTTTTGGTACCGATACCAACAAAATTACATTGCTTACGCAAACCGGTGACCCTCAGTTTTTTCCTTTGAAAACCAAAAAGGCCGTTGCCGAAGATATTCTTTCTGCCATTAAACAACTGATGGGGGGATGACAAATGAAAAAAACAAGTCTGCTTTTTTTCCTTGTTTTCCTGCTTACCTCCGGCCTCTTTGCACAGGAGTTTATTTGCAAAGTACAAATCAACACCCAGCAGGTGCAAGGCTTTGACCGCAGTGTGGTGAGTAATTTGAAAACAGCCATCACCGACTTCATGAACAACCGGAAATGGACTAATTATAGCTTTGCGCCGGAAGAACGGATTGAATGTACTCTTCTCTTTAATGTTTCCCAAATCATCTCTTCCGACGAGTTTAAAGGGACTTTTAATATAGTGATGCAACGCCCTGTGTATAAGACTGATTATCGTTCACCGCTGCTGAACATGATTGACAAAAATATTCAATTTAAATATCAGCCTTCGCAGGCCATGAACTTTTCGGAAAGCACTTTCTCCAATAATCTTACTTCACTGCTGGCTTTTTATTCCTACATGATGCTGGGGATTGACTTTGACTCTTTTGCCCCTGATGGCGGTACTGTTTTTTATGAAAAGGCCATGACCGTAGTGCAGACTGCACAAAATTCAGGGTTCACCGGCTGGCAATCCTTCGAAAGTGAAAAAAACCGGTATCATTTTGTAGAGCAATTTTTAAACAAAGCTTATGAGCCGTTGCGTGCTTTTTTGTATCAATATCACCGTAAGGGACTGGATGTTATGGCTGATAATTTACCGGAAGGCAGAAAAGCAATTCTGAATTCGCTGTCGCTTCTGAAAAATGTCTATTACAAACGACCCGGATTGTACGACCTGCAACTGATACTTGATGCTAAAAGAGGCGAAATTATCAATATTTTTTCCAAAGCCACCCCTGCCGAAAAAAATACCATGATTCATGTTCTCAGCAAAGTGGATGCCCCCAACGGAACCCGTTATCGGGAGGTATTCCGGCAACGATAAAAAAAACCCCGGATCCAAATATGAGAGGTTTTAAAAAGAACTTCCTGCTTAGAATTTCAGATTTATCCCGCCCATAAAATTAAATTTCGCCTGCGGGAAATAGCCGTTCATCTCCGATTCAATGCCATTGTAAACATAACGGTAAACCCAGGCATTGGTTTCGTACGCAGCACTGAAAATGTTGTTCAGACTCAGCATAAATCCCAGCGATTTTATTCCGTGCAAATGAATACTGTAACCGAATCTCAGGTTGTTCACCCAATAAGGATTCAGGCTGCGCTCCTTGTTGGAGGTGTTGTCGATGTACTGTCGCCCTATATATTTCGATATCCAGGCAATTTGCAGATTCTTCAACGGCGTTAGCGTCAGGCTGCTTCCGGCAATCAAGCCCGGAGAAAAGGAGATATTGGTGGTTCCGAGATATTTCGAGTATTGGTATGGTTCGGTAGCCGGGTTATCCCAGTAGTTCCAGTTGTCGATATATTCGGTGAGATTTTTGATCTTGTTTTGACTCAGGCTTACATTTGCATTCCACACCAACTCTTTTGCAATTTGCCAGGCTGATGAAACTTCTATTCCTGCACGGTAGCTATTCAGCACATTAGTCATAATCGGCGCACCCACATTGTTGATTTTTCCGGTCAGTACAAACTGGTCTTTGTAGTCCATAAAGTAAATGTTGGCATTGACCGAGAGCTTTGTCCTGATGATTTTGTATCCCAGCTCGTAATCCGTTAGTCGTTCGCTACGGATGTTTTGATTGGGGTCGGCATCGCGATAAATTGAGCGGCTGGGTTCGCGATGAGAAACACCAAAGGAAAAATAGAAATTGTTCCGCGGATTTATGGCGTAAGAGATACCGGCTTTGGGATTAAAAAAGTTAAAATTATGCTTCTGCGTCAAATCGCGCAGGTCATCATGCGTTCCATTTATCTGATAGTTAATGCCGCGATATTGCAGGTCGGTCATGAGACTAAGATGTTCATTGATCCGATAATCCCATTTTACAAAAATGTTGTATTCTGTTTTTAGTCCCGTATTGAAGTACCAGTTGCGGTCGTAATCGCCAAGCCGGGCGACCTGCGCCCAGACAATTTTTCCGTAATGATCGCCGTCGTAATGATTCCATCCGCCACCGAAAGAGATAGTACTCCGGAGGGTTTTGTAGTTACCCGTCAGGTTGATCCCGTAGAAATAGTTGTTTAACCATTTCTGACGGATCAAATTGGTGGTTGATACGGAAGTATTTCCGATAATAGTATCGTTCATGCCGTATTTGGAAAATTTCTGGTCGTTTTTGTAGGAATTGTAATATCCGAAACCGCGTGTCAGGAAAAGTGCAGTAGCCATATTCAGTTTTTTGTTGAACTGACAGGCGTAGTGCAGCTGGTAGTAATTTTGGGTATAATTGTCCGTTTGATTTTTGTAATATCCCAAAAGTTTTCCCTGGTCATTATATATAGCACCGGCCGGATTGTATGTCCTGTTAGTGGCAAGGCTGTCTTTGGGAACGCCGTACCAGGCCTGGTACGTTTTTTCATGTCCCAGCATAACAATAGCTTTAAACACATCTTTTTTGCCGTAGTAACTGGTAGAAAGATATCCGGAACGCAGGCTGGAAGAAGCCCGGTCAATATAACCGTCGGAAGTGATAAGCGAGAAACGTCCGTTGATAATCCAGTGTTTGTTAAGGAGTCCCGAACCAAAACGCAGTGTATTTTTAAAGGTATTAAATGAACCGGCAGCACTGCTGATCTCTGCTGAAGCCCTGGGATTAAACCGGTCGGTTTTGATGTTGATGCTGGCACCAAAAGCAGCCGAACCGTTGCTCGATGTTCCTACGCCACGCTGTATCTGGATGTTGTCTACTGAAGAGGCGAGGTCAGGGAGATCAACAAACCATACGCCCTGTGATTCTGCATCATTCACCGGCACACCGTTGAGTGTTACGTTAATGCCGGCGAGGTCAACTCCGCGAATACGCATGCCTGTATAGCCAACACCGGCACCGGCATCGGAAGTTACTACAATCGATGGCGTCATCCGGAGCAGATAAGGAATGTCCTGTCCCATGTTGTTTTTGTTCAACGTTTTACCGCTAATATTTTCGTGGGTTGTTGGTGAAGAACCACTCACGCGGGTAGCAGAGATAATTACTTCATCGCTGAGATAACTTGTGGACGCTAACCTGATGTTGATGTGTTTGCTTTTAGCAAGAGTAACTTGTACCACCCTGCTCTTAAAGCCCACAAAACTAATTTTCAATGTATAAGTCCCTCGTTTCAGACTTTTAAACGAAAAATCTCCGTTGTTGTCGGTGGTTGTCGCCATAAACGACTTTCCCAAAATGATATTGGCTCCGGTGAGCGGTTGGCTGTTGTCCTGGTTGGTAACGGTCCCGCTCAGCTTGACTTGCGCCCTTAAAAACCAGGGCATCAGCAAAATAACGAATAACAAAAAAATGTTCTTGCGCATGGCTCAATTGATTTAAATTAACTTAAATTTATTTAAATCAACAGAGGATGACCTTGCATTGGGTTGTTTCTCTTTTTCCTACGACGGCATTATCCGCATCAGGTTCAGAGGGTCTAATCTCAGCCCGTGTATTGAGGCACCCCTATTGTTTTGAATTGCAAAAGTAATAAATTTAAACCACATCGAATAAAATGCGGAAAAATCCCCTGTGCACCCTGGTGTTATCCTTCGTGTTCATCCTTCGTGGCAAACTATGGTCGGCAATTACTTAGGGTCTGCTGAAAAACACTCTATTACATAATAATCAATAAGATATATTAAACTCAGCAACTTCAAATGCAAAGTTTTTGACTGAAAGGCGTTAATTTCCCTGCATTTTTTGTTTAGTTAGCACGTAGCACATCATCTACTTCGTTGCTATGGCTCGCAGTATTAGTATACAGCTTCGCCTTGCGGCCTTGTATCTGATGCACTACGGACTTTTTCAGCAGACCCTACTTACCAGTTTCTTTCAAAACAGCCTTATTTATCCGCTTTGCAATAAAAGGACCTTCATAAATAAATCCCGTGTAAACCTGCACCAGATCAGCGCCGGCTTCCAGCATTTGTAATGCATCTTCTGCTGTAAAAATTCCCCCGACACCAATAATGGGAAATGCTTTCCCGGATTTCTCCGAAAGGTAACGCACTACCTCCAGTGCCCTGTTCTGCAACGGCTTTCCGCTGAGACCACCTTTGCCGACATTACGAATACGTTCTTCCTGACTTTTCAGCTGCTCACGGCTGATAGTGGTATTCACCGCCACCACACCGGCAATACCGGTTTCCGATACAAGCTGAATCACTTCATCTAATTGTAACTCGTTCAAATCAGGAGAGACCTTGAGCAAAACAGGTTTGGGATGTGGTTTTTTGCGGTTCAGGGCTTGTAAACTTCCGAGAATTTCGCGGAGCGCCTTCTTATCCTGTAACTCACGCAGATCGCTGATGTTCGGACAGCTCACATTTACCACAAAATAATCCACAACATTGAAAAGGCCTTCATAAAGCCGGACGTAATCGTCCACCGCTCCGGTGTTAGGTGTCAGCGTGTTTTTACCAAGGTTCCCGCCAATAATAACGCCGGAGTCCCGCCGCTTTCTCAGCCGGCTTACGGCTGCTTCCAGTCCATCATTGTTAAAGCCCATACGGTTGATAAGGCCACCGTCTGCGGGCAAACGGAAAAGACGGGGTTTTTCATTTCCGGGCTGACCTTTGGGGGTGATGGTTCCCACCTCCACGAAGCCGAAACCCAGATTTTCCAGTGCGCCAAAAAGGCGGGCATCCTTGTCGAACCCGGCAGCCACGCCCACCGGATTCTTAAATTTCAGGCCAAAGACCTCCCGCTCCAAACGCGCATCTTTCACCTCCGTGAGGCTACGTGCCAATGCGGCCATTCCCGGAATCCGGAATATTATTTGCAGGGAACTGCTTACAAAATGATGGACATTCTCGGGATCAAAGCGAAAAAGCAACGGCCTGATGAAGGTTTTGTAAAGCATGTTTATTTTTTATCGTCAGCAGCTTGTTCTTCAGCCTTGTCTGCCATTTTTTCTTCCTCTTTTTTCTCTTCACTGAAATCGAGCAACTCTTTTTCCAACAGCATATTATACCACAAAAATACCTTTTTCATGTCAGAGACATAAACACTGTCCTCGTCGTAATCGGGAATAGCCTTTTTGAAGAGCTCTTTCAACCGTGCCGAGGACATTTTCTTCGGGCTTTCCACTTTCTGACCACCCGCCATTTCAAAAATTTTCTTTAGCGCATCGTGCAACGGCAAATCCTCACCCGTCGTGTAAATACTAATTTCCTGTAGCGAGCTGATGCGCTCATGGGAAAACGCAGGCCCTTTTTTCCCGTCCATCAACGATTCAACCACCAGGTTGTTTTTTGCCTCCCCGGCCAGTCTGTACAAACCGGATTTCCCGGCAATTGACAAAATCTTGCTTAAATCCATGTTTCAATTTTTTTGCAAAAATAACTTTTTCTCTTTTTCCAAATATAATACCAAAATTAATTAATGTTTTGTTACTTCACAATTTTTATTTATTGGACAGTCTCTCTACTCACATCCATGCTGCAAAGAAGATGAGGAATGTTGAGTGGAGGGAACGGTAAAAAGTAAAGTATGAACAATAACAACCAACCGAACGTCTTTCCGTCTACGTTTAGCGTTTCCCATCAGCAAATTCTTTTTCACAGGAAGAAATTTTCTTTATCTTAGCAGACTAAACAAGTTGTTTAGTCTGCTTTTGTTCAACTTTGTGAAAACAACCATGTTACTATCAAAACTAACTTATCGGCTGTTCGTTCTCTCGCTTGTGACACTATGGATATGCCCGGGCGCGATTGGCAAGAACCCGGCTGCATGTTCACCGGTTTTGCAGGCTGATACTTTATTGGCGGTCAGGGCAACAGATTCCCTGCAAATCATTCATATGATTGGCCAGGGACTCCGGGAAATTGAGAAAACGGAGAATGTTCAGGCACAAGATAAATTTCATTCGGTTATTGAAAACGCCGTTAACTTAGCCCGAAAGTCGGGGTTATTGTTGCTGGCAGGAATAAAGATTAACCAGGCCGGCAGGCAACTTCGTAACGAAGCACAATATCCCATGGCTCTCTGGCTTCACAAAAAAGGCATTGAAATAGGAAAAGAGACCGGCAACACTAAGCTGTTAATCTTTTCATACAACGATATTGGTGTTGTTTTCCGGAGAATTGACAGTTATCAAAAAGCCATGGATTATCATCTGAAAGCTCTTCGCCTCGCCACCAAAATAAACGACTCCATAGGCATGGCTATTGCCATCAATAGTATTGGCAATGTGAACCTTATGATTGGCGATAATGATAAAGCGCTGCAATATTTCAAACAAAGTCTTAAGCTTGAACAAACCCCGAACAATCCTCTTGGCATAGCCATTAACATGAACAACATCGGACACGCTTATGAACAAAAGGGTTTCCTGACCAAAGCCCTGAAATATTATGAACTTTCACTTTCCATAAACAAGAAAATCCATTCTAAAAAAGGTATAATTATCTGCAGCAACGACATTGCAAGCGTGTTGAAAAAACAGGGAAAATACATTGAAGCACTCAAATATTCAAAAAAAGCTGTCATGCTTGCCAAAGAAATCAAAGACCTTGATAATCTGGCCTATTCCTATGTTAACTCCGGGGCACTGTATGAAGAAATAAATGATTTTAAAAATGCTTTACATTATCTTGAACCAGGCATAAAATTAGCAAAGAAAATACGTGCACGCTCCATCCTTGAAGAGGGTTATGCTGCATTGTTCAGAAATTATTTAGGAATGAAAGAATACGAAAAAGCCATAAATTACCTTAAACTAAAACAGATATACCACGATTCGTTACTAAATCTGGAAGTTCGGAAAAGTATTGCCCGGATGCAAATTCAGTTTGATACCGAAAGGCAAAAAAACCAGTTGGAGCTACAAAAACAAGAGACAAAAATTGCCATGCTTTCGCTGAAGAAACAAAAATATCTCCTCTATTTTGCCTGGAGTGCTTTTGCCATCGCGTTGATTCTTTTGGCCTTCGTCAGCTTCTATCTTTATAACAAAAACAGACAAAATTATTTGCTAAAAGAAAAAACCCATGAAATTGAAAAGGCACAAAATGAGCTGAAAAACACCAACAAAGCATTGATACAGGCAATAGAAAAAGCGGAAAACAGCACGCAGGCAAAAAGCGCCTTTCTTGCAAACATGAGTCATGAAATACGCACACCGCTCAATTCGGTCATTGGCTTTTCGGATTTGCTTTTTGCCATGACAACTGACGAAAAGCAGAAAAGCCACCTCAGGGCTATAAAATCCAGTGGCGAAAGCTTATTGAGCCTGATTAACGACATTCTTGACCTCTCTAAAATAGAAAAAGGAAATATTGATCTTAAATTCAAAGAAACCGACATTCGGAAAATAATTATCGATGTGGTGAACATTTTCAGTCCCGAAGCTTCAGAAAAGAACCTCCACTTCGTTACTAAAATTGATGATAATCTCCCGCCAAGTATTATTTTTGAAGAGACAAGGTTGAGACAAATTTTATTCAATCTTGTTGGAAATGCAATTAAATTTACACACAAAGGAGAAATAACGATTAGCGCCCGTTTCGAGCCTGAATACACCCCGGGAGAAATAAAACTCATCATCGGGGTAGAGGATACGGGACCGGGCATTCCGTTAGAGGAGCAGGAATCTGTTTTTATGCCTTTCTATCAGGCGCAGACAGGTGAGAAGACAAATGGAACAGGATTAGGTCTGGCTATCAGTCAGCGGCTGGTAAAAGCCATGCACGGAGAGATAAAATTAAAAAGCACACCCGGAAAAGGCAGCCTGTTTTCTGTGATTTTCCATAATGTGCTGTTGGGTACTAAAACAGCTGTTACAGCTCCCAAAACAAAAACATCGCCTGACAGAAGCCGGAAAAAGTGCCTTTTTATCAATCAGCCGCATCCCATAAGAAACGAGTTGAAGCAGGTCTTTATTTCGCACGGATTTGAGGTTGATGATGTAGGGTTGAACTTTTCGCTGGCAAAGAAAAATATTTTGCATTTTCGCTTAATCGTTTTTTGTTGCCTCGAAGAGGAAACACTACAAAACGCCCGGAATATATTTGAAAAAGAAAATCTGGACAATAAACATGTTTTTCTGATTCTAAATATTAATGAGAATTTTCACATTGATAAGACCAAAGCGATTGTAATTCAACTATTTAACCGTCAACCCAATGAAATAAAAGACGACCTTCGGGAATTTATCCGGCAATTTGATGAAGATGAATGTGCCCGACAACTTTTCAGCTTAAAAGAGTCAACCCCTGAAGAAGAACTTCTCAAAGATATCAGGCAGTTGTATCAGCACGATTTTGAACCGGCAGTACACACAAAAATGTTTGACAGGATTGAAGTCTTTACCCGGCATCTGCAACAGATAGCCATAGACTACCAACTACCCAACCTGATGGCTTTTACCAATGACTTAGACGGGCATTTGAAGAATTTTGATGTCGTTGCCATTGAAAAACAATTGCGTATTTTTAAAAAAGCCTTCACGCTAAGTTTCAACAAAAAATGAACCCCGGAAGATCTACATATCGCCTATTAAGAAATTTCTTCAGAAAAAGGATAGTTTTAGTGTTATTCGGACTACTCCTTTTCCCCGGAGTTCAAAAAAATTATGGTTACAGCCACGACAGCACAGCAGACGCCGCCAGCATCTACGTTTTTCTCAAAGACAGTCTGCTTTCTCCCGGTGAAAGACTTGCTCTGATAAAAAAACTTGCTGCTCTTTATCAGAATTCAGATCCGCAAAAATCCCTAACTTACAACGCTTTGATAATTAAATTAGCTAAAAGTCAGAATAATATTTCATCCCTGGTACATGCCACGGAGAACCTCGCAAAAAATTATCAGGATTTGTATATGTACGGCAAAGCAGATTCTTTGTACTCGGAGATAATGCCATATTACAAAGATAGCAGCAAAGAACTGCAGGCTGGTTTTTACTGCAGACTGGCAAACAATTATTATAGCTGGAGCCGCTATAAAAAAGCTGCGGAATATTACGTCAAAGCAAGAACCATTTACGAAAATCTGGGTATAAAATCAGGAATTGCCACCACACTGAAAGGTGAAGGGAAAGTTTGGACTAACTATAACGACTATGCTAAATCCATTGGTTTGCTGCAGCGCGCATACGACATCTACAACCAGTTGAATGATAAGGAAGGCATTGCTTCCATTGAGCATCAACTGGGAATCGTTATGGAAAACTGGGGGAAGCTGAACCGTGCCGAAAGTTTCTTTTCTTCTGCTTTCAAAATCTATCACGACAAAGGCGATTTGTTTAACGAAACCAGTATGTATATCCATCTCGGAGAAATTCAGCAAAAAGAGAAACACTATTCCAAAGCATTGCAAGATTATGAAAAAGCCGAAAAACTATCAAAAAAGATTCATAGCGATATTCTCTATGTTATCGCACTGAGCAATATCGGTGAAATCCATTATCAACAGAAACAATACGATTCGGCTCTGCACTACCAGCAACAATCCCTGCCTTTGAAAAAGAAGATTGGCAACCGGCGTCGAATAGCCGTAACTATGCTGGATTTGGGAAAGATTTATTTTCAAAAAAACAACCTGAAAATGGCCGGGCTGTATTGCGACAGCACCCTGCTTTTGGCAAAAATGATAAAAGCAAAAGACTTGTTACTTGATACTTATCTGTTGCTCTCGGACATCAGCAGGAAGAAAAATGATTATAAGAATGCATACGCTTACCTTAAACAGTATAACCGGATACATCAGAAAATTTTTACCGATAAAAACCGCCAGATAGTGAGCGAGATGGAAGTACGCCTGGACGCCGAAAAAAAAGAAAAAGAAAACGCATTGTTACGCAAACAGGACAAACTAAATCATGTTCGCCTGTCAGAAGAAAAAAATACGCGGCTCATTCTCATTATTTTTATCTCCTTTTTCGTACTTATTTCACTGGTTGTACTTATTTTCATTCAATACAAAAACAAAATAATCAGGGCAAACTATGCCTTGTTGGCGGCCAAAAACAAAAAAATCACCGAGCAGACGAAAAGCCTGACAAAGCTTAATAATGAGCTTTTCACAAGTCGTGGGCAGTACATGAGTATCGTGGAAAACGCCACCATTGGAATGTATCAGACAACACCGGAAGGCAAAATTCTTTTTGCCAACAAAATGCTGCTCCAAATGTTGGGCTACTCTTTTGAACAACTGCAACAGATTAACTTAAATGAAACAAAAGAAAAACGCCGGCATTTCACCTCCCTGATAGAAGAACAGGGTATTATTACCGGACGCGAAGATGTGTGGGAACGGTCCGACGGCAGCAAGATTTATGTGAACGAAAGTGCCTGGGCTATTCGCGACAAGAATAATAATACGCTTTATTACGAAGGTATTATTGAAGATATTACGAAACGAAAACAGGCCGAGGATGTAGCAAAAAGAGTTAAAGAAAGGCTACAAAATATCAATGTGGAACTTCGTAAGAGGAATATTGAAATTAGAAAAGCTAAAAACCAGGCAGAAGAAGCAAACCGTGCCAAGACACTGTTTCTTGCCAACATCAGTCACGAAATAAGAACCCCGCTCAATTCCATTATCGGGTTTACCGACCTGCTACTTCCATTGACAAAAGACCAAAAAGAAAAATCTTTTATCCTGTCCATAAAAAACAGTAGCAACAGCCTTTTGTCGCTCATCAACGACATCCTCGACCTTTCCAAGATCCAGGCAAACGAGCTGGAGCTTTACACCGAACCTGTTTCCATCCACAATATTTTATCGGAAATTCAACAAATTTTTTATCCGCAGATTGAAAAAAAACAGATTAAATTTATCACCAGTATCTCATCGACCATTGATGGCATGTTCCTGTTAGACACCGCCCGGTTCAGACAGATACTATTCAATCTTGTAGGAAATGCCATTAAATTTACTGATACAGGATTCGTGAAACTCACCGCCAGCGGACAAGCTTCCACAGAAGATGAAAAGTATTACAACTTTATTATTACAGTAGAAGATTCCGGTTCGGGCATTCCGAAAGAAGAACAGAAAATTATTTTTGAAGCTTTCAAGCAGGCTTCTGATTCCATATCACAACAAAAGCCGGGAACAGGCCTCGGCCTGAGCATTACAAAGAGGCTGATTGAAGCTATGAATGGTAGCATTACCCTCGAAAGTGAGCCTGAAAAGGGAACAAAATTTACTATTGAACTACACAAGATAGAAAAAGTACAACAACCTGAGGATTCCAGACCCAAAAAAAACAGAGACAAAAAAGCAGGCTTTACAGATCAGGTGCATAAAGATAAGCCTTCGGAAAAATTAAACCCGGATATTCGTCGGGAATTTTACGAGATGTTCTTCCTCCCCTGGGAAAGACTCAGAAAAAACAAAATCATTGATGATATTAAAATTTTTGGCGAGGAAATACTTACCTTTGGAAAAGAAAAAAATACCCGATCGATACAAAAAGCCGGGGAACAGCTTATTGAAGCTACCGGAAACTTTGACATTGAAACGATAGAACAGTTGCTTCTGCACATAAAATCATATTTTTAATACCAATTTGTACAATGCAAGATACACAACAAAGACACAAAATACTGATTGTGGATGACATCCCTAAGAACATTCAGATTCTCGGCAACATCCTCTCAAAAGAAAATTATCAGATTGCCTATGCACAAAGCGGCGAACAAGCGCTTTCCATCACAAAACATCAGGCTTTTGACCTGATTCTGCTGGACATTATGATGCCCGAAATGAATGGTTTTGAAGTCTGTAAAGTATTGAAAGCAAATCCGCAAACCAGCGATATCCCTATTATTTTTCTAACGGCCAAAGCAGACATGAACAGCATTGTGAAAGGGTTTGTTGTTGGAGGACAGGATTACATTACCAAGCCTTTTAACGCATCGGAACTTTTGGCAAGAACTATCACACACATTCAACTTCACGAACAGAAACTCGCCCTCGCAGAAATGAATGAAAAATTAGAAGAGAAAGTCAAAGAACGCACACTGCAATTGGAGGAAGCGTACAAAAGGCTGAACCAGCTCGAAAAAGCAAAAACCGATTTTCTAGCCATTATCAGCCACGAATTACGCACCCCCCTAAACGGTATCACCGGACTTACCACTCTCCTGAATCTCACATCGCTGACCGAGGAACAACAGCAATATATTCACTATCTCGAAGATGTGGCAAATCGGCTTACCCGTTTTTCGGAGACGGCATTGCTCATCACCGACCTTAGGACCAACAAAAACCAGCCTGATTTTCTCCCCACACAGGTGAAATATATTATGGAAACTACGTTGCACCAGTTTGAAGAAAAAAACAAGGGAAAATACCGGTCTGTTCAGGTTAAAATGGCCAACGACGACCTTATGCTCGCTGCCAACACTACTCTGGTAAAAAAATCGCTGGAGATGCTAATGGAAAACGCTTGTAAGTTCGCCGGAACCGCGGCAGAAATCCGGTTATCAGTATCAGCAACAAAAGAACACATCCTCCTTGTCTGTGAAGACAACGGACCTGGTTTCAGTATGGAATCCCAAAAACGTCTTTTCGAACTTTTTTCCACGGGCGACATTTTGCACGAAGAAGGCACCGGCCTGTCGCTGGCAGCTATCAAACTTATTATGGACTACCACAATGGGAAAATAGAAGTCAGGAACAAAGAAGCGGGAGGTGCACAGATTAAGCTGATTTTTAACCGGTATGAGCAATAAGCCCGGCTATTCATTAGTATTTTCATTCCCGTACCATTCCTTAGGCTTTTAATTTTAATATTCGTCTGTTTTTGGGTTTGGGATTTGTCTTTTCCGGTTTTATCCGTGTCAGGACTTGTGAGTCCGGTCTCATTTGTAAATTTTCGCCAAACGTGATTACGTCGAAATTTTTATCTTTGGACTTTATTTTTTTAAAAAAGAAATTATGAATCTACTAACAGGAAAAGTTGCTCTCATAACAGGGGCAGCAAGGGGAATTGGCAAAGCTATCGCGCTCAGGTTTGCTGCCGAAGGTGCAGACATCGCCTTTAGCGATTTGAATTATGACGAGCACATGAGCGCTACGGAAGCAGAAATTGCTGCCATTGGGGTGAAAGCCAAAGGTTATGCCTCCAATGCAGCGTCGTTCTCCGATAGCGCGAAACTCATTACCGACATTATCAACGACTTTGGCAAGATTGATATTTTGGTCAACAATGCCGGCATCACCCGCGACAACCTGCTGCTGCGCATGACAGAACAGGATTGGGATGCCGTGCTGACCGTCAACCTGAAATCGGCTTTCAACCTTACCAAATCAGTTCAGCGTTACATGATTAAGCAACGCGGAGGCTCCATTATCAACATGAGTTCGGTCGTTGGCGTTAACGGTAATGCAGGCCAGTCGAACTATTCCGCCTCTAAAGCGGGACTGATTGGCTTCACCAAATCCATTGCCCAGGAACTGGGTTCGAGAGGCATCCGCTGTAATGCAATTGCCCCGGGATTTATCGAAACAGAGATGACACACAAACTTCCGGACGATGTGCGCGAAGCATGGATTAAAACCATCCCGCTCCGCCGTGCAGGCAAGCCTGAGGATGTGGCTAATGTGGCTACTTTTCTTGCTTCGGAGCTCTCTTCTTATGTCAGCGGCCAGGTCATCAATGTTTGTGGCGGTATGAGCACTTGATTTTAGAAACTTTTTCGGCATTCACATCAGACAAAGCATCTCAAAAGAGTTGTTTTGTTTGATGCTTTAACAGCGTTTTATTTTACCTTTACTTTAGCCAAAAAATCGTATCCCGCTACGCCTTTCATGTTTTTCATCGTTTCAAAAATATTATCTTACCTTTTTCGCCCGGTTATCTGGCTGTTGATACTGGCAGCCATTGCCCTTTTTCACAAAAACCCACGAAAAAGACGACAAAGTTTGTTGCTGGGATTTCTGATTCTGTTATTTTTTTCAAATACATTCATCGTTACAAAAATCACCAGTCTGTGGGCTATCACCCCTTCTCACGTTACCCGGACGTATGATGTGGGCGTCGTCCTCGGAGGCGGAACCGTTTCTTATGAGAAAGAATACAACAGGGTTACTTACAAAGGCGACATTGACAGATTGTTGCAGGCAATTACGCTTTATGAAGACGGAAAAATTAAAAAAATCCTTGTTACAGGTGCTTCGGGAAACCTAATATATACTCATCTGAAAGAGGCAAAACTGTTACGGTCATTTTTGTTAAAAATCGGCATTCCAAAGGGGAGCATCTTAATGGATACTCTTGCCGAAAACACACATGAAAATGCCGTTTACACGAAAAGGATTCTGGAGCAACATCCGCGTATCCGGTCGGTATTGCTCATAACCTCCTCTCTGCACATGCGCCGCGCCATGGCCTGCTTTCGCCATGAGGGAATCAGCGTGCAGCCTTATGCTACCAACCTTATCAATTCAGAAACACACTGGAATGTGGAATACCTGCTTATTCCAAACGCCTCCAATTTCCTCATTTGGGACGGCGCAATTCATGAAATGCTGGGATACGGCGTTTATAAAATCATGGGGTACATTTAAAGAAAACACCAACATGGCAGACACACTTTTTTATCTGATTATCGGAATAATAATTTTTGACTTCCTGCTGGAGAGATGGCTTGATTACCTCAACCTAAAGCATTTCAAACATGAACTACCCCGGGAACTTACAGGCATCTACGATCATTCCAAATATGAAAAATCACAGCAATACCTGAAAGCCAACAGCCGTTTCTCCATGATTAGTGCTACTTTTTCTTTCTTTCTGATAATGTTTATGTTAAGCTTCGGGGGATTTTCTTTTTTAGACGAATTAGTAAAAGAAATCAGTCAGAATACTTTTATCAGAAGCGTCCTGTTTTTCGGCATTTTGGGTCTCGGCGCCGATCTGTTGTCGCTACCGTTTCAGTTGTACGATACCTTTGTGATTGAAGAGAAATTCGGATTTAACAAAACAACGGTTCTTGTTTTTGTAACCGACAAACTGAAATTATGGATTGTGGGCGGGCTCATTGGCGGGGGGCTACTGCTGTTTCTTCAGTGGGCACAGGCCGTCGGCGGTCCGGGTTTCTGGCTGATTGCATTGGGAGGCATTGGCCTTTTCACGATTTTTATGGCCACATTCTACACCAGCCTTATCGTACCGTTATTCAACAAACTTACACCTTTGGAGGATGGTGAGCTAAAAACAGCCATTGAGGCCTTGGCAAGACAAGCTGATTTTAAACTTACCAATGTTTATGTGATGGATGGTTCAAAAAGAAGTACCAAAGCCAACGCCTATTTCAGCGGACTGGGGCCAAAGAAAAAAATCATTCTTTATGATACGCTTATTCAGGAATTGGAAACGGAAGAGGTGGTTGCTGTCCTGGCACACGAAATAGGCCATTATCGCAAAAAACACATTTACAAAAGTCTGGTCATGTCGCTAATCCAGCTTTTTATCATGACCTTTTTGCTGGGAAAAGCATTAGCAATACCACAGTTTTCGCAGGCACTCGGAGCACAGCAGATGAGTTTCTACATGGGATTGCTTGCCTTTGCCCTACTCTACTCTCCCATATCTTTTATCCTCAATATTTTTACGAACCTTTTCTCGCGCAGGCATGAGTATCAGGCCGATGCATACGCCACACAACAGAAGCTCGGAAAAAGTCTGGTCAGCGCCTTGATAAAACTTTCGGTTTCGAGTCTGAGCAACCTTCAGCCGCATCCGCTCTATTTGTTTTTCCATTACTCGCATCCCACACTGTTACAGCGAAAGAAAGCCATCGAAGAACAGGGCAGTTAAGTTATTTCGTTACAAACCCTTAGTACGAGGCTTTTCTGAACATGAAAAAAGTAAGGATTGTCTTTATAACGATTTTAAAATCGGTCCAGGGATTAGCAATCATGGCATACTGGTTGTCCAGCGCAATTCTCTCTTCCGGATTATGCACATCGGCTGAGCGAATCTGCCACAGCCCGGTAATGCCGGCGGGAGCCAGGAAACGATAAGACCATTCGTCTGTTGTCAGATGTTCCGCTTCATAGAGCGGCAAAGGACGATTCCCGACCACAGACATGTCACCTCTAAGCACGTTATAAAATTGAGGTATCTCATCAAGATGAAACTGACGGAGAATCCTGCCCACTTTTGTTATGCGCGGGTCATCCTTCATTTTAAAGAAAGTATTCTGTAGTAGTTCCTGTTTCCGTAACCGAAGATACTTGTTTTCACAAATCTCAACCCCATCAATAAACAAAATCGGAGAACATGGTTTTCCAAGTCGCTGACAATCAGAACATTCCTCAAATTTATATTCCACATCGTTTATATGGTATTCCTTTTGTTCTTCTTTCAGATACTCATTAAGGCTGGAAAGCCCTGATAATTTTTTGTCGGCATCAAACACCATAGTCCGAAACTTATAGAAGGTAAACATATCATAGCCCGTTCCTACCCGCCTTTGAAAATAGATAATCGGCCCCTTACTTTCCAGCTTTATCGCAATAATTATAAGCAAAATGAATGGAGAAAAGAAAACAAGCGCCAACGATGAGAAAATAAGGTCAAAAGCTCTCTTTGCCCAACCTATCCTATAGTTAAGATACTCTTTTCCCTCTTTATCCTTTGCTTTCGTTTTCAAGGTACAAAATTCAAATTATAAAAATCTAAAAGCCCTACCGTCATTGCCGGTGATAAAAAAATTGATGGGTATCGAATCCTTGTTGTTCAAGAACAGATTTGATACTCCGGACAAACCTAATTATTTCTTCCATTGAAACAGAGAAGGTAACACCATAATTTATCACCTTTTTTTTGTTAATAAGTAGTTCGCCAACATAAGGCTCTGATTTACTGTATGTCTCTGTATGGTTAATGTTGGGCTCAAGATAAAAAATATCGCTTACCGAAGACGAGCTGGCAATACCGACCCACTCAAAATTTTGGGAGCTACCCCGCAACGCAAAAACAGGCCCACCACTAATACCCCGGTTAAAAATGGCATTAGTAAGAAAAAAACCATCTTTATTGTTTTCCGGCTTGCTGACAATTCCGCTACCTGCCATTTTGTAACCCTTTGGAAAACCCATAACATAAATAAAAGTACCCCAGTCCAAATCGGAAGATTTTCCAACCGGAAAAGGCATCACCCGTACATCTTCTTCCGGATAAATAGTGGCCTTGAGCAAAGCAAGGTCATGTACGTCATCCGTAGCGATCAACTTCAAATTTGGATTATTTAATCCCACTGCATAGTTCTTCTGCTTAATCTTTATAGAGATATTTCTGATAATACCGTAAGAATCGGGAAAGTAGGTTATGGTAGTATCGGGAAAACTCACCACATGTGCGCAGGTGAGCAGAGCAACTTTATCATTATCAACATAAACAACAGATGCTGTTCCAAGTACCGAATGATCAGAAACAGTATGCGAAGCAGCATAATCATCCACGTTTCCCTTTTTAAGTTTTTCCAATGTTATGTGTGCGTTTCTGTCAAAAGTGTATGACGCATAAAAGGCAATAATATTAAGCCGGTATATGGATTGGGATATTTTGTCCAATACAGATGAAGCACCCCGAACCGGAGGCCCGGTGTCATATCGCTCACCTGCCTGATAGGTAGCTTTTGCCGGAGGATAGCTCTGTCGCGAACACGACCCGTTGGCAAAAACCAAAAGCAGAAGAAGAAAAACAGATGAAAAATATTTCATGTTTATAAGTCGCGGTTTTTTAAGAACAAATAAGTAATTAGCACAAACAGAACAGAATATCCCAAACACACGCCCACATCAAGCCACGATATGTATTCTCTGAAATTGACACCAAAAAGCTTCATAAGAGAGGAATTTGGCACATCAATCAGATGTGCTGTTATCCTGACCGGAAGAAAACGCGCAGCCCCGTCCGGTAGCCGGAAAGCAATAATGGGCTCAACGACATAATAATAGAGTGCAAACAGACCTATGGTCAACCCCTGCTTTTGCAAAACAAACGCAAACATCAAAGCTGTCAGCAAAAAAGTAAATACCTCGAGAAAATAGGCCGGCACAAAATACATTTTTGAAAAAACAAGCGATGTCGTAATATGTTCTGTATGAGTCAGCCCCAAAAGAAATGCCGTCAAAAACAAAATCAAGGTAACAAACAATGAGATGAAAAGGACAAACAGCACTTTGGAGAACAAAAATTCAACCCGGCTCATCCCCGACATAACATTTTGCCGAATGGTTTTGTAGCCGAATTCGTTGGTAATAAAAATGATGACAATAAGTGCCAGAAATATCTTGAAAAAACCTGCCAGAAAGGCCAGGTTATGCCAGACAAAAGGAAAACTATAAAGTGAGAAACCGGGAATCGCAACGGGCGAATTTTTCCCCACATTGGTCACCACTTTGTTTATAAACGCTTCCGCGCCCGTAAAAACAAGCACCACAAGTACCACGTACAAGGCGCTCAGCACCCAAAAGGTACGGTTATGGAAATATTTCCGGAAATCTATTTTTATCAGTCTATTCATGGTTAATCGGATAAGAGTTCAAGAAAATATTTCTCTAAGCTTTTGTTGCGGCCTGCCAAATGAGTCAGATAGATCCCCTGCTCAGATAGTTTTTTGTTCAGCAACTCAGGGGTAAGACCTTCGTGAACACCCAGCACAAAAAATCCATTTTGTTTTTTAATGGTTTTCACCTGTGGCATTTGCAAAAGCATCGTTTCGAGCAGCATCATGTCTTTGGCTGCCACCTCCAAACTCAAAGCGCCTTCCAACACTTCATCCACCGGTCCGGCATAGCGTTTTTTGCCTTTTTCAAGGACCAGCACATGAGAGCACACCTTTTCCACTTCGTCCAGCAAGTGGCTGGCCAGCACAATAGTAACCCCACCCTGAGCCACCTCTATAATAAGATTTCTGATATCGGCTATACCTTTCGGATCAAGACCGTTGGTCGGTTCATCCAAAATCAGCACATCGGGGTTCCCCAGCATAGCTGCCGCAATAGCGAGACGTTGTTTCATCCCCAGCGAAAAGGTGCTGTATTTGTACAATTTCCGTTCCGAGAGATGAACCATTTCCAGCACTTCATCTATTTCACCATAATGAACGCCCCGGATATCGGCAACAATTTTCAGGTTGTCAACAGCCGTCATATAAGGATAAAACAAAGGTTGTTCCAGCAGAGCGCCGATACGTTTGCGCAAAGCAGAATCAGGCTTTTGTCCAAACCAAAAATATTCGCCGTTATCGGCTTTAATAATATCGAGTAAAATGCCTAAGGTTGTTGTTTTTCCACTGCCGTTAGGTCCCAGGATACCAAAAACGCTACCTTTCTCTACTGTTAGAGAAAGTGAATCCAGTGCTTTCAGCCGGCCATAGGATTTACTCAGATTCCGAATTTCAAGTATTTCTTTTTTCAAAACAGTTTCTTTATGTATTTCTGACGTAAAAAGTGAAAAATTATTACAATAGTAGTGAAAAAACAGGCCGAATAGACAATATTACATACCTTTGCCGCCCAAATTAATTCTTTATTAACAAAATATTATGAAAGTAGAAAAAAATAAGGTCGTTACCATGACCTATACCTTACACCTCAATGACGAGCAGGGAGAAGTAATCCAGAAAGTTGACGAAAGCAAACCTTTTGTTCAAATGTTTGGAGTAGGCGCTTTACTTCCGGCTTTTGAAAATAACCTTACCGGATTGGAAGAAGGAGATACCTTTGGCTTTGCACTTGCTGCAGAGGAAGGTTACGGAGATCCTTCGGATGAAGCAATACTGAAACTTGAAAAGAATATCTTTGAAGTTGAGGATGTTGTAGATACCGAGATGGTTGCCGTTGGGAAAATGATTACCATGCAGGACAACAATGGAAATCCCATTGACGGAAAAGTTCTTGCTGTTGAAGATGACAGTGTCATCATGGATTTTAACCATCCTTTGGCGGGCGAAAGCCTCTATTTTAGCGGTTCCATTCTGAATGTTCGCGATGCATCGGAAGAGGAACTGTCGCACGGCCACGTTCACGGAGCCGGTGGTCATCATCATTAAAAATTACTTGTATAATATAAAAACAGCAGGCTTTTTGTTAAGGTCTGCTGTTTCTTTTTTCCAGCCGGCCATGTTGCGGGTAATAATTTTTTCGGTTGGCAGAGTCAGATCGCAAGCCACACACAGCAGGGTTTGCGGTTTGCAGGTTTTTATCAGGCTCTTGAGCATCTTGTTATTTCTGAAAGGTGTTTCGATAAACAGCTGGCTGACACCTTTACGCCAGATGTCCTGTTCCAATTCGCGAATCTTTTTTACACGTTGATTTTGCTCAATGGGCAAATAACCATGAAAACAAAACTGCTGTCCGTTGAATCCGGAAGCCATAAGTGCCAGAATAATTGAGTTAGGTCCTACAAGCGGGACAACACGGATATTTTTCCGGTGTGCAATATTTACAACCACAGCGCCGGGATCAGCTACTGCCGGAGTTCCTGCATCAGACAAAACACCAATGTCTTCACCGTTTTCGGCCGGATGTAAAAAAGAATCTACTGTTTCCACAGCAGTATGTTTGTTCAGTTCAAAAAACTGCATTTCATCAATGGGAAGCGGATGGCCGGTTTTTTTGATAAACCGCCGGGCAACGCGGATGTTTTCCACAATAAACACCCTGATATGATGTAAAATTTCGTTGTTATAAGCAGGAATGACCTGCGAAATGCTTTCGTTGCTTCCCAAAGTTACAGGGAAAAGATAGAGTGTTCCTTTTTTTGATTTTGTCATTGCTGAAAGTTTATTGCCAGGGCAGATGATCCAAATCCACATTGCCACCCGAAAGGATAATCCCTGCTCTCTTTCCTTTCACATCAATTTTTCCTTCTAAAACTGCCGCCAGCGGGACAGCGGAAGAAGGCTCCACCACAATCTTCATTCGCTCAAAAATCAGACGCATGGCTTCTAAAATACTCCTCTCTTCCACTGTTACAATATCAGCGGCAAACTCGCGAATGATGGGAAATGTCAGTTTTCCGAGGGAGGTGAGCAGACCATCGGCTATGGTTTTTGGATGAACGCTGGGAACAAATTTCCCGGATTTAAAAGAACGGAAAGCATCGTCGGCGCCGGTAGGTTCACAGGCTATCACACGGGTTGCCGGAGAAAAATAATGCGCAGACAGCGCCGTTCCGCTGAGCAATCCGCCACCACCCACAGGACACAGAATAATGTCCGGAGCAGGCTGCTCTTCCAACAGTTCCATGGCAGCTGTAGCCTGACCTTCAATCACTTTCAGATTATCATACGAATGAATCTCCACGGCATGAGTTTCCGCAATTACCCGTTTCAATGTGGACACTCTCGCCTCGAGAGTGGGTTTGCAGAAAGTAATTACCCCGCCATAACCTTTCACCGCATCAATTTTCACACGCGGTGCATTTTCGGGCATCACAATATAGGCCGGGATTTTGCGCAAAGCAGCTGCCCGGGCCAATGCCTGGGCATGATTGCCCGAAGAGTGGGTAGCCACACCCTTTGACACTTCCGGTTCGTCAAGGGAAAACACTGCATTTATCGCACCTCTCGATTTAAAAGCACCCGCTTTTTGAAAATTTTCACACTTAAAAAAGAATTCGGATTCAAACCTGTTGTCGAAAAAAGCAGATTGTAAAACCGGTGTCCGATGAATACCAAAAGCTATCCGGTGTGCTGCAGCTTCTATCTGGCCTCGGGTAGGATATACCATATTTCTTTTAATCGTTATCTACAGACTTTGCCAATTCCACAATTTTATCCGTAGCTTTATCCAACAACCCAAAAATAACCTCACAATCCTGCATATCAGTTTGGTAAGGATCGGGGACAGTTATATTATTCCCGATTTCCAGAATATTCAGCAGATAATCCACTCTGGCTTTCTGTTCATCCGTCTTGGCAAGAGACATAACATCGCGGTAATTTTTGGTATCCATGACATAAATTTTGTCAAAAAGTTTGAAATCTTCCTTCTGGAATATTCTTGCCACACCTTCCGTAGCATAACCGTATTTACGTGCTGTATTCACTACTTTTTCATCAGGAGGCTCATTGATATTAAACGATTCGAATCCGGCAGAATCCACCTCTCCTTTTACGTTATTTTCTTTGAATTTTTTTTTCAGAATGGCTTCAGCCAACGGGGAACGGCATACATTTCCTAAATCTACAAATAACACGTTCATATGCTTAAGTTTTGGTTAAGATTTTGCCCCAAGTTACAAAAATTTTCTGACGTAAAGGCAATCCTGACACAGGATTTGCAAAAAAACCCACGAAGTTTCTCTTTGCATGAAATATTTTTAGCACCGACTGCTTACAGTTTCAGCTTTTTATCAATTTCATCTACATAAATGCGGAACCGGCGGTCGGTTTCAATAAGATTATTCACAGTACGACAGGCATGCAAAACAGTGGCGTGGTCCTTATTACCACACTGTAAGCCAATGGTAGCCAACGAATTTTTCGTATGCTTTTTTGAAAAAAACATGGCCAGCTGTCGCGCCTGTACAATTTCTCTTTTTCTGGTTTTTGAGTTTATCAAATCCAACGAGATATTAAAATAATCACATACAACTTTTTGAATGTAATCAATAGAGATTTCTCTCGTGGTATTTTTCACAAACTTATCAATCATCTGCTTGGCCAGATCAAGTGTAATCGTCTTTTTATTTAACGAAGCCTGAGCAAGGATAGAAATCAATGACCCCTCCATCTCACGAATATTTGTGGTGATGCTGTAAGCGAGATATTCAATCACCTCGTATGGCATTTCAATACCGTCAGTATAGAGACGCTTCTGCAGGATAGCAATCCGGGTTTCCAGATCGGGAACCTGCAGGTCGGCAGCCAGTCCCCATTTAAAACGCGACAACAGGCGAGGCTCCATGCCTTTTAATTCAACAGGTGGTTTATCTGATGTGAGAATAATCTGCTTATGATTTTGATGTAGATGATTAAAAACATGAAAGAAAATATCCTGGGTTTTTTCTTTTCCGGCAAGGAATTGAATATCGTCCAGAATCAGGACATCAATCATCTGATAAAAATGTACAAAGTCGTTTTGGTTATTGTTTCTGACCGAGTCGATAAACTGGTTAATAAATTGTTCCGTTTGTAAATAGAGAACGATTTTATCCGGAAAATTGTCTTTTACCTGCAGACCTATTGCATGAACAAGGTGTGTTTTTCCCAAGCCTACCGGGCTATAAATCAGAAGCGGATTAAAAGCTGTTTTCCCCGGATTTTCGGCCACAGCCCAACCGGCCGAACGTGCCAGACGGTTGCAATCACCTTCCACAAAGTTATCAAAAGAATAAGACTCTACCAACTGCGATTCAATATTAAGCTTTTTAAGCCCCGGAATAATAAACGGATTAGGAATTTCGCGTGAACGGCCTCTATTCAAATCAATGGGCATGTTTACCGGCTTGTTTTTCAAGTCTCTACGCTTGGTTGCCGGGTAATTAACCGTTATCGGTTTCTTTCTGCCAAACTGCGAATTATCCATAATGATACTGTACTCAAGTCGTCCGGAGGGCCCCATTTCGCGCTTAATAGTTTTCCTCAACAAGTTAATGTAATGGTCTTCGAGCCACTCATAAAAAAACTGACTGGGTACCTGAACAACTAAAATATTATTTTCAACTTTTAATGGAACAATAGGTTCAAACCAGGTTTTGAAACTTTGGTAGGGAATGTTATCTTTTATTACGGCGAGACATTTTTCCCAAACCTCATTATGTTTTTTTTTCATTCGTTGGTAAAGTTTTTATCAACAATTAATCCTTTTATTAACAACTAAATTACAATCCGCTAAAAATCAAGCTAAAATACAACCCGGACTCTTCTCATAATTTCTTAACAAAGAAATAACATATCCGGTGCAAAAAAAAGAGGAATACCTATTGACTTTTATCTTTTTTTATTGTAAATGGTGCAAGCTTGTCTCAAAAACGGAAACCGCTGTCCTTCTACTACTTCACCGTTAATCCGTATATTCTTTTAAATTTTTCAGCAACGGTCTTCTCCTTGTTTCTTTCCACTGCAACAACCAGTTCGCATCGAAGAGCAAAATCCTGCTTTAAAATATGCAACTTCTCATCTTTTACCAATCGCATCACCCGATTCATTAGCGAATAATCGAAAAAGAGTGTCATACTACGTGAAATGACAGTAACAACTACTTCTGCCTGCTCAATGGCCTCCCGCGCAGCTGTTTTATAGGCACGAATCAGCCCGGCAACTCCAAGCTTCGTTCCGCCAAAATAACGAATAACCACCACAAGTACATCAAAAAGCTCCGCCGAAAGAATCTGATTCAAAATAGGCTTGCCTGCCGTCCCCGAAGGTTCGCCATCATCACTGCTCCTGAAAAATTCATTTTCCGGCTGAATGCGAAAGGCATAGCAATGATGCAGGGCATCGTGATACTCCTTTTTCATTTGCAAAAGATACTCTTTAGCTTCCTCCTCACGCTCCACATGAAAAACACGGGCAATAAACTTACTCCCCTTATCCTTATAACATCCCTCCGAACTGCCTTTTATGGTTTTATACTGATCCGATTCCCGCATGCTCAAAAATATAAAATTTTACAGGTACAATAAGGTGAAAACACGAATAGGTTTACAAAAAATCACTAAAAAGCTCCTGATACCATAAAATGGGCTCTGTGTTGTTTATTGTGGGTATATCAGGATGTCTTGGTGCCGTGTAAGGAAAAAATGTCAAAAAATTCCAAATAACAAAGAGACAAATAACAAATAAATCCCAATATTCAATGTCAAAATATTCAAATTTTAGCATGAATAAAAATACATATAACTGTAATTCAAAGCGTAAAGAAGGTTTATGATACATACATTTATAATTCTCATTTTCATACGGTTTCGGTTATTGATTTTTGATGCATTGGTGATTATTTGGCTTTTGTGGATTGTTATTTGTTATTTCAAAAATGCACTCCACGCAAAACGACATAGAACCATAAAATGTTAGTTGGCCTGATTGTTTCCTGAAAACATGAATATAATTTTTAATTTTGTCAGATTCTATTTCTTTCGGGGAAACCGGCAGCTGCATATTTTGGTTACCCGTCACAATTGAAAAGGCATATGAAAAAACTTTTCTTTATTCTTTTAATCTGTTTTTACCCGTTTTTTACGATGGCACAATTGCAAATCCAGGGTAAGCCTGCCGCTTTGCAGTTTGGACTGAAAAACGCAGCTCCCGTTGTAAATATTAATGCAGCACCATTGAAAAAAAATCTTATCCGGAAAAACACCACTGCGCCGCAGCCGTTATTTGCCGGATATACCGTCACGCTGGAAGGGAATGTACTGCAAAAAGGAGTGTGGGAACAGCTGCCCCGTGGAAATTATGTTTGGCGGCTTGAAATTCGGATGAACGGAGCTTCCGCGCTCAACCTTTATTTACGGAATGTTCATCTCGGGCAAAACGACCGACTTTATATATATAATTCCCGCAAAAATCAGATACTCGGCGCTTTTAGCACCCAAAACAACGGAAATGAAATGGGAACGGCTTATCTTTTGGGAAATAACCTGGTTGTAGAACTGGACAGCCCTGAAAAATACGGAAAGCTGCCTTTTCAGCTGTCAAGCATTGGAAATATTACCGATCATCCGGAAAGCGGGCTGAAAGATTTTGGCGATGCAGGTAGTTGTGAGGTTCCCGTGAACTGTCCTGAAGGCGAGCGTTACCAAAAGCAGAAAAGAGGCGTGGCACGTATTCTTTTAAAAGATGGTAGCGGGCTGTATTGGTGCACCGGTTCGCTGATAAACGATACGAAAAACGATGGAAAATCCTATTTTCTGACTGCCAACCATTGCGGCGATGGCGCCACGACTGCCGATTATGCACAATGGGTTTTTTATTTCAATTATGAATCGCCCGATTGCAGCCGCCCGGCCACCGAACCGGCAAATCATTCTCTTTCGGGCGCTAAGCTGCTCGCTTCTGCCAACTATAACGGGGGTTCTGATCTTAAGCTTTTGTTACTGAAAGATAAAGTACCTTATTCGTACAAACCCTATTTTAACGGTTGGGACCGTAGCGGAAACGGAAGTAACAACGGGGTAGTCATTCACCAGCCTGAGGGCGACATAAAAATGATTTCCACATACATTACGCCGCTTGTTCCCATTGCTTATTACGGAGCTGTAACCGACCTTAATGCTGATTTCTGGAGAGTAAAATGGGCAGCTACCATATCGGGACATGGCGTTACCGAGGGTGGCTCTTCCGGCGCTCCGCTCTTTAACAGCAATGGCCTGATTATAGGAACGCTTACCGGTGGCGATGCCTCGTGTAGCACACCAAATTCGCCCGACTATTTCGGCCGGTTTAGCAAACATTGGGATGCCAACGGTGCCGATTCTACCCGACAGTTGAAATACTGGTTAGACAAAGCGAAGACAGCTTATGTTATGATTCCGGGGTTTGACCCGCTGGCAACACAGGCCTTTGCCGATTTCTCCCCGGATGTGAATAAAACGCCTGTTGGCGGAACGATTCAATTCACTGACCTGTCCACAGGCCCCGTTTCGAGCTATCATTGGGAATTCAACGGAGGAGATCCAGCCACTTCCGATACCAAAATACCGCCGCCTGTCCGGTATGTCAAAACGGGAACTTTTCAGGTAAAACTATTGGTAACATCTGCCGGCGGCAACAGCACAAAGATCGATTCCGTTTCCGTCCTTCCGGTGGTCTATCCCAACCCCACCAAAGACGGACGTATTCACATCCTGCTGGGAAGTTACAGGGAAGATGATATTTCCGTTGCCGTTTATGACATTCTGGGACGGAGGCTGGATGTCTTCAAACCGCAGTTTGGCCGTAATGATGTGATGCTTCAGCTACCGTATAATCAAAACGGATTATATATTATTCAGCTGACAATCAAAGGTGTTACCAATACATATAAAGTTTTTAATTATCACAAATAGCCATTATGCCACGACAATACCAGCATCTTTTTTTCGACCTTGACCGTACTTTGTGGGATTTTGACAAGAGTTCCCTCGAAGCTTTTGAAGAGATTTTCAAAAAACATCAGCTTGCCGCAAAAGGAATTGACAATCCGGAAAAATTTCACAAAAAATACAGTGCACATAATCGAAAGCTGTGGAATCTTTACCGCGAGGGAATTCTGGAAAAGAATATCCTCCGATGGAAACGTTTTTACCTGACTTTGCTCGATTACGATATCGATGATAAAATCCTGGCAGAAAAAATGGGCACGGATTATGTGGAAATCAGTCCCCGGAAAGTAAATTTATTTCCGCATGTTTTGGAAACGTTAGAGTACCTTGCCCCAAAATATCATCTTCACCTTATTACCAACGGCTTTCAGGAGGTACAACAGGTGAAAATCAAAGTGTCGGGGATGGATAAATATTTTGAAGAGCTGATTACCTCGGAAGAAGCCGGCGTGAAAAAACCTGACCCCCGGATATTTTATTATGCTTTTGGTAAGACTGGTGCACTTGCCGATGAAAGTCTTATGATAGGCGATGATTACCCTGTTGATATTGAGGGGGCCCGGCAGGTGGGAATGGATCAGGTGTTTTTTGACCCCGACGGCATCTCTAATGAGAACAATTGTACTTATAAAGTTGATGATTTGTTATCTTTATGCAAAATTTTGTAGAAAGCTGAAACGGCTTCAAGGAGCAAGGGTAATCTAAAAAAACCAGCAATATGAAACGTTATCCCTTTTTTTTCGTTAAAGAATTAGTATAGTGGAAATAATTTTAAAATATGTGCCATGAAAAAAAATCTACACATCTTTCGGAAAATAAGTTTTTTACTGTTGTCTGTCATTTTGTTGCCTCAATTTTCAGTAGCGCAGAACGGCTTTATTTTGCACGGCATGCGCGATGTGCAGCAAAGCAGTTTTTTGAACCCGGCTTTCACGTCGGGTGCCAATATTGTGGTGGGGTTCCCGATGTTGTCCAATCTCTCGACCGGACTACTGAATACGGCTGGTGGAATTAATGATTTTATCTCTAAAAGTGCGAATAGCGATTCGCTTTCTTTCGATTTGAGCAAGGTTATCAATAATGGTCAGCCTGTAGATAAAATTACCGAATTTCTGGATATGGACATTTTCTTTGCCGGCTTTAAGGCGGGGAACACCTTTATTACCCTCGGCGTTAGGCAGCATTTGTTTTTTCAGGCTCTGTTAGATAAGGATTTGCTGAAACTGGCCTGGAACGGAAATGCTCCGTATGTGAACCAAACGCTTGACCTGAGCCATACCGCTGTGAACGTGTACCATTTAATAGATTATCATTTGGGAATATCCGTTCCAATCGGTGATAAATTCAGAGTAGGCGCAAGGTTGCATCTTTTGCAGGGGCTCTCCAACATTAGTACCGAAAACAATGGAGTTAGCATGAAAACGTTGCTTAACAGCAACAATGAGTATGAGATACATGCGCGGACTAACTTTTTGGTGAACACCTCCGGGTTGCCCGACAGCACCGGTTTTGATGCAAAGAATTATTTACTTAATTTTAAAAATACAGGCTTTGCCATTGATTTAGGGGTTGATGTACAGCTGACGAAACAGGTTTCGGTTAACGCCAGCATTCTAAATTGGGGGAAAGTGTTTTACAGAAGCAATACCAAAACTTACAAATCTATCAAAGACAGCATAAGTTTTAACGGGTCCTCCATTGACTTTATCAATAATGATGACCCAATAGGAAGTATTGGTGATACTTTGAAAAAAATATTTGATCTTAAAGAGGAGTCCCAAAATTATCAGATTCAACTTCCAGCCCGGATACTGATTGGAGGAGAATATTATACCAAAGATATGCGTAATGATTTCTCACTTTTATTTTCAGGACATTTTTTCAAAGATTATTTCGTGTCTGCTGTTTCGGTTGGCTACAGCCGGTATGTCTCCGGCCATTTCACTTTCAAAGTAAATTACACGTACATTAAAGATGCGCCCATGAATTTTGGCGCTGCTGTGGTTTGTAATTTGTTTCCTTTCCAGGTTTATCTCTATTCGGATAATATACAGGGATTATTTCAGTGGGACCGGCAAAAATATGTACAGGCCGGTTTTGGCCTGAATATCCGGATTGCCCCGAGAAACACGCGCAGGAATTCTAATAACCCAAATAATATTCATAATCTGCGACCGGATATCGCAGGAAAATAATCTGTGCAGCTCGTAGCTGACAACAATCCTGATTTTTGTTATCCGGGTTATAAAATAATCCTGTGTACACCGAGGGGATACTTCTTGCCAATGACGACTTCCGTGATTTTCTGGTAGTCTTCGGAGCGATTTACAAAATCAAGCCTGTTGATGTCTAAAATGAGAATCCGTAAATCTTTTTGCTGCTTAATAAATTCGAGATAACCGTCTTGGATTTTGTTCAGGTAGTCGTCCTGTATGTTTTGCTCGTATGGACGTCCGCGCATTTTTATATTCGACTGCAGGCGCTCGGTGTCCACATAAAGATATACCAAAAGTTCCGGCTTGGGAAGTTGCTGATAGATAATATTGAAAAAGCTGGTGTAGAGCTTAAATTCATCAGGTGGCAGGTTTTTACGGGCAAATATCAACGATTTTACAATGAAATAATCACTAATGGTAAAATTCCTGAACAGATCCATGGACAGCAACTGGTCTTTCAGCTGCTGATAACGGGAGGCCATGAAAGACATCTCCAACGGAAAAGCATACTTCTCAGGTTCTTTATAAAATTTGGGGAGAAATGAATTTTCTTCAAACTGCTCCAGAATGAGATGGGCGTTATACTCCTGTGAAATTTTAGTAGCAAGCGAAGTTTTTCCGACTCCGATATTTCCTTCGATGGCGATAAAATTATAATGCATCGGCTTTCACTTCGTCAAGTTTCCATACTTCGCATTCATCAGCACATTCAGCAAGCAATTGGAGGCAGGTTTTTTTCAATACCGGATGCTCTTTCTGCGGAGCTGTTTCTGCCAGAGGCATCAGGGTAAAACGCCTGTGAGCCATCTGCGCATGTGGAACCGTCAGCTCAGGCAGGTTTATTATTTCGTCATCAAAAAAGAGTATGTCGATGTCGAGAGTGCGTGAAGCATACGTTCCGTTTGATTTTTCCGTGCGTCCCAGTTGTCGTTCTATATCCTGCGTTTTCTTCAGAATCTCCACAGGCTCCAAAACTGTCTCCACACAAACCACCTGATTCAAAAATGCAACCGGAGCCTCAAAGCCCCAGGGCTCCGATTCATACAGGTAAGAAGTGATGATAACATCCCCTATTAAGATGTTAATCAGTTCGGTAGCTTTGTGTAAATAAACTACCCTGGGATGAATATTACTTCCCAGCAACAAGAAAACCGTATGCTTCTTTACCATGGCACAAAAGTAGTAAAATGCCTCATTGCGCCATCGGAAGCCGGGACAAATTAGCCGGATATTTACACAAGTTTTCAACCGGAGCGACAAACAGCAGGCAATCAATTTCCAAAAAGATTATTACAAACATCGTTCTTTTCATTTTTTTCCACCGGACGATTTGTTATTTTTGTCCTCAGAAAGTAATTATTTATGCTGCTAAAACTATCCATAAAGAATTATACACTAATTAGTGCTGCCGAAATTGACTTTCAGCCCGGTTTTACCGTTATTGCGGGCGAAACCGGGGCCGGAAAATCCATTATGCTTGGCGCTTTGTCGCTGATTCTCGGTAAACGGGCCGACCCGTCGGCGCTTATGGATAAGACAAAAAAATGTGTGGTCGAAGGACTCTTCGACATCAACAAACTGAACCTGGTTTCCTTTTTTGAAGACAACGACCTGGATTATGAGCCGGTGATGTTGCTGCGGCGTGAGATTAATCCGACCGGGAAGTCGCGTGCTTTTATAAACGATACGCCGGTAAATCTGAATTTGTTGAAAACGTTGGGAAGCCGTTTGGTGGACATTCATTCACAACATCAGACACTTTTGCTTAACGAAAGTGGTTTTCAGCTGGAGCTTTTTGATGCTCATTTGAATCGACCTGAGTTGCAGCAAGCTTACAACTTATTATTTAACCAATACCGCAAAAGTCAGAAAAAGCTAACCTTGTTACAGGAGCAAAATAACCAGGCTAAACGCGATGAAGATTATTTCCGGTTTCAGTTGAACGAGCTGGACGCGGCAGCGCTGAACGCAGAGGAGATGGCAGCATTGGAGGAGAAAAGTAAGTTGCTGTCGCACGCGGGAGAGATAAAAACGGCTACCGATATGGCGGCGCATTTGCTCAGGGAAGAGGATACAGCGATTTTGGAACATCTTGGCAGGCTTAAAGAGACTTTTGACCGGCTTTCCGGTTTTCATCAATCTATTGCCGGATTTGTCGAACGGTTGCAATCGTCCTACATCGAGCTGGCTGATTTGGCGGCGGAAATAGAAAATTTTGCCTCGCTCAACGAATTTGATCCGGCGGAGCTGCAAATGGTGGGGGAACGACTGGATATGTTTTACAGCCTACAGCAGAAGCATCATGTTACGGATATTAACGGGCTGATAGACTTACGTGAGGAGTACCGGCAAAAACTAAAAACGATTTCCGGTTTGGATGATGAACTGTTGACAGAAAAGCAACGTCTCGGGGAAAATACCCTAAAGCTGGAAGATACAGCCATGAAATGGCGTACTGCGAGAAAGCAAAATATTGCCGGATTTGAAAGAGAGGTAGAGGCTTTGCTAAAACAACTCGGCATGAAAGAGGCGCAGTTCAGGGTGCAGATGGAGCCGTTGCCTGCATTTTCGCCCCACGGAAAAGAGGCGCTGACATTTTATTTCAACGCCAACAAAGGTGGCGAACCGGCTCCCATTGCAAAAACAGCTTCGGGTGGAGAGCTTTCACGACTTATGCTGGCGCTTAAATCACTGGTGCATCAGGCCGGGGTTTTACCCACTATCATTTTTGATGAAATTGATGCAGGCGTATCCGGCGATATTGCCGGAAAGCTGGCTAATATTCTGAAGAAGATGTCGACGCACATTCAGGTTATGAGCATTACCCATTTGCCACAAATTGCCTCCCGGGCAGATGTGTATTTAAAAGTCTTCAAACGTGTGGAGAATAATATGACCGTTTCCGAAATTATCCCGCTTGAACCGGCAGAACGCCTTGAAGAAATAGCTAAAATGCTGAGTGACGAGGAGATTACGGATGCTTCAAGGGCTGCTGCTTCCGAGTTATTAAAGAAAGCTGAAAAAGAAGGGGAAAGGAAACACTGACTACTTTTGTTCTTTCCCTTACACCCTAAAAACAATATTTTTGCGTTACCATAAGTAAAAACATCCCATGGGGACATTGTACAAAAAAGAAATTCTCGGTTTTTTGAGTTCTATCACCGGCTGGGTGGTTATCGGTATTTTTCTGACGGTAACCGGACTCTTTTTGTGGGTTCTCCCTTCGGGTCTTAACATCCCGGATGGTGGCTATGCCAACCTGAACGGGCTTTTCAGCCTGGCACCTTTTATTTTTCTATTTCTGGTTCCTGCCGTTACCATGAACAGTCTCGCCGAAGAAAAAAGAAGCGGCACTTTGGAATTGCTGCTCATCAGGCCGCTTAGCGACACCAAAATCATCACCGCCAAATACCTTGCCGCTTTTACACTTGTGGTGTTGTCGCTGCTTCCAACACTGATTTACTATTTCTCGGTTTACCGGTTGGGATATCCTGTCGGCGATATTGATACCGGCGGTTTTTGGGGTTCTTTCATCGGTCTTCTTTTCCTCGGCGCTGCATTTGTTGCCATGGGCATTTTTGCCTCTTCTCTGACAAATAACCCCATAGTTGCATTTCTTGTTGCTGTGGTTATCAGCGCTTTTATTTACATGGGATTCGATTTCATTTCATCATTTTTCGGTGGAGCAGCTCTTTTTGTGCAGTCGTTTGGCATCGGTGCCCACTACGCTTCCATGAGCCGGGGGGTGATTGACTCGCGCGATGTCATCTATTTTCTCAGCTTAATACTGTTTTTTCTTTACCTGAGTGTTAGTTTTTTGGGAAGGAGAAGATGGAAATGAGAAGGCATAACAATTCTCCGGCACAGAAAATGAGAAAACAATACAGGAAGCGGTTACTATCTGTAATTTTGATAATTGTAGCTGCTAACTATCTCGGGTCCCTTTACTTTACGCGTATTGACCTGACCAGCGACAGACGGTTTACCCTGGCAAAGGTTACCAAAAATGTTTTAAAACAATTGGATGAAAAGCTGGAGTGCACCGTGTATCTGAAAGGTGATTTCCCGGCCGGATTCAAACGTCTCGAAACACAAACGCGTGAAATACTCGAAGAATTCCAGGCTTACAATAAAAACGTGCGGTTTTTCTTTGTTAACCCTTCCGCTTCCGGAAACCTTAAAAAGCGTGAATCTTTCTACCGCCGGTTGGTTAACAGCGGATTGGTCCCTACCAACCTACAGGTAAAAACGAAAAACGGATTGGAGCAGCAATACATTTTTCCGGGTGCTCTCCTCCGTTACAAAGGCAGAGAAATACCTGTTGAACTGTTGAGCAGCGAGCGAAACATACCACCCGCAGAAGCTCTTAACCATTCCATTGAAAACCTGGAGTTTACCTTTATCAATGCCATACATAAGCTGGTACGGCAGAAAAAACCCTCACTGGCTTACCTGATTGGTCAGGGCGAACCACAGGGGAAACATGTTACCGATATTTTGAACAGTCTGAACGAGAACTACACGCTGACAATGGTGAGCCCCGACAGCCTGCCCAATCCTTTGCTGGAAAAGCAAAAGAGCGATACATCGGCTTTCAGGGTTGTTCCGCGTTACAACGCCCTCATTGTGGCAAAACCCCAAAAGCCCTTTACGGAAAGGGAAAAACTGATGCTGGACCAATATATCATGTACGGCGGGAAAGTGCTCTGGCTTGTTGACCCTGTGCTGGCAAGCATGGACAGCATAAAACGGTCGGAGACAACTGTTTCCATTGATTTGAATCTGGGATTGCAGGAGCAGCTTTTTACTTACGGCGTGCGTCTCAACAAAAACCTGGTACTTGATTTGAACGCCGTCCCCATTCCGGTACGAACGGGACAAACCGGAAACCAACCACAAATCCGGTTGCTTCCGTGGTATTATTACCCACTGATAACACCGCGGTCGAATCAACCGGTGGTGCGTAACCTGAACAGCATCGAGATGAATTTTGTGAGTAGTATCGACACCCTTGCCGTAAAAGGGGTTAAAAAAACCATCCTGCTTAAAACTTCGCCCTACTGTGGCGTGGAAAAAGTTCCCGGCATTATCAGTCTGGCCATTTTAAGGCAAAAACCCGATCCCTATTTTTTCCACGGGCCGGCGCGTAATGTGGCGGTTTTGCTGAGCGGAAAATTTACGTCCGACTTCAACAACCGGCTTTTGTCGGGTTTGAAAAGTAAAATATTTCCTTTCCGGAAAGTGAGTGTTCCCACCCGAATGATTGTCGTTTCCGATGGTGACATAATCCGGAATCAGTTGAAAATTCCAGACGGCTATCCACTGCCTCTCGGCTACAATCAATTTACACGGCAAACCTATGGTAACAAGGAATTTATTTTGAATGCACTGAACTACCTGACCGATGGTCCCGGGCTTATATCCCTACGTACGCGCGATTTTAAACTGCGTCTGCTGGATAAAACAAAAGTCAACCGGCAACGCATGCAGTGGCAGTTGTTTAATGTGCTGACGCCTCTGGTGGTTATGTTGATTTTTGCGTTTGTTGTGATCGGCTTGCGAAAAAGAAAATACGGGCGTTAAGTTTAAGCACGGGCACCTAAACAAGTGGACGCACAAAGGCTTATTTGCCGGCGGTCTTTTTCTTTTCGGCAACGTAGTGGTAATATTTTGCTTTGGCATCGTCGTTGAGACGGGCATAAATATTACCGAGATAGTTGGCATTTTCGGCAGTTGATTGCAGGGAATACAACTTTTTAAAATAGTATAACGACCGTTTAAAGTTGACCGTAACCACCTTAAAGACTCTTAATAATTCGACGTACTGGCTCCGTGTTTTGTTTTTGCTGTAAGCATTCAGCTCAGCCTGATAGCGATTTTCGGCCAGCCAGAAATATTTTTTGGCTTTCCAGTCAAGCGCTGTAACATTTTTCGGATCTGATTTCAGAATTTCGGATGACATCCGGTTGCAAACTTTCGTATTTTTAAGCGCTCTGTTAACTTTCAGATAATCGGTTTTAAAAGCTATGCTGTTTTTAACCTGCTCCGGAAGTTTCTCCCAAAGTTTCAGCGCCTCATCCCAGTTTTCGCTCTCCACATAAGTGGCAAAAAGACGTTCTCTCACAGCTTTAACAGCCCCACCATCAGGATATTTTTTTACATAATTTTCAAGGGTAAAAATTTCGAGAGAAAGATTATCAATTTTCCGGTAGAGCCTGGCAAGTTCAACGTAAGCAACCGGACTTACGGAAGCCGAATGGATAGCTTTTTCGAAAAGTTGCCGTGCTTCATCTGTTTTTTTTAGTTTGATGGCAGCCATGCCGGCTTTGGTGTAATACGGGCACTTTACTTCTTTATGCCTTCTTTCATATTTAGCAATTGATTTTTCCCACATAGCAAGAGCAGCAGCATAATTACCCTGATTGTATGCAATTTGTGCTTTGTTTTTGTGCGAAGCTTTCTTTGCAGAAGCGTTTAAACTAAAAGCGATAAGAAAAATTCCCAGGGCAGCTATCCATTTTATTCTTTTCATACGTACTATTTTTTGAAGGGGCAAAAATAAAATATAATTGTTTTGCTTTGCCGGGAGTTTGTTATATTTTAGCAAAAGTGTACTTCAGGATAATGCAAAATCTCGTTTGCACCGGTGCCGGGATGGTTTTGTAGAAAATCAGGAAAAGTATGTACATTCAATAGATGTTCCCCCATCAAATCCACTTCACAAGTGGGAAATCCATACGATGAACCAGCAGTTTATGCTTTGGATAAAGACGGAAAGCATAATCCATCATCCCCGAATGTGCCAGCGGGAAATCGCAGGCAAATCGGATAATATCATTTTTTTCCTGCTCTGCTTCTAACGGATGACGATAGAGAATTTTCTCAATATTTCCATTGTTCCGGTTACCCATAATGAGGTCAACACCCAAATCCCCGGCGGTCAATCCGGGGGCGGAAAGTTTTATCTCTGCAATAAAATGTTTTCCGTAAGCAATTGCTCCTTTTTGCGTGTTGGGAACCATCAACGATTCCACCGAAATATTGTCCCATGCATTGCTGATTTTTCCTTTCCATCCGGCAAGCACTTTTGCTTTGGAAAAATGCTGCGCCCTCATCCGTTTGCTGTTTTGTAACAAAGGCGCATAAAATTTTTCATAATAATCGTTTAGCTGACGTTGCATGGTAAACCGGGGCGCAATCTCTGCAATGGTGCTTTTAATGTGCTGAACCCATTTTTCGGAAAGCCCGTCTTTGTTGATGTCGTAATAAGCCGGGATAATTTCTTCCTCCAGAATATTATAAATCATCTCAGCATCCAGCTCGTCCTGAAAACTTTGGTTTTCGTAAGTCCGGGTCTCAGGAATAGCCCAGCCGGCATCTTCTTTGTAGCCTTCTGCCCACCAGCCATCCAGCACACTGAAATTTACCACGCCGTTCATAATGGCTTTTTCGCCGCTGGTTCCGGAGGCTTCTAACGGACGGGTAGGTGTATTCAGCCAAACGTCCACGCCGCTTGTAAGCATTTTGCCCATAATCATATCATAATTTTCGAGGAAGATAATCCGTCCGCTAAACTGCGGCATTTTTGAAATCCCGACAACACGTTTGATTAAATCCTGACCTGCTTTGTCGTGTGGATGTGCTTTTCCGGCAAAAAGAAACAGCACTGGTTTTTCCGGATTATTCACAATCTTTTCTAACCGTTCTAAGTTAGCAAACAGCAGATATGCACGTTTGTAGGTAGCAAAACGCCGGGCAAAGCCAAAGATTAAATGCGTTTCATCGAGATGTTTCATCGACTCGATGATGAGCCGCGGGCTTTCCTGTCGCGAAAGCATGTTTTTCCTCAAATGCTCTTTCACAAAGGCAATCAGCCGTTTTTTGACATTCATCCGGTTTTCCCACACCTTTTCATCGGAGATATCATAAATTTTCTCCCAAAATCTGGCATTGGGCTGGTCATTTTCAAAACCCTCCTCAAAACTTTGGCGATAAAGCTCCTGCCACACTTTGTCGGTCCAGGTGAAATAGTGGACGCCGTTGGTAACGTAGCCAATATGCAGCTCTTCGACATAATAGCCGGGATACAATCCCATAAACATTTCGCGGGAAACGCGTCCGTGAATGCGGCTTACACCGTTTACTTCCTGCGAAAGTTTCGTGGCCAGCACGCTCATGGAGAATTTCTCCGTTGTATCCTCCGGACGAAATCTTCCAAGGCCCATAAATGTTTCCCAGGAAACAGAAAACAGCTCACTGAAATGGGAAAGGTATGCACGGATAAGATGCTCTTCAAAACTGTCGTGTCCGGCCGGAACAGGTGTGTGGGTAGTAAAAAGAGTGCTGGCACGTACAACCTCTCTGGCAGCACAATAACTGATGCGCTCTTTTTCTATTAAGTTCCTGATTCTTTCCAGCCCGATAAAAGCCGAATGACCTTCGTTACTGTGGAAGACATCCGGGTGATACCCCAGCTTCTCTATCAGGCGAATGCCGCCAAGGCCAAGTATCATCTCCTGTTTTAGACGGTGTTCTCTGTCCCCGCCATAAAGTCGGGCCGTAAGTTTACGGTCTTCCTCCGTGTTGGGCAGTATGTCGGTATCAAGCAGAAACAGGGGCACACGACCCACATCTAACCGCCACGCTTTCGCTTGCACCACGCGACCAGGCATGGCAATGAGAATCCGGAGTGTTTCGCCCTGCTCATTCCGCACGGGCACCAATGGCAGCTGAGTTGTTTTTTGAATGTTGTATTCGGCAATCTGGTCGCCAAAATGGCTGATAATTTGCTTAAAATAGCCGTAACGGTAAAGCAACCCTATAGCAATCATATTCTTGTTGGAGTCGCTGGCCTGTTTCAGATAATCGCCAGCCAGCACACCGAGACCGCCTGAAAATATTTTCACACTGTTGTGCAGGCCGTATTCCATACTGAAATAGGCAACCTGCTCCTCTTGCTGCTCATTGGCAGACTGCATATATTTTTGAAATTTGGCATATACCCGGTTGAGCTTTTCGATGAATTTTTCATCGGCTACGAGTGCATTGATTTTCTCCAGCGACAACGACTCAAGCACCATTACCGGATTGGTATCAAGTTCTTCCCATTTTTCAGGTAAAATACTTTGAAACAATTCGACAGCCTCCGTATTCCACGACCACCAAAGATTAAAGGCTAACGCTTTTAACGGCTTCAGCTGTTTGGGGAGAATGGGCTGAACCAGAATCTTTTTCCAGGTGGGTTTGTCGGGATTCACACTGGCCTCCAACCGTTGGGTCTCCGGAATAGTCCATTGCGTTTTCTCTTTTCCCCTGCGATCTTCTGCTTCTGCCAGCGCCAGTTTCCAGGCTTTTTTGTAATATTTATTGAGTTTTTCCCAAGTGAGTTCATCAGCAATTTTGCCGGCTTCTTCCCTTGCCGTTTCCCGGTTGTCGCTGTTCAAAAAACCGTTAATACTGTCTGCAACTTCAGCAGCAATACTGTCATCCTCTTTTCCCTGCCGGTCGATAACCGTAACGGCTCCCTGTCTGTTTTCAAAATGATCCAGCACCCATTTGCCAAATCCGGCATAAGTGGTGGTGAGCGTGGGGATGCCAAAAGCAACGCTTTCGTGCGGTGTGTAGCCCCAGGGCTCGTAATAAGAAGGGAAAACAGTGTAATCAAAAGCAGTCAGAAAATCGTAATAGCTCAGGTCGACGACACCATCGCGCTTGTTGAGATAAGCCGGAACAAAAATCAAATGGACGCGGTCGTTTTCTGAATTATTCAATCCGTTGTTACGGGCTTCCCGCAAAACAGGGTCGTTATTTTCATCGAGAAGATAATGTGTTAAATAGGGATTCTGTACTTTTTCACTTTCGCCTGTGAAAACTGTCTGGGGGCCATCGTGCCCGGCCGGAACAGCAATAAAAGCCAGGATACGCTGCTCATTTGGCAACGACCGGTTCAATTTTCCCAAAGCGCGGAGGTAAATATCTATTCCTTTGTTTTTAAACTCATAACGCCCGCTGTTCAGCACCAAAAAAGTATCCTTGCTATAGGTAACACCGGTCAGTTTTGACGCAATTTCCAAAGCTTTGGTCCGGGCTATCTCGCGCTTTTTCGCATATTGGCCGACAGCCGGAACAAAAGATTTGTTCATGCCGTTTAGCGTAAGTACCTGAGCTTCTTTACCGAGAAACTGCCTGCTCTCTTCGGAGGTGATAGCACTAACGGTGGTGAATACATCCGCTTCTTGTGCGCTGAGTGTTTCTAACGAATTTTTGCTGACAACCTGAAATTTCTCTGCCATTTTCAGTGGATGATAGTGCGCCAGCTTTTCGTACAACGGCAGACCGTTTCCGGCAATAGAGCGCCCCAGAACTGTGGCGTGTGTAGTGAAACCCGTGCCGACACGCGGTAGTTTCTCTTTAAGATACAAAATACCCGTTCCGGACATCCATTCGTGAAAATGGGCAACAACCCTGGTTTGCGGCGTAAGGTAAAAACGGGTAAAACTCTCTATTGCCTGACCGGCAGCGTAACCAAACATGGCCGGCTCGATATAATCCCATTGCCCGGAAAGAGAATCGAGTTTGTAAGTTTCCCACAAATGGGCAAAAATCTCATCCTTTTTGGCAAAAAGATGGGTAAAGTTGACCAAAATCACCAGCGGCCCGGAAGGGATGTTCCAACGGCCAATTCTGACCTGAATACCTTGTCTGGCAGCAGCTTCTTTCCAGTGGGAAAACTGTTTGTGGTCTTCCAAAAAATCGGGATTAGCATGAGTTTCTTTCCACACATCCGGGCCAACCAAGACATAATGGTCCCCATAAGCATCCACCATACTCCTGGCTTTGGTAGACATAACAGTGTAAATTCCACCGATTTTATTACAAATTTCCCAACTTGTTTCAAATATATAATCTGATTTCATTTTCTATTTTCTTCAAAATTAATTTGATGACATTGGCCATCAGCCTTTGTTCACTTAGGGCTACGGAGGCATAAATGCCTGTTGCTGGCCGGGGTTTTCCCCTGTTGCTGGTCGGGATTTTCCTCTGTTGCTGGTCGGGATTTGTAATCCCGACCCTAACGGATTGCAAATCCTAATTCCTTAAACTTTCGGATTGCAAATCCGAAAGAGCCGGGAAGAGCCGGGAGCCGGGAGCCGGTTTCTTAAGCTTCCGGGTTTCAAACCCGGAAGAGCAGGGTTCTGATGACGGCTACAAAAGCGCAGAGATTCCGGGAGTTTTCCCTTGCAAAATATTAATGTTCTATGAAGGCAGGAATCGTCCTATTTCTTTTTCCCAAAAAGATCTTTCAGCATATCTTCAATCTCTTTTTTGTATTTTTTAATATCCGATTTATTCACCTTTTTTATCTCTTCCTGCCACTCGTCAAACTGTTTCCGGGCACGTTTTCCGAGGTTGGGAAGAATTTTTTCACGAATCTCTGCGCCGGCATCTTCCATGGCCACGCTGAGTTTCTGCAGATCAATTTCGCGCAAAAGCTTTTTCACGGCTGCATCTGACATGTTTTTGATATCTTCAAAATTCATCTCTTTGGTTTTATCTAACGTCTCTTTAACAGCTTTTTTGGTTTGACGGGTTTTCTTCTTCGCCAGTTTTCCCGTTTTTTTTAAAAGTTCTTTCGCTGCTTCTTTCACTTCATCGGCATCTGTTTTGGCATAGCGGGTTTGCCTTTCCACCCGGATAATAAAATCGGACAAAACATTCATGTAGTTGATAAAAGCCTCGTACGGTGTGCCGTAAGGGTTGAAATATTTATGCACATCGCCATCCGAGAAAAATTTAGTACACATGTAATAAAAATGGTCGGAAGTTTGCAGATAGAGCCAGTCCTGCTGAATTTGCGGGTCGTCGCACATTTTCACTTTTTCTTCCAGAGCATACAGCTTATCGAAAGCTTCATCCTGGAGTTCGTTCCCCAGCCAGGCAGTCAGGTCGCGTTCTTCATCAGCCCACGAAATAGGATAAGGAACATGGATGGAAGATACGGGCTGGAGTTTCTCACCCAGTTCTCCTGGTGTGGCAAAACTAAAGTCGGAATGGGAGAAAACCCGTCCCGGCAGCGCACGCATAAAGTCAAAAATACCGGTTTCTTCCCACTGATGCTCGCCAAAAGTTTCATAGTCCATGAACAGGTTGATAACCTCCTCTGCAGAATTAATTTGCGTAAGCCAGCCCACAAACTTTTCCGTAGTCAGCGGCCACTCTTTCCAGCTTTGTTGTGAAAACCGGAAAGCAATGTCGTCGCTGAGCTGGAAATTTTTCAGCAACAGTTTTAGTTTCGGATTTATAGCATTGGTGTACATATAGTTAGGACTTCTCCAACCCATCACATGCTTAGCTCCTTCGGTGAGCATCACCTTATAGCCCATATCCGCCACCATGGCGCCGATTTCATCCGAATAAATCAGCTCGGTATTACGGAAAGTGGTTGGTTTCTGACCAAAAAGCTGTTCGATTTTTTTGGCTTGTGCCTGCACCTGTTTTGTAAATTCTTCTTTGCTTTTGAGTGCGGAAAGCGAGTGGGCATAGGTCTCAGCGAGAAATTCCACATTTCCGGTTTCTGCCAGCCGCTGAAAACTTTCCAGCACATCGGGCGCATAGGTCTCAAACTGGTCGAGCGCCGTGCCCGAAATAGAAAAGCTAACTTTGAAAGCACTTCCGTACTCTTTTATCAAATCGAGCAACAGCGCATTCATGGGCAGATAATTCTTTTGGGCCACTTTGCGCATGATATAGCTGTTGTTGTGCTCGTCAAAGTAATCCTGTTTTTCCCCAATATCGAAAAACCGATAACTTCTCAGCCGTATGGGCTGGTGTACCTGGAAATAGAAACAAATAGCTTTCATATTATTTTAATATTTCTTAATTAACTGTTTATAATTTTGTTATAAACCTGAATAACTTTCAGGGCGGCATCTTCCCATTTCAAGCTTTCCACCTCCTGTTTGCCATATTTCTTAAACATTTTTGAAAGGCCCTGATAATGACAGAATCCGTAAATGGCATCGGCCATGGCATTGATGTCCCAGAAATCCACTTTCAGGGCGTGATGCAACACCTCCGCCACGCCACTTTGTTTGGAGATGATGACCGGGACGCTCGAACGCATGGCCTCTAACGGCACAATGCCAAAAGGTTCGGACACGGAGGGCATGACGAATACATCGCTCATGGCAAAAATATGATCCACATCATCGCCCTGCAGGAAGCCGGTAAAATGGAATTTATCGGATATACGAAGCTGAGCAACGCGTTTTATCATTTTCAGCAGCATGTCGCCCGATCCGGCCATAGCAAACCGTACTTTGGGGTCTTTTTGCAAGACCTTATAGGCTGCTTCGATAAAATAATCAGGCCCTTTCTGATAAGTGATACGTCCGAGAAAAGTTACCAGCTTCTCGTCGAAATGCTTTTTGAAGCCGCTGTAATTTTTCATGCTATTGGCGTCCACAGCATTGTGTACGGTATAAACCTTGCCGGGATTTATGCCATATTTTTCAATGACAATGTTCCGCGTAAGGTTGCTCACGGTAATAACGGCATCGGCAACTTCCATTCCCTGCCGTTCGATTTCGTAAACCTGCTGGTTGACATTACCTCCCGCACGGTCAAATTCGGTGGCATGCATGTGAACAACAAGCTTTTTCCCGGAAGACAGCTTGGCAGCAATACCGGCAGGATAGGTGAGCCAGTCGTGGGCATGAATAACGTCGAAATTTTCTTTCAAGGCCAGCGCCGAAGCGATAAGGGCATAACGCGCCACCTCTTCCAGCAGGTTTTTCCCGTAAGTGCCCGAAAATTCAAAGTTCCGTGAAAAGACATGACTCTTAAACTCTTCACCGGTTTTCTGGTCTTTTTCCGTGATTTTGGAAAAAAATTCCGGACTTACATAAGGAATAATATTGGAACCAACTTCCAGATACTTAATATGTTGCCAGTAAGCTTTGTATTCCTCATCTTTCAGGTCGAAGGGAATGCCACTGGCATTACGGATGGAAGCAACCTGCCCGTCTTCATCGCCATAAGCTTTGGGAACAACAAAGACAATTTCCGCACCTTGCTTGCTCAGTCCTTTGGTAAGGCCGTAGCAGGCTGTCCCCAACCCTCCGGTGATATGAGGAGGAAATTCCCATCCGAACATCAATACTCTCATAGCTTCTTTTCTGGTTTGTTTTTCAAAAATCTTTTCATTTTGTTAATTCTTTACCATCAAGCATCCATTTTATCCGCAGCAGCTCTGCCACGCTCCAGGCTTGTGAGATGGCACCCTCTGCTTCGTGAGGCGGGTCGCCATCGTAAATCTCGGAAATCGTCCCCACGCCGGCTTCAGTTATAACATCCTCAAAACCATGGTAGAGGTCACGAATAAATGATTTTCCTTTTTCGCCATAGATACTCAACCAGGCTTCTGCAAACGGCCCCAAAAGCCACGGCCAGGCTGTTCCCTGATGGTAAGCCAGGTCGCGTTCCTCCTGGTTACCGCGATATTTTCCTTTGTATTCGACAAAACGCGGAGAGAGCGAGCGCAGGCCCCGTGGTGTGAGGAGTTCGTTTTTTGCTTTTCCGAGTACGGCAATTTTCATGTCGGGGTTAAGCGGTGAAAAAGGCAATGATGCCGCAATGACCATGTTTGGCCGGACAGTAAAATCTTTTTGTTCGTAAGTGGCATAGTCGGCGAGGGAACCTTTCGCTTCGTCCCAGAACATGTCTTCAAACGATTTTCTGATGGTTTCAGGCCATTTTCCCCATCGTTTCACAAAACGCTGGTCTTTGGCTTCTTCGGCGAGTTGCAGGGCAAAGCGAATAGCTTCGTACCATAACGCGTTTATTTCCACTGCAAAACCTGTGCGGGCAGTTACCGGTTTTCCTTCAACAATGGCATCCATCCAGGTAACGGCCTTTCCGGTTTCGCCGGCCCAGAGAAGTCCGTTGTCGTGCATACGAATCTGATGGAGTGTCCCTTTCCTGTAATTGTTCAGAATACTTTCCATGGCCTTGCCATAAGAGCTCCATAGCCCTGCTGTCTCTCCCGTAATCAACACATATTGATGTAAAGCCCAGAAAAACCACAAAGAAGTATCCGCCGAGTTGAAGCTGGCTTCGGCACCGTGTCCCATATTGGGGAAAAGTCCGTTTTTCAGTTCGCTGAGCATGGTTTTCAGCACGGCATGAAAAGTCTTTTTATCTCCGTTTATCAGTGTAAGCCCCGGCAGGGCAATAAATGTATCGCGGCCCCAGCGACCAAACCACGGATAGCCGGCAATAACTTCCGTGCGATGTTTAGTATGGATAATAAACTCTTCGGCAGCATTTTGCAGACTGTTTTCAAAATTGCTGCGGGGGACACGTTTTTTTACTTCAGCGGTAAAATGCCGCTTGAAATTGGCTGGCGTTTTTTCTTCAAGACCTGCAGATATAACAATACTTTCGCCTTTTTTCAATTCGGTTTCAAAATACCCGGGGGAGTATAGGTCTTCGAGATAAGCATAACCACGCTCTTTTTCACGAATATATTGCACATTGTAATACCAGTCGGGAACATGAACATACTCTGTCTTTTTCGAAAACTGCATATAAACCGGCGAGTAGCCCTGGTACATCTGCCAGCTGACGCCGTTTTTAATCGGTTTAAAATGAGTATTCGCATAAGTATTGGCTTTGCTGAGCGTATGAACGCTGCGGAAAGCAAGAAAAGGTCGCAGACTGAATTTTACTTTCCCGATACTCTCTTCGAGCGTATATTTGATGAGAATACGGTCTTCTTTTTGTGTGAAGATAAGCTCTTTTACCAGCACAATACTTCCAAGCCTGAAAACCAAACGAGGAATGGGGTCCATATCATAATCCCGCAGATATTTGTGCCCTTTGGGTTCCATGACGCCTCCTTCGTACATACGTGAACCCAAATGAAACTCAAAATCGTTGGATACTATGACCTCATCCAAACCCGATAACAGAACGTGGTTGTTGTCGTTAATCAGAGGCTGTGGAACCACCAAAAGCCCATGATAGCTCCGTGTGTTGCAATTGATGATGCTGGAATTGGCATAGCTGCCGGCCCGGTTGGTGCGCAGCTTCTCTCTGCTGAGTGAATAATTCAGGTTGACAAGCTGCTTCTTATCAAATTTTATATAACCCATTTTTTTCTGTTTTCGCTTAAACTTTTCTACACCACAAAAATAATAAAACCTACGGTTTACCGATGTTGGGAATTGTTAATAATTCCTTATTTTTTAAGGAAATAGGTTTTTTATAAAGCAAAATTCGCAGGCGTTTTTAATATGCTTTTTCAAACGTTTGTGATATAATAGCCGGAAAGAAACTTTTTTGTGTTATTGATGAAAACTGAAAAAAGAATCATCCTGTAAAAGAAAACAGGAGATCAAAGTTGTTTACAACTTTTCCACCTCACCGTAAAGGTCATAAAAATCGGAACTGGTTATTTTTACCTGATAAAACCGGCCGGTTTGCAAAGCACTTCCTTCCGCAGAAATTAGCACTTCGTTATCCACCTCCGGAGAGTCGAATTCGGTACGCCCTACGTAAAAATCACCCTCTTTTTTGTCGATAATCACCTTAAATGTTTTGCCGACTTTTTTGTCGTTCAGCTCCAGCGATATTTCTTGTTGCAGCGCCATCAGCCGGTCTTCGCGCTCCTGTTTCACTATTTCGGGAACGTCATCAGGCAAAGCAAAAGCCGTTGTATTTTCTTCCGGTGAGTATTGAAAAACGCCGAGACGGTCGAAACGCATTTCCGCAATAAAATCCAGCAGTTGCCGAAACTCTTCTTCCGTTTCGCCCGGATAGCCGACAATGAAGGTAGAACGCAACGCCATGCCCGGTACTTTTTTGCGCCACGAGAGCGCCAGCTGACGGGTTTTTTCTCCATCAAGGCCGCGTTTCATCGACTGTAAAATACGGCTGTTGATGTGTTGCAAAGGGATGTCAAGATATTTGCAAATTTTCGGGTTGTGCTGCATCACATCCAGTAAATCTTCCGGAAACCCGTCAGGATAGGCGTAGTGCAGGCGGATCCATTCGATACCATCAATTTCCGAAAGGCGGTTGACCAGCCCGGCAATACGGCGCTTTTTGTACAGGTCAAGGCCGTAGTAAGTTAAATCCTGAGCAATAAGCAGCAACTCTTTCACTCCTTTGGCAGCCAGTTTTTCCGCTTCGGCAACAACCGCTTCAAAAGGCTTTGACATATGCTTCCCCCGGATGAGCGGGATGGCACAAAAAGCACAGCTGCGGTCGCAACCTTCCGATATTTTCAGGTAAGCAAAGTGAGAAGGAGTGGTCAAATGACGCTCGCCCACCAATTCCTTTTTGTAATTCACCTCCAGCGTTTTTAGTATTTGTGGCAGATCATTGACGCCGAAAAAAGCATCCACATTGCTCATCTCCTCTGCCAGCTCGGATTTGTAACGCTGCGACAAACAGCCGGTAACAATTACCTTACGTAGTTTCCCCGCCTTTTTCGCTTCTATGGCCGACAGAATCATATCAACAGACTCCTCTTTGGCATCCTGAATGAAACCGCAGGTGTTAATAATCATAATGTCGGAGGGGTCATTGGAATCGTTCATCACCTCATAGCGGTCGTCTAACTGACGCATCAGCACTTCGGAGTCCACCAGATTTTTGGAGCAACCCAGTGTTACGACATTAACTTTTTGTTTTTTTGTTTTTCTCACAGAGACATTTTAAGAGAAGAGTGTTTCCACAAATTCCTTGCGGTTGAAAACCTGCAGGTCTTCCATTTTTTCGCCAACGCCTATATATTTTACGGGAATTTTAAAAGTGTCGGAGATGCCGATAACCACACCGCCTTTGGCTGTCCCGTCAAGCTTGGTAAGGGCAATGGCATTCACCTCGGTGGCGGCAATAAACTGCCGTGCCTGCTCAATAGCGTTCTGGCCGGTGGAAGCATCCAATACCAATAAAATTTCGTGGGGCGCATCGGGAATCAGCTTTTGCATGACCCGTTTGATTTTAGAAAGCTCATTCATCAGGTTTATTTTGTTGTGTAACCTTCCGGCGGTGTCGATAATGGCTACGTCAGCATCCTGGGCAATAGCTGATTTTATGGTGTCGAAAGCCACCGAAGCAGGATCGGCACCCATCCCCTGGCTTACCATGGGAACATCCACGCGCTCCGACCATATTTTCAACTGTTCCACAGCAGCGGCACGGAAAGTATCGGAGGCACCGAGTATAACTTTCTTATTGACTCTTTTGAAGTTGTAAGCCAGTTTCCCGATGGTGGTGGTTTTTCCCACACCGTTTACGCCAACCACCATAATAACATAAGGTTTCTTATCTGCAGGCAGCTCAAAATCAGCGCCATCGCCACTGTAATTTTCCTGCAGAAGGGCTACGATTTCTTCTTTCAGCAGGCGGTTCAGCTCATCAACACCAAGGTATTTGTCGCGGGCAACACGAGTTTCGATGCGGTCGATAATCTTGAGTGTGGTTTCGACACCCACATCTGAGGTAACGAGGATTTCTTCGAGGTCGTCCAGCACTTCATCGTCCACTTTTGATTTTCCGATGACGGCTTTTGAGAGCTTGCTAAAAACACTCTGTTTGGTTTTTTCCAACCCTTTGTCGAGGTCTTCTTTTTGTTGCTTGGAGGAAAAGAAAGAGAATAAGCCCATAACTGTTTGATTAAATGTTTGTTAAAATCTCACTCTAATAAAAAACGTGAAGCATAAAAATAAAAAAAAGCTTCTTCCCGATAACAGGAAAAAGCTTTCTTTTTAAAAAGTGAGAAATTTTTTGCTTATTTCTTAGCAAAATATTCTTTTACCTTATCGGTATGGATAATCTCTTCTTTAAAAGTGTAAGCACCCGATTTAGGGGATTTTACCGCTTTAATAACTTTTGCAAAGTCTTTTCCTGTGGACTGTAATGATGCAACTACTTTCTTAGCCATGGTTCAAATTATTTAATCTCTCTGTGAATAGTCATTTTTTTCAGGATGGGGTTGTATTTTTTCAACTCCAGCCTTTCGGGGGTGTTTTTTTTGTTTTTGGTAGTGATATACCTCGAAGTTCCCGGCATACCACTTTTTTTATGCTCCGTGCACTCTAAAATCACCTGAATCCTTGCGTCTTTACTTTTCTTAGCCATCGTGAATCGCTTTTAAAATTTTGGTCGGCAAAAATACAAACTCCTGAATCATTATCCTAATTATTTTTTAAATATTTTTGATGGTTGCTGATATTATTGAAAAGCAAAACGATGTAAAATAAAACAGTCCGGCCAATACATGAAACATCTTTTTCCTTTATCAGGATGAAGTTCCCTTTAAAGTTCAGCCGGATTGTCATCAATGATTTACAGCCCGCTGATTTTCTGTTCTACCGTTGCGATAATCATATCACGGCAGGCGCGTGCTTTTTGTGCAAGGTCTTCAGCACGTTGAAGCATCTCTTCCGTAAATTTTTTATCTGTGATACTCATAGCATTGATTTTTACGTTGAGGTAAGCTCCTTCCACGGCCGTCAGTGCGCAAAGTGCGCCCACACCGGCATCGGAGGCAGAGTTTGGATTGCCGTTTTCGGCCATGGCACGCATCACGGTGATGGAGTTGTAAGCTGTTTCCATAACCTTAAACGGGATATCCATGGCATATTTTGAGGCTTCCTGAATGGTTTCCTGACGGATTTTTTTGTCTTCTGCTGTTTTCTTTGGAAGTCCGAAAGCATCCATAATCTTGTTGAAAGCGCGGGTATCTTCGTCCACGAGTCGCAACAATTCATCTTTGAACTGCTGTCCTTTCTCAGCCCAGTCGGAAAATAATTCCCATTGGTCGTCCCAGCCACGTTTGTGTGCCGAGAGGTTAGCCACCATGGTTCCCAGCGAAACGCCCAAAGTGCCGACATAAGCCGAAATGGAGCCCCCTCCCGGTGCCGGTGATTCCGAAGCCGTTTCGTTGGCAAAAGCTGTCAGACTCATGTCCACCAGCTTTTTCCCCGGTTCTTCCAACAAAAATTCAATGATACGTTCTTTCGGGTTGAAAGGTTTTAAATCATTCAGTCCCATGGATTTAATAGCTATCTTCAGCAACTCATCGCGGTCAACACCTGTCGAGCGTTTTTGCTTCCGCAGAAAATAGCGACCGGCTTCCAGCATAGCTTCCAGCGGGATAAGTCCCACCAGTTCCGAACCTGTAACGCGGATACCACGTGCATCAGCTTTTTTGCAGACCTCGTCAAAGGCTACATGCACCGGCGTGATGCTGATGTTGGTGAGGTTCATAGAGATTTGGGCAACGCCGTACTCTTCGATGTACCAGCCAATGGCTTTCACTGCTTTTAGCGTGCCGGGAATCATCACCGGCTTACCGTTTTCGCCTTTCACAATTTTCCCGGTAACGGGATTCCCTTCTCTTTTTGCCCGTCCACGCTCACGTACATCAAAAGCAATGGAATTGGCACGGCGGGTGGAAGTGGTGTTCAGGTTTACATTGAAAGCCACCAAAAAATCGCGGGCACCAACAGCCGTAGCGCCGCTGCCCGCCACTTTTTCATTGAATTCTGCCGGACCGAAATCGGGTTTCCAGTGCGGGTCGGTCAGTTTTTCGGTTAGTCCTTCGTATTCGCCCGAACGGCAGTTGGCCAGGTTCTTCCGCTCTTCGGTAAAAGCTGCGTTTTCGTAACAATAGACGGGAATTTCCAGCTCTTCGCCAAGACGTTTGGCGAGTTTGCGGGCATACCCCACCGTCTCCTCCATGGTGATGTTGGCCACCGGAACCAGCGGACAAACATCGGTGGCACCAAAACGGGGATGCTCGCCTTTGTGATGCCGCATGTCGATAACTTCGGCAGCTTTTTTTACCGCCCTGAAAGCAGCTTCTATCACTTCGTCAGGTGTGCCGACAAGCGTTACTACCGTACGGTTGGTTGCAGCGCCGGGATCCACATCCAGCAACCTGACACCTTCGACTTTTTCTATCTCATCGGTAATCTGTTTGATGACGGCCATGTCGCGACCCTCGCTAAAATTCGGAACACATTCTATTAATTTTTTCATAAGGATAAGCTGTTTGTTTATTCAAACTCTCAAAATTATTTTCTATTCTATCAATAAAAAAACTATTTGCTGGTCAGGATTTGCAATCCTGACCTTATTAGAACTATGGGATTATAAATCATTTCGCCCTTTAACATTCGGATTACAAATCCCGACCAGCTTTGAGGTGCCTGTGGCACAAATCCGAATGAGCGCGTAATCCAAATCGACTTTATTTTTTTTAAGAGAACTTCCTGCAAAATTAGCATAATTCCCGTTTGACAATTTCGCCATTCAGGATAACTGTTTCCACTTTGTTGCTTCCAAAAGCATAAGGCATAAACTCGATGCCGGGAATTTTTTTGGTAATAAAAACATTAGCGATTTTTCCACGGGTAATGCTACCCAGCTTATCGCTGACACCCATGGCGTAAGCCGTGTTGAGCGTGGTAGCGTAAAGAGCTTCTTCGGGTAACAGCCGGTAAGCGATACTGGCCATGGAAAGGATAAACTGCATGTTTCCTGAAGGCGCCGAGCCGGGATTAAAATCGCTGGCCATGGCTACCGGCAGCCCGGCATCAATCATTTTGCGTGCCGGCGCGTAAACCATTCCCAAAAAGAAAGCGGCACCGGGTAAAATGGTGGGCATGGTTTCGCTGTTTTTCAAAACTTTGATTTCTGCATCCCCCGTATATTCCAAATGATCCACCGACAGGGCATTGTATTTTACACCAACCTGAATTCCACCGGAATAGTCTAATTCGTTGGCGTGAATTTTTCCGCGAAGGCCATATTTTTGTCCGGCTTCGAGAATACGTTCGGTATCTTCCACGGTGAAAAATCCTTTGTCGCAAAACACATCCACAAAATCAGCCAGCCCTTCTTCGGCTACCTGCGGAAGCATTTCGTTGATGACTTTGTCCACATATTCAGTCTGGCGGCCTTTGTATGCTGCCGGAACGGCATGTGCTCCGAGGAAATTGGCACGAATGGTCAGCGGTGAATCCTGTTTCAGCCGTTTGATAACCCGCAGCATCTTCAGTTCGCTCTCCGTGCTCAGGCCGTAGCCGCTTTTTATCTCCACGGCACCGGTGCCGTAGGCAATGATTTCATCTAACCGCTGCATAGCCTGTTTATACAATTCTTCTTCCGGAATTTCTTTCATTTTCCGGGCGGTATTCAGGATGCCGCCCCCCTTTTTGGCGATTTCTTCATACGAAAGGCCTTTGATTTTGTCCACATATTCAATTTCGCGTGAAGCGGGATAAACCAAATGCGTGTGCGAATCCACAAAAGAAGGAAAAACCAACTTTCCCGAAGCATCAATAACTTTTACCTCTTCGGTTTTGAAAAGCAGGTTCGTCTTCTCCATATTGTTCATGCTACCGAAATCGGCAATTTTTCCATTACGGATCAGCAGCCAGGCGTCGTCGATGTTGTTCAGTTCGGACATAGCTTTGCCACTCACAAATTTGCATGGCTTCTCTTCGGTGAGCACCAGCTTCTTTATGTTTTCAATAAGAATCGTCATGGTCTGTGATTTTAAAAAACAAAAATACGGAAGTGTGGGAAATGAAAAAGAGAGAATGGCGAACAGAAAATGACAGGCAGTGAATCTTTCAAAAATAAATTTCATTCCTCCTTCGCTTCTATCTTTCTAAACTCACTATCTTTGTGCCATGCAAGAAACCATTGTCATTCTCGATTTTGGCTCCCAGTACACGCAACTTATTGCCCGAAGACTCAGGGAGTTAAATGTTTACTGTGAAATTCATCCTTTTAATAAAATTCCGGCAGTTGATGGTTCGTTAAAAGGCATCATCCTTTCCGGGAGTCCTTTTTCGGTACACGACCCGGAAGCGCCGGTCCCGGATTTGTCAAAAATTCGTGGTAAATACCCATTGCTGGGCGTTTGTTACGGCGCACAGTATCTGGCACAACAGGACGGCGGCGAAGTGATGCCCTCGAAAAACAGGGAATACGGGCGCGCCAACCTCAGCTTTCGCGACACGTACTCTCCGCTCATGAAAAACCTGTCGGATGGCAGCCAGGTATGGATGTCGCATGGCGACACCATTCTGAAACTTCCTGAAAGTTATCGCATCATTGCCAGCACCGGGAGTGTGGATGTAGCCGGTTTTCAGATTGAAGGCGAACCCACTTACGGCCTCCAGTTTCACCCGGAAGTCTATCATTCGGAAGAGGGAATGCAGTTGCTTAAAAATTTTGTGACAGACATCTGTGGTTGTTCTCAAAACTGGACGCCCGGCTCTTTTATTGAAAACACGCTTTCGGGCCTGCGCCAAAAGCTGGGACAAGACAAGGTGGTTCTCGGCCTTTCGGGTGGCGTGGACTCCTCCGTGGCCGCCGTTTTACTAAACAAAGCTATCGGGAAAAATCTCTTCTGTATCTTTGTGGATAACGGACTATTACGGAAAAATGAATTTGCTTCCGTGCTTGAATCTTACAAACACATGGGGCTGAATGTGAAAGGGGTGGATGCTTCGGATGCGTTTATGGAGGCTTTAAAAGGGATATCCGACCCGGAGGAAAAGCGCAAGGCCATCGGCAAAACTTTTATCGAAGTGTTCGACCGCGAGGCACATCGTATCCGCGATGTGAAATGGCTGGCACAGGGTACCATATATCCGGATGTCATCGAGTCTGTTTCGGTAAAAGGCCCGTCAGCCACTATAAAGTCGCATCACAATGTTGGCGGATTACCCGATTTTATGAAGCTGAAAATCGTGGAGCCGTTGAACACCCTGTTTAAGGATGAAGTCCGGCGCATTGGCCGTGCGCTGGAAATGCCGGATCATTTACTCAAACGGCATCCTTTCCCCGGCCCCGGACTGGGAATCCGAATACTCGGCGAAGTCAACCGCGAAAAAGTTCGCATCTTACAGGATGTGGATGATATTTTTGTGCAAAGTCTGAAAAAAGAGGGCCTTTACGATAAAGTCTGGCAGGCGCTGGCCATACTGCTTCCGGTGCAATCGGTAGGCGTTATGGGTGACGAGCGCACGTATGAAAGTGTGGTAGCCCTGCGTGCTGTGGGCTCCACCGATGGTATGACTGCCGACTGGTCGCACCTGCCGTACGAATTTCTGGCAAAAGTCTCTAACGATATTATTAATAAGATAAAAGGTGTTAACCGCGTGGTTTACGACATTAGTTCCAAGCCACCGGCAACTATTGAGTGGGAGTAAACAAGGAAAAAGGCAGAAGGAAAAAGACAAAAGACAAAAGGAAAAAGACAAAAGACAAAAGGAAAAAGATAAAAGTCGGGATACCAAAAGATAAAAATAGCGAGATGAAAGAAAAAAATTCCTCCCGGCACTTTCAATGGAAAATCTTTTTAATTTTGAATCAGCAGAATAGAGCGTTATCATGATGAAAAAAGGGCTTTTAATTTATTTTTTATTGCTTACCGGTGTTGTTTTTGCACAAACGGTGAAAATTCCCATTAGCACGGTTATTCAGGAACGCGACGGGAGACAATATTATGTGCATACTGTTCAAAAAGGGCAAACACTTTATTCTATTGCAAAAGCCTATCAGGTAGGACTGGACGAGATTTATTACGCCAACCCGGGTGCAAAACAAGGAATTCTGACGGGTCAAAAACTGTGGATTCCCACCGTAAACAAAGAAATAGAAATCAATAATCAGGTTAAAAAAACCAATTTTGATTTCTTTTACCATGTGGCTGCCGATGGGGAAACCATCGATCACATCTCATCTATTTATCTGATTCCCAAACGCTATATTTTGCTTGCCAATCCGGGGATAAAAAGCCCGTTGAAAGAAGGGGAGTACGTAAAAATCCCTGTTGAGAGTGCCTTTCCGGTTCTGGATGGCAAAGTGTCAGGCGCTAATGCACACAAAACATACACCGGCGGCATCCATCCGCAGAAATATGTTAATAAACCCCCGGTTGCTACAACACCGGTAACGACCACCACCACTTCGTTGCCAACAACCAGCAAGGCATATCACGTTCCCACGCCCAAGCCTTCCGGCAGTTTTAATCCTGACATTCCGGTGATAAAAGATTACAGACATGTGGTAATTACGGGAGAAACGCTTAAAAGTATTGCTAAAAAATATGGCATTACGGAACAAGAACTTAAAGCAGTTAACCCGGGACTTACCAGTCTTTTTCAGGGGGCACGGTTGCGTTTGCCGGTGAATGCCATGGTTCCGGGATATCATCCTTCCGAAAAGGAATTAAAAAAGGTCATAAAATATGAAAAGTCTTTGTCAACCGCAGCCGGAAATATAAGAAGCAACAAAAATTCCACCTTCACAAAACCACAAAAATCAGGAATAAAAGGCTTTATTACCCACATTGTGAAAAGGAAAGAAACTTTATACAGCATTTCCCGACTTTACGGACTCAAACCGGAAGACCTTTACAACGCCAATCCCGGCCTTACGTCAAATATCAGAATCGGACAAACCATCAGGATTCCAAAAAAAAAAATAAGTACTGACTATGTTTTCTATCAGGCCCGGCGGAAAATATCACTGAAAAAGATAGCCAGAATGTATCTCGTGGACAGAGATTTACTCATCCGCGAAAATCCTTCCATAGGCAGAAAAGCATTCCCCGGTCAGGTCATCAGGATTCCTGTTGGACCGAAAGCCATATTACTTTCCGAAAAAAAGAAAACCACGGAAGAAAAAGCTGCCGGTGGATACGAAAAAGCCAAAGAAGCCGCCGGAACCGCTGTTGCTCCGCCGGCCTTTGCCGGATGTCTGGGACGTCCGCACAACCGGACTTTCAAGGTCGCCCTTATGGTGCCGCTCTATCTGGAACAAACCGACAGTCTCGACATGACACAATTTATGATACGTCATCGGGAGAGTTTTACGCCTTTCCGGTTTGTGGAATTTCTCGAAGGTGCGCTGCTGGCTTCGGATTCTCTTAAAAACCAGGGGATGAACCTTGAATTGTATGTTTACGACGTGGACCAAACACTGACGAAAACGTCCAAAGTGCTCACACGTCCCGAACTTAAAAATATGAATCTGATTATCGGTCCGTTTTACAGTCGTAGTTTTAGCCAGGTGGCTCTTTTTGCCAACCATTTTGGTATTCCTATTGTAAATCCGCTTACTTTCAGAGATGAGATCCTTAACCAGTACAACAAAGTTGTAAAAGTTACACCGGACGAAGATGTGGAGACTTCGGCAGTACCCCGGCTCATTAAAAATGATTATCCCAACAACAAGGTCTTTATCATTTCGCAAACCTCTTATAAAAACGCCTGGGAAGTTTCCGCTTTACGCGACAGCATCCGGAGAATCTTACCCGATTCGGTAACTTTTCCCAATTTTGACCTGATTAATATCGGGATAGCCGTTACACAACGCAACAAAGACAAGAAACGACTCGAACAAGAGAGAAACAATCCTGATGTAGCGGATACCATTCCTGAAACCAAAATCACGTTTAACGATACTCTGGAAAATTATTATCTGGAAAATAACCCGGTAAGTCCGGAAATGCTGAAAAATTTTCAGTACGACACAACGGCTATTGCCAATCAGCTGATTTACATTGATTATGCCAGGGACAGCCTGCATCCTTTTGATGCTAATGCTTCGGTACTCAGAAATAATCTCGTGGTCCTTTATGGCAGTAATAAATCGTTTATCATGGACGCCATGAACCGGCTAAATGTTTTGCGCGATACTTTTAACATTAAAATTATTGGCCTGCCCGCATGGGAAACCGTTGGAACGCTGGATTTGTACCAGATGGACAACATGGAGGCAACCTATCCGGCCAGTTATTATGTTGATTATTCTTCGTCATCCTACAAAAACTTCAATAATGAGTTTTACCGTCGGTATGCCACAGCTCCCAACAAATACGGGGTGTTGGGTTTTGACATTACCTATTATTTTCTGGAATCCGTTTTCCGGTATGGAAATCGCTTTATGCGCTGTCTGCCTTACCACAAAGGAACAGGTATAAGTACGCATTATAATTTTATGCCTGTGAATTCTAATCAGGGTAATTATGAAAATACTTACTGGAACTGGCTAAGGATAAAAAACAAGCAGCTTATTAAGCTCCCCGGCTCTTTGACCGAAAAAGAGATATCTCAGGAGAAATAGGCCATCACGGTTCTTTTGGCTTTGACTTTTTGCCCGATTTTTACGGCTGGCTTTGTTCCCACCGGAAGGAAAAAATCCACCCGTGAGCCGAAACGTATCATACCAATCTCTTCGCCTTGCTTTACCTGCTGATTTACTTTGGAATAAAAGACAATCCGGCGAGCCATAATGCCGGCTACCTGCCTTATGAGCACATCTTTTCCCTTTTCTCTTTCCAACACAATGGAACTGCGCTCGTTTTGTTCCGATGATTTGGGATGACGTGCCAGCAGGTATTTGCCTTCATGATATTTTGTATAGCGAATGGTCCCGTCAAACGGATACCAGTTGACATGCACATCAAAGCCCGACATAAAAACGGAAATCTGCAATCGCTTTTCCTTAAAATATTCCGGTTCAAACACCTCTTCGAGAGCCACTACCACCCCATCGGCAGACGACAGGATGTGGTTACCACGGTTGGTTTCGCGGTTGGGTACACGGAAGAAGAAAAGTGTCCAGGAAAAAATGATACCGAAAATAGCAATAAAAAAGACCTTTATCGCCACCGGTATGGGAAAAAGCACAAAAAAGGCAATTATTATTCCATTGATTAAAAAGGAATTACGAATGATCTTATATCCTTCATTGTGAAATCTCATAAAATATACAGATAGAAAAAAACAAAAGGCGTTACAAAAAGAATGGCATCGAAACGGTCGAGTACGCCGCCATGGCCGGGGAAAATAGTGCCGGAATCTTTAACTCCGGCATTTCGTTTTAATAATGACTCCGACAAATCGCCGAGGTTGGCTGCAATGGAGACAATCAACCCGATCCACAGCCATTGCTGAAGGTTTAAGTTAAATGCAAACCTACTGAAAAGCCAGGCAAAAATAAGTGTAAAAATCAATCCTCCCAGGCTTCCTTCCCAGGTTTTATTAGGAGAAAGTTTCGTGCAAAGTTTGTGCCTCCCAATAGCGGAACCTATTAGATAAGCAAAAACATCATTGGCCCATACCAGAATAAAAAGCGCTAATAATATCCACGGGAAGCTTATATTTCCGCTTCCAACCAAAAACAGGCTGTTCATCAAACCAAAAGGCAAAGAGATGTAGATAAAAGCACTAAAACCGGCAGCAATCTGCATCCATGATGGATTTGGCCTTCTGAAAAGCTCAACGGCAATCAGGATAAAAAAGCTCAGCACCACCAAAAGCAAATTGGAAAAACCGATAACATTCATTCCGGTCAAACTTATCAGAACATACACTGAAAATCCAAGGAAATAGTAGATAACCGTACCTCTTACTTTCGGCTCAGCCGGAAACAATTTCACAAATTCAGTAAGACCGATAACGGTAAAAACAGCCATAAGTGCAAAGAATGCCCACGGCGACCACAAGATGGAACCGATGACAAGTACGGCAAAAACGATTCCCGTTATAGTTCTAATGACAAATTCTTTCAATTAATAGCAGATTTTACGCCGGCAAAGATAGCTATTAAACAAAAGCAAATGTAAAAAGCTTTTCGGGCATGTACACATTGTGGTATGAACGGACGCATGCCGGTTGGATACCAAAAAAATCAAGTTCTTCAAAATTCCAAAAATCATCCTAACTTTGTCAGACAAAAAACGATAGATATCCTAATTTAACTTAAATCTATGGGCCGGTTCATCAAAAAAATTATTTTTCTCTTTGCCTTTTTAGTTTTGGTTATGCTTCAGTGGCAATGTTTGAAGTCCGTGAAACCCGGAATACCTGCCAGCGTCCGTCAGGTTATTGATAATGCCGGCATCAACAAACCTGAACTTGTGAAAGCTATTGGCCGGTACATAGCAGCTAAAGATTCGCTGAAGCGCAAAGCTCTGTTTTGCCTTATGGTTCAAATGAATAAAAACTACACTGTCTGGTACAGTGTTGAGGATACTTCGGGAAATCATTATCATTTTAATCCGAAAGATTATCCCAATTACCTTACATTAAAACACGCCTGGGATTCCACGGAACAAATCCGCGGAGACCTTATCTATCGCGCCGACAGTTTTCAGGTTGATGGCCAGACCTTAACCGGAGACTATTTGGTAAATAACCTTAACCGGGCTTTTCAGGCTTATACAACCTTTCCGTGGTCGAAAGCATATAATTTTAAAACTTTCTGCCATTGGATATTGCCTTATCGTGTGGCCAATGAACAGCCGGAAAATTTCCGGCAATACTTTTTAGAAGAGTACGGTCCGCTGCCGGAGAAATTCTATCAGGAACAATCACATGTTATAGATGTGGCTTTATATCTGAATAAACTTATCAATCAAAAACTTGATTATAAAGACACTTACAATAAAAGTATCAGCGCACAGACCATCCGGCAGTTAGAGAAGTCGGGTTTTGGAAACTTTTATGATATCAACATTTATAAAGTAAAAGTTCTGAGAAGTTTTGGCCTTGCCGCTGCCATGGATTATTCGCCTTTTCTGGCCGACACCAATTTCGGTTATGCCTACACCACTGTTATCCTTCCCGGCAGCAACGAGCTTATTCTCAATTTTAAACATGGTATTAAAAACCTGCATAAGCCGGGAAGAATGGCAAAAGTTTACCGCCGTACTTTTTTTCGCGACAGCAGCAGTCTTTACACTATAAAAAACATTAACACAAGCACGCCACCTTTTCTCGGTGATTTTTATTACAACGACATTACCTACGGGTTACAGTCGGCCAACGTGTGGCTCCGGCTGAACAGTAATCCAAAGTATGCCTATCTCTGTGTTTTTAACGATGGCGGGTGGCGCCCCATCAGCTGGGCTATTCCGAAAGATTCAACGGCTTTTTTCAAAAAAACGGGAACGCACATTGTTTATCTGCCGGTAAGCTACAAAAAGCACATATTAATGCGGCTGGATGCTCCTTTCATTTTGGATAACCGGGGCAGAAAATTCTTTTTAAAACCTGATTTCACTTTCCGGCAGCCGGTGAAACTTCTGAAAACCGGTCCTTATAACAATATGGTTCCGGGAGAAGTTTACACGCTGTACGTCTGGAGTGGAAACTGGGTATCATTAACCAGTTTCCGCGCCGGGAAAGGCGGCTATTTCCTATCTGTTCCCCGCGGAGCACTCTTCCTGCTCACCAACGACGACATTGACTTTAACGAAAGGATTTTTATTATCGACAGAAACGGAAAGCAACAGTTTTACTAAACACCTTCTTTACCGTTTCATCACTGAAGTGATGGGAATACGAAGTCCGTTGCGATAAGCCACAACAAAAGCATCAAACACGCCATGGCTCCTGATTTCTTTGCTTGCAGCGAGGGCTGCTGAATATGTTTTAAACGAACCAACCGAATAACGGTAAAGGCCATCCTGATGCGTTTCTACCACAGGATAAAGTAAATGATAACGCACCTGCAAAGAGGAAGCGTCTTTCAACCGGTTGTTTTTTGCCATGATTTGTACTCTGAATTCAAATCCCCGGGGAGCAACAGGTTTAGCCTCATTTTTAGGAACAGACAACAGTTCAAGGGGTTGCGGCTGTTTAGCTTTTGGTGCCACAATACTGATCTGGTCAAAACCGTAAACCGGGACAAACGGTTTGGACTTTTGCTCTTTTTCGTTACAACAAGGAATGTTTTTTGCCGATTTCAATTTTTTGGCTCTCCCCCACCCCGGTCGAATGTGATAGGTTACCCCCACTTTCGTGGAAAAAATCTGGTCATATTTAAAGCCATCGTGCCAAACATCCACATCATCATTAAAAACCGTGCGGAGGTCGCCACCAATGTTCACGTCCCAATGGTCCGAAATATGATAATTCAGTCCCACACCGACCGGAACGACAAGAGCGTTGGTCTTGTAAGTATAAGAACCACTTTTCGAACCGCTTTTGATGGTCAGCCCCGTAATGCCGTCGGTAAGGGCTGAATTCCAGAAACTCCATCCCAGGCCCGCTGTACCGTAAACCGTAAATTTGCGGCCGGGTTTATAACCGGCAAAAAGATGGTTAAAATTGAGATACACAAAAAGGTTGGCATCATAATATCTTCCACTCAGACGATAATCGACTTTGGTACCATCTGCTTTTTGGTCTTTATAACTTTTCAGTCCTGCATAAGTAAAATCAAGGCCCACACCGAGTGCCGGAAGGATCATTTTCCTGATCCCGAGGTCTGCATGCAAATCAATTTCGCCTTTAAACTTCTGAAAATAATTATGGTTGGTGGCATCGCCATAAAACTGTGAAAACCCCGGACTAAGCTGAATAGCCCAGTTATCTTTGAATGAATTTCGAATAGTAGTATTAAGCTGCTGTGCTGTAGCATGAAAAGGCGCTGCAACAAGTAGCCCGAAAGCCAAAACAAATACACGCATATTTTTTACAAACCAAGACCTCATTCCGATTATTTTTCATTTTTATTACAATATTCCACTATATAATCGTGGGCAGGGCCAAAGCCAAGCTCCAGCGCCTTGTTCCAATCCTTGCAGGCGCCTCCCATGTCGCCAAGATAATATTTAGCCACCCCGCGGTTAAAGTAATTTCTCACCCAGTTGGAATATTGCATAATATTATCCGGATTTATTTCCAACGCCCTGTCGTACGAACCGATGGCATCGCTATAACGATGAAGTTTGCTTTGAGCATTTCCGAGATAAGCAAACGGCATAAAGTCTTTGGCATCGGGATGCAGAGCAATAGCTTTTTGGAAATATTCAATGGCTTTGATGTAATCGCCGGCACGGTACTTTAAAATACCCCAATTGTAATAGTTCTGAAAAGAATTTCCCGTTCCCGTTGCAGGAGTTACTTTGACATAATCGTCTTTGGCAGTTTGAATAAAATTTTTAAAAGCATAATATTTTACCTCATAAAATGCTGAGCGGAACAACTCTTCCCTGTGGTTAGGGGCAGTGTATATAGAGCGCAGATAGTTATTGTCGAAAGACTTGATAAGGCGAAACCGGCAAACCTCTTCCCCGTTGTTTTTTATGGGAAAAACAGCAACGATCAGGTCGAAACCGTTTATTTGTTCTCCCAAATGCGTCTGTTCCGCCTGTCTTACCAAAATACTTTTCCAGTTTTTATGGTCATAATTTTTAATGGTACCCCGCGTGAGCACATTCAAATCCACGGCATAGGCCTCATTAAAAGGAACACTATCAGGCAAGATGTTAAATAGTTTCACACTGGGAAACACATAGAAATCAAGCGATTTAAAACCTTTCCAGCCTTCTTTTAAAACAGGAAACTCATACGTACCATCCCGGTATTTTTTGATCAGCACATTATACTGTTTGTTATTAATCATCAAGCTGCGCATCTCCAACTGAATAAAATTGTCGTAGCCCAGTTTTCTAATGCCGGTATTATTTTTATTGGCTCTTTGGTCGGAAAAGGGAATCTCGTTTTTCATAGAGTACCAGGCGCCGTTATTCTGCATAGCCCATCCGGTGGCATGCTTAATGACCGATTCCGGTGCACTAAGTGTAGAATAATTAATCAGATCCTGTTCGGAAACCGTTTGACATTTATTTTTATCTTTTTTTCTGTCCTTTTTTTGTGCCGTCAAAAACACAGGCATTACCAAAAAGGCAAAAACAATAAAAATCCGAAAAAATATCGCTTTGTTTTTTAACATAAACGCATTCGTAATTATAAGATATCCCTAAAGCCTGTAAATGTAAGAATATTTGTAAACTTTAAAATCGTTTAGCCTCAAAGATTTATCCTTTTTTTCAACATTGATTCCTTAAACGAACAAACACATAATCAACAGGTTACTTTTAAAATCGTTAAAAAGCTGCTTTTACCTCTTTACAAGACAACCATTAAAACATCTCTTTTGCTGCTGCGAGTGCTTGTGGAATACCGGATGGGTCTTTCCCGCCGGCCATGGCAAACTGCGGCTGACCGCCGCCACCACCTTTCACAAACGGTGTAATTTTCTTTATGATTTCACCGGCATGAAACTTCCCGGTTTGTACGAGTGCATCGGAAATTCCCACCACGAGATTTACTTTTCCATTGTTTTCGAGGGCAAGAACGACAACCATATTATCACCCGTGGCACGCAGCTGATGCACCAGATTTTTTGCCTGAGCCGGGTCGACCGCTACCTTTTTCGCAAGAAAAGTGATGCCGCCAAATGCCTCAGCATCTTTCATCAGGTCGGCAGCCAAATGGCGTGCCTGCTCCTTTTGTAATTTTTCGATTTCCTTGCGACAGACCGAATTTTCATTCAAAAGATTCTCCACAGCATTCACCGGATTTACCTGAACTTTAAAGTACGATTTAATATTTTTCAGCAACTCCAATTGCTCATTGATATATGCCTCGGCAGCATCGGCCGTAACCGCTTCAATGCGGCGCACGCCGGCAGCAATGCCACTTTCGGAGGTGATTTTAAAGAATCCTATCTGTCCGGTAGCCGGCACATGGGTGCCGCCACAAAGTTCCACCGAATAGTTCGGATCAAAGATGACTACTCTGACTTTGTCGCCGTACTTTTCACCAAACAGCGCCATGGCGCCCAGCTTTTTGGCTTTCTCCAGCGGAACATCCTGTTGCACCCGGCAGGGAATATTTTCTCTGATTTTTTTGTTGACAATTGCTTCAACCGTTTTAATCTCTTCATCGCTCATTTTTGTAAAATGAGAAAAGTCAAAGCGCAGATGCCCGGAATCTACCAACGAGCCTTTTTGCTCCACATGACTGCCCAGCACCCGGCGCAAAGCGGCGTGCATAAGGTGGGTTGCACTGTGGTTGTTGGCTGTAAGTGTACGTTTTTCGACATCCACTTCAGCGCGAAAAACAGTTTCCGGATTCTGAGGTTCCTCAGCCACATAATGCACACGCAGGTTATTTTCGTTTTTAACATCCACTACCCGCAGCTTCTCCGTGTCGGAGACAAGAAGTCCCGTATCACCAACCTGCCCGCCCGATTCAGCATAAAAAGGAGTTTTATCGAGTACTACCTCAAAGAGGGTCTTTTTCTTCCGGCTGACTTTCCGGTATTTTACCATACGGGCTTCACAGCGGAGTCGTTCGTATCCCACAAACAACGTTTCCGGAGCATCTGGTATAAGCTCAATCCAGTCATTCGTGGTTTTTTCAGCCGCTTTACGCGAACGGTTTTGCTGCCTCTCCAGCCCTTTGCGGAAGCCTTCCATATCAACTTCCAGCCCTTTTTCGTGCGCCATAAGGCGGGTTAAATCGATGGGAAAGCCAAAAGTATCGAACAACTCAAAAGCAAAATCACCGTCAATGACTTTTTGTTTTTTATTTTTTTCAAGATATTGCTCAAAACGTTTAACGCCCTGCGAAAGCGTTCGCAAAAAAGCCATCTCTTCCTCTTTAATCACCATACTCACCAGTTTCTGCTGGCTAACAATTTCGGGAAAGACTTCTTTCATCTGGTTTACCAGCACGGGCAACATCTTATAGAAAAACGGTTCTTCAAAACCGAGGAAAGTAAAACCGTAACGCACGGCACGCCGCAGGATGCGCCGGATGACATAACCGGCCCCCGTGTTAGAGGGCAACTGACCATCGGCAATGGTAAAAGCCACGGCACGCAAATGGTCGGCAATCACCCGCATGGCCACATCTTTTTGCCCGTCAATGCCATACTTTTCGCCAGCCATCTTTGCAAGAAAATCAATCAGAGGCATAAAAATATCCGTATCGTAATTGGAACGAACACCCTGCAGCACCATGGTCAAACGTTCAAAGCCCAGGCCGGTGTCAATATGCTTTTGCGGAAGCGGCCTCAGCGAGCCATCTGCCAGACGGTTAAACTCAATAAACACCAGATTCCAAATCTCAATTACTTCCGCATGATCGGTGTTTACCAGCTCACGTCCGGGCTTTTTGGCTTTTTCTTCGGCGCTACGCATGTCGATGTGAATCTCCGAGCAGGGACCGCAGGGACCGGTTTCGCCCATTTCCCAAAAATTATCTTTTTTGGAGCCCGGTAAAATCCGGTCTTCCGGAATATGTTCCAGCCAATAGCGACGTGTCTCTTCATCTTTTTCCAGCCCATCCTTTTCATCTCCGCCAAAATAGGTAACATAAAGGCTCTCTTTGTCGATTTTAAAGACATCTGTCAGCAGTTCCCATGCCCAGGTAACAGCCTCTTTTTTAAAGTAGTCGCCAAACGACCAGTTCCCCAGCATTTCGAACATAGTGTGATGATAGGTATCGTGCCCCACTTCTTCCAAATCGTTGTGTTTGCCCGATACACGCAGGCATTTCTGTGTATCGGTCACCCGCGGGCTTTTCGCGGGAGCATTACCGAGAAAGACATCCTTAAACTGGTTCATCCCCGCATTGATAAACATCAGTGTAGGGTCATCTTTTACCACGATGGGGGCACCGGCAACAATTTTATGATGCTTTGATTTAAAAAAATCAAGAAAAGTATTACGGATTTCTAATGAAGTCATATATAAGTAATTAACTATTATCGGTTGATATTTAAATACTATAAGATTGCAAATTTACGCCAATTTATTAATTTTGTGCCCGAAAAGGATTGGAATTATGGCTAAAACCAAGTATTTCTTTAATGATAAAACGCTGTCTTATGAAGAGATTAAGCTCTCTCACGGACAGAAATTGTTTCGCTTTTTTCTCTTCTTTTTTTCAACGGTAGCACTTACTGCTGTTTTTGTGTTTATCCTCTTTAACTTTTTTGATTCTCCCAAAGAGCTGATGCTCAAACGTGAAATTGCAGAGTATAAGCTGCAATACCGTATCGTGAACGACCACCTCAATAAAATGCAAAAGGTTATGGATGAGCTGGAGAATCGTGATGACAATATTTACCGTGTTATTTTTGAAGCTGAACCTATTCCGAAATCAATCAGGCAGGCCGGTATTGGCGGGGTAGACCGATATGCCAACCTTGAAGGCTTTGCCGAATCGAAACTTTTAATTGAAACGGCCAAAAAATTAGACAAACTTAAGAGTGAGATTTACGTGCAATCCAAATCGTTTGACGAAGTGTTTGCCATGGCACGTAATAAAGAAAAGATGCTGGCCAGTATTCCGGCTATTCAACCAATCCGCAATATTGATATGCGACGTATCTCCTCTTATTACGGTTACCGTATCGACCCCTTCTACAAAGTAAAAAAGTTTCACGAAGGCCTTGATTTCTCAGCTCCCAAAGGGACACCGGTACATGTTACGGGCGATGGCAGAGTTGTTCGCGTTATCCGCTCCAACAGAGGTTATGGTAACGAAATTCTTGTGAATCATGGTTTTGGTTATATGACCCGCTACGCCCATTTAAGCGCTTTTAAAGTCAAAAAGGGGCAATATGTAAAACGAGGACAAGTGATTGGTCTTGTAGGTGATACGGGAAAATCAACAGCACCTCATTTGCATTACGAAGTCATTAAAAATCATCACCCCATTAACCCCATCGACTTCTTTTTCAACGACCTTACACCGATCGAATACTCGAAAATGGTTGAGCTTTCAAAGATTCCCACACAATCGATGGACTAATCTTTAATCTTGCGCCATGGTACAAAAAATTTATTATCGTATAGGCGAAGTAGCCAAAAAGTTTAACGTTCAACCCTCTTTAATTCGCTATTGGGAAAAGGAGTTTGACTTTATTAAACCAAAAAAAAGCGACAAAGGAACCCGCCTGTTTACCCAAAAAGATGTAGACCACTTTGAGATTGTTTATCACCTGATTAAAGAAAAGGGTATGACTATTCAGGGAACCCGTAATTATTTTAAAAAACATTACGACAACCGGTCGCTGGAAAAGCTACAGGTCATCAACACGCTGAAGCGTACAAAATCACTTTTAAAAGATATCCGGGAAGTTCTTACCGGGCATGCCGGATAGCCCAAAACCAGCAAAGTACCGGGAGCCAGGGTTTCACAAATCTTAAAAATATTTTCCTTTTGAAAGATACCGGCGAACATAATCGTCAACACCGGCTTCGAGCGAAGTAAACGGTTTACCGTATCCGGCAGCACGCAGCTTTTTCATGTTTGCTTCGGTAAAATACTGGTATTTATCGCGAATATCTTCCGGAGTATCAATAAATTCAATCACGGGCTTCATGTCCATAGCGGCAAAAGTTGCTTTTGCCAAATCGAGGAAGGTACGGGCTTTGCCGGTTCCCAGATTATACAATCCCGAAACTGTCCGGTGGTTCATCAAAAACCAGATTACTTCGGCCAGGTCTTTCACGTACACAAAATCGCGCAGCTGTTCTCCATCCTTAAAATCGGGACGATGCGAGCGGAATAGCCGTACTTTTCCGGTCTCCCTGATTTGATGAAAAGCATGAAAAATAACAGAAGCCATACGGCCTTTGTGATATTCGTTGGGACCATAGACATTAAAAAATTTCAACCCTGCCCAAAAAGGCGGTTGTTTTTCCTGCCTGAGCGCCCATTTATCAAAATCGTTTTTGGAATTACCGTAGGCATTCAGTGGTTTCAGCTTTTCCACAACCTCATGATTATCATCATAACCCCACTCGCCGGCGCCGTAAGTGGCAGCCGAGGAAGCATAAATCAGGGGAATACCGTGTTCGGCACAACGCAACCACATCTGTTTACTATATTCCAGATTCAGAATGTTGAAGATATTCACATCAAATTCCGTGGTATCAGTACGCGCACCGATGTGAATTACCAGTTCAACTTCTGCAGAATGCTTGTCAAACCATTGAAAAAATTCGTCCCGCTGAATTTTCAAAGCAAACCGCTTATCTTTTACATTAGATCCTTTGGCTTTTTTGGTGAAGTCATCCACAATCACCACATTATCAATATTTTCCAAATTAAGTTTTTGCAGCATTACGCTACCAATAAAGCCTGCTGTTCCGGTAAGTACAATCATATTTGATTTTTTTGCAAAATTAGCAGAAATCCGGTTACCGGCCATGCTTGTGTCCGCACACTAAAATTCGGCTTTTTGCAGGAAATCACCAGCGCCAAAACATCATAATTTCAAAAATCAAAAGCCGGAGATTCTAAAACATACCCTGTTCCAAATTTTTTATTTTATCACCTCTAAATTTCACCCTGATTAAGAAAAGCCGGATCCCTTTTAACACTTTCTCATCTTCTGTTCAGCATCTTGATTTTAAGTGTATCTTTGCAGCCCGAATTTAACACCCGTAAACACAGATGAACGAGATTAAAAACATTGCTATTATTGCACACGTTGACCACGGCAAAACAACGCTGGTTGACAGACTATTATATCAGGTAAAACTCTTCCGCGAAAACCAAAATATGGGAGACCTTATCCTCGACAGTAACGACCTGGAAAGAGAAAGAGGTATCACCATTCTGTCAAAAAATGTCTCTGTCCGCTATAAAGGCGTTAAGATTAATATCATCGACACCCCCGGTCACTCCGACTTCGGCGGCGAGGTGGAACGTGTATTGAACATGGCCGATGGCGTTTTGCTCGTGGTGGATGCCTTTGAAGGCCCCATGCCACAAACCCGTTTTGTACTGCAAAAAGCTATCGATCTAAAACTGATTCCCATTGTGGTTATCAATAAAGTGGACAAACCAAACTGCCGTCCCGAAGAGGTACAGGAGGCTGTTTTTGATCTTATGTTCAACCTCGGAGCCAACGAAGAGCAGTTGGATTTCCCCACGGTTTACGGTTCTTCTAAACAGGGCTGGATGGGCCCCGACTGGCAACATCCTACCATCGACGTATCTTATCTGTTAGATCAAATTCTGGAGCATATTCCTTCGGCAAAATATATTGAAGGGACACCTCAGATGCAGATTACTTCGCTGGACTACTCTTCTTATGTAGGTCGTATTGCTGTTGGCCGCCTGCTGCGCGGAAAGTTGAAAGCTGAGATGAATGTTTCACTCGTAAAACGCGACGGCACCATAAAAAAATCCAAAATCAAAGAACTTTACCGTTTTGAAGGGTTAGGAAAAGAAAAATACAAAGGCGAAGTTTATGCCGGTGACATCATTGCCCTCATGGGCATTGAGGACTTTGAGATTGGCGATACCGTGGCCGACCTTGAAAATCCCGAAGGACTACCCCCCATCAACATTGATGAACCTACCATGAGTATGTTGTTTACCATCAACAACTCACCATTTTTCGGCAAAGAAGGAAAATATGTTACTTCACGCCACCTGCGCGACCGTCTTTTCCACGAAACGGAAAAGAACCTGGCCTTGCGTGTGGAGGAGACCGATTCGGCTGATGCTTATCTGGTTTTTGGCAGGGGGATTCTTCATCTTTCCATTCTCGTGGAAACCATGCGCCGTGAAGGTTACGAGTTCCAGCTGGGTCAGCCCAAAGTAATTATCAAAACAATAGATGGTGTTAAACATGAACCGGTGGAAAGCCTTACGGTTTTGTTACCGGAAGACTTTTCAGGTCGTGTTATCGACATGGTTACCCAGCGAAAAGGAGAATTCGAAAACATGGAGCCTAAAAACGACCGGATGATGCTGGAATTCAGTATTCCCTCACGGGGAATCATTGGCTTGCGCAATGCTATTCTCACGTCAACCGAAGGCGAAGCCATTATCGCCCACCGTTTTAAAGCCTATGAACCATGGAAAGGGGAATTCCAAACCCGTAACAATGCTGCACTTATCTCAATGGAAACCGGTACTGCTGTTGCTTATGCCATTTGGAAACTGGTGGACCGCGGACGTTTTTATATCTCACCCAACGACGAAGTGTATGCCGGACAGGTTATCGGCGAAAGCTCCCGCGACAAAGATATCGTGATAAATATTAACAAAGGAAAAAAACTCACCAACATGCGCGCCTCCGGCTCTGACAACAAAGTGTTGATTCCGCCATCCATAAAATTTTCTCTCGAAGAGTACATGGAAATTATCCGCAAAGATGAATATCTCGAAGTAACGCCACGCTCACTGCGTTTGCGCAAAATTATCCTCGACGAAACCAGGCGAAAAAGAGCCAATAAAATATAATTTCGAATAAAAAGAGGTATTTTTACGCTTTACAGAAGCCGGTGATAGTTTTACCTTCGGAACACAAAAACCACAGACTCACTAACATGATTCATCATTCAACAAAAAACAGGCAAACCAGGAAACAAATTGTTTCCCGGTTTTCGGCTATTACCGGAAGTAAAGTTATTGGTTTGGCACTGCTTACCCTGGTACTTGTTTTTACTTCCTGTGGCATTTTTCGGCAAGCCAAAGAATATGACCGTTTTGTAAACAGCCGCTTTTCCGTCAGGGATGTGAAAGTACTTTCCATTGCAGGGATTGATGTTTCACAAATAAAAAAAACTTCAGACCTGGATTTAGGACAAATGATAACACTGGGGATTCGGTTTATTAAAGGCGATATGCCATCGGTCATGGAGATTTCCGTAAAAGGCAGAAATCCTTTCTCCGGGAAAGCCTCTATTTCGGGAATGGACTGGCTGCTTCAGATGAAACAAGATACGCTGGCCAGTGGAACGATAAACAAGAAAATAACGATTTTGCCCGGCGAGACAACCCTCTTTCCCGTGAAAGTAAACCTTAATATTTCACGCCTTCTGAAATCAGGGTCGTTAAAGCAAATAATGGAAGTCATGCTTGGCGATGCCGGCAAAAAGGAGTATGAAAGACTCGGATTGGTTTTCAAAATTCGTCCCTGGTACCTGTCAGGTTCAAAAATTAAAAAATCACCGGTTTATATTAGCATCCATCCGAAATTCGAGTAGGTGAACCTTTCGGAAAATAATAACCTGTGTATCTGCCCATGAGCTGCCGTATCCTTGACAAAAAGCCGGGAGTCAGTGGTTTAGCCTCCTGGAAAGCCGGACAGATTTGTCATAACGATAGGGATAGAATAACTACTGGTTATTATTTAAAATTCATTTATGAGTCTGATCTAAAAAGGTTATAAAATAATTTCAGCCACTTTTACCCCCTTGATTCTCCGTCTAAGCCGGGACAAGTTACAAGTTCTGAAGGGGAAGTAGTTAAAAATCAGTGCACCCTTTAAGGAGGGAGAGGGTGCATGCTGATTTCCACTTTTTATTTCAATTTATCTTTTTAGACCAGACTCATCTATTTTATTCCAATTTAGTTCCAAATACAAGAAATACTGTTTTGGCCTGTGGATTTGTTATTAAAGATGCGGTTAGTGAAACCGAATGATACTTAGTAATTTTCACTGATTTCGATGCAGTAATTCCCAAATTAACAATTCCGGGATTTTTACCATAATATCCTGATTCACCCACAAAACCGGTGTTGGCATTTGCCTTTTTAGGTTTGCTTAAGGTTGCGCCTACAAACAGGCTGAGATCAACTTTCCGGGCGGATGTATTATAATCCAACTCGAAATAATTAGAATATTGAATCCCTGTTTTCTTATTAAAATTGAGACTTGCCGGATCATCATTCAAACGAATGGCATCTGCCCCGAAAAAATTCACGTAGGCACTAAAAGAAAACGGTATTTCTTTTGTCCCGTTGAAGCTGACACCCGCTTCGAGAACATGACCGGTACTGCCTTTGCTGTAATCAAAATAATTATAGGGCGCATCTTCAGTTGGAAAGTAGTAATCGGTGAAAACAGCTGTAAACAGTTCATTAAGAAATGAATAACTTAAATACAAGTCCATTTCCTGAGATGAATTTGTTCCGCCAAGCGAATAGGCTCCCCATGCCCCCATTTCAAGATTCCCATAAGAAGCAGACAGGCTGGGCTGTAAACTGGGCGAGTTGCCCCCAAATTGTGTACCACGCCATACATAACGGCTATATAAGTCAGCTCCAAATGTTACTTCGACCTTGTTTTTAGTATCAATACTTTGAGCGACTACATGGCTATTTATTCCCAATAAAATAGCAAATAATAATGTAAGTTGTATCTTTTTCATAAGATGAAATTTTTAAGTAAATGAATAAGTAATTTTATTATTGATGAAGTATGGCAATTCCCAAGATAAAGACTATAGTAATTTGCCTGTTATACTGATTTTTATAAATAATTCAATCCGAAAATACAGCTCAATAGTTTTTACAGCCTGTTTCGAATGAGAATTAAAGCATAGCTTTCGGGTCTGACTGCCCGAAAGCTATGGAAAGCTGTTAATCTGACAACCTAGTTGTAAGCTGTTTCACCGTGTTCGTAAATATCAAGACCTTCTTCTTCGATTCTTTTAGGAACCCTTAAGCCTATAATGACATCCAAACTTTTGAAAAGTATAAATCCGACACCAAGTCCCCAGGCCGCAACAGCGGCTACCCCAATTAATTGAGAAACCAGTAAGCCGCTTCCTCCACCGTAAAAAAGACCTCCTGTTTGGGCAAAAAAGCCTACCAGCAAGGTTCCGACAGCTCCACCGACTCCATGAACCGAAATGGCGCCAACGGGATCATCAATATGAAGTACACGATCGATAAAAGTAACGGAATAGACCAGAATAGTTCCTGCAATAAGCCCGATAGCGATAGCTCCGGACGAACTAACCACATCACAACCGGCTGTAACAGCTACTAATCCGGCAAGGGCTCCGTTTAAGGCAAAACTCAAACTGGGTTTTTTATATCGCCACCAACTAATTAACAAAGCAGCAAGGGTTCCGGCGGCAGCGGCAAGGTTGGTGGTTACAAAAATATGAGAGATGGCATAAGCGTTTTTTGTTCCCGAGGCTGCCAATTGCGAGCCGGGGTTAAACCCAAACCACCCTAACCAAAGGATAAAAACGCCCAAGGTAGCAAAGGATATATTATGCCCTGGAATGGCCATTACTTTTTTACCTTTGTATTTACCTATGCGGGGACCCAGGACGACAGCTCCTGCCAGTGCCATCCATCCTCCCAAAGAGTGAACCACCGTAGATCCGGCAAAATCATGGAATGGTACTGATAGCGTTGACAACCATCCTCCTCCCCAGATCCAATGCCCTGAAATAGGATATATGATTGCCGTAACAAAGATGGAATAGAAAAAGTAAGCCCTGAATTCGGTACGCTCAGCCATAGCGCCCGACACGATAGTGGCGGCGGTGGCTGCAAATACTGTTTGAAAAATCAAAAATGCTTCGGGAGGGATAAGCCCATGCCATTGTCCGGTGGAAAATAAAACAGGCACACCGACGATGCCCCATTTATCTAATCCAAACATCAATGTAAAGCCAACGGCCCAAAACACCAAAGACCCCACAGCAAAATCAACCAGATTCTTGGTTAGAATGTTTACGGTATTTTTTTTACGTGTAAAACCGGCCTCAGCAAAAGCAAATCCCGCCTGCATAAAAAATACAAGCGCTGATGCTATTAAAACCCAAACGGTATCGATGGAGACACTTAGGGCACTATTCGCCTGTGCCAATGTTTCTAATGTAATAGTATGATCCATAGTTGTTTTTTTAAATGTTATTCTTCAATTCCTTTTATGTATAAAGCGTCATTCCCGCTTTCGCCCGTGCGAATTCTATAGGCTTTTTCAATGGGCTCTACAAAAATTTTCCCATCACCTATTTCGCCGGTTCTTCCTGCTTCCATTATGCAAGCCACGGTCTTATCAACGTTTTTATCACGAACGATGATGGAGAGCATCAAACGTTCAATGGTACTGGTGTCATACACCACGCCCCGGTAAGCCCGTTCTTCTCTTGCCTGGCCTACACCACGCATTTCCCAGAAGGAAAAGAAATCAATCCCCACCTCTGTTAAAGCGTCTTTTACATCCTCAAACTTTGTCTTTCGGATAATTGCTTCAATCTTTTTCATAGTATTAAATATTTAGTTAAACAATAAAGGCCTATGAGGAAACTCATAAGCCTTTTAATAAAAATTTTGCTGTTGAAACGACTTACTTTTTCCGATTAGAATTCCAATTGAAATTCTGTTGATTTTGCTGTTGACTTTGCTGTTGGCTTTGCTGTTGATTATTAGCAATGCTCATTCTTGTCAGGGTAGCGGATTGACCGTACTTTTGGATTCCCTGATCACCATTTGCAGAAAAAGTAATGAATAAGGTTGATGTAGAGCTGTTAAAAAAGTTTTTCCCCAATACAAATTTACGGGTATATACAAACAGCTCCGCGGAAGCAATTTCTGCTTCCTTTACGAATCCGTTTATATGTGAATACCTGTTTCGCATTTGCATAGAAAATTTTTCAACTCTTAATCAGGTCAAAAATAGATATCTTCGTATACAAAAAAGCTGTCTCCCCAATTGGGAATTTTTATAAAAATCAATAAAAACCGATGTCTTACTACCATAATAGCCTTAGGCTTAAGTATTTAATAAAAAGAACGCGGTTTTATTTCGTTTTACCTGTGTATTTTGACACCCAAACAAAACTATTGATTATAACGTTTGCAACGCCAAAGATCCAATTCAATAAAAATCAATATTTTCGGCATCAACTTAGTATTTCCTGAGTTATTCGGACTGTTTTTTCATATTTTGGTTGATAAATTCACCTGAATTGTTCCCAAAAATCCCGAAAACCGAAATTAGTATCTGCGAAAAGACGGCAGATTTTCGATTTACCGAAATTCATGTTTACGGTAATTTCCGCTTATGCCGAAAGCAAATGTTCCGCCCTTTTCAGCAATTCCAAAACCCGTTTTTCCTGCCTGTCGTCCGCTCTGAATATCAAATAATGACGCAGATGCCAGGATGCCATACCTAATGCAGTCCATCGGATATAGTGCGGTAGTAGTTCTTTCTCCGTGCTTTCCATAGGCCGCTTTTGGTTATATGCATCCAGGAATATCTCCAATAGGGAAGTATCCAGCCGATTGTCCGTAAAGCAAAAGCCATTGATGCACATGGCCACATCGAAAAGTAGTTGGTCTGTACAAAATTGCTCAAAGTCGATGATGGCTTTCATCTTATTGCCTTCAAAAAGTGTGTTATCGGGGAAAACATCCCCGTGAATCAGCCCTGTGGGCAGTTTCTGACGTAGGAAAGGTTCGAGCTGTTTCCACAAGCGGGTAAACAGATTAAAAGTATCCGGCAGCGGATTTGTGGCCGTGGGAAATCTTCTGATCAGGTTGGCCACCTTTTCCGGTCGGATGCTATTGACTTTTTCAGGAATCCAGCTAAGGTTTGTAGTATGAAGTCTGGCCAGAGCTCCGGCAATTTCGGCTACGGTTTTCGGATTCAGTTCCGGTATTTGTCCTCCCACAAAATCATACAGGGAAATAGGATGGTTGTCAATGAATTGCACGGTATTTCCTTTGTTATCGGCCACCGGAAAAGCCGCCGGGAAATGCCTCTCTTTTAAAACGGCCAGCATACGATGCTCTTTCTCAGTTTTCTCCAGAGACTGCTGATGAATACGAAAAAGGTAAACACCATGTTCCGTTACAATCTTATAACTCTCATTGGCAAATCCATGCTTCAATCTGGAGTATGACCGAAGTGCTCCCACATCATAAAATGTCAAAGTTTTTTGTATCAGGTTTTCAGGATGCATTTCGTTGTTTTTTAATCCTGGCACAAGCGGACGCTTGCGCCATTTGTGCCAATAAAAATATTCCTGGCGGACGCTTGCGCCATTTGTGCCAATAAAAATATTCCTGGCGGACGCTTGCGCCATTTGTGCCAATAAAAATATTCCTGGCGCAAGCGTCCGCTGTGCCTGTGCCTTGTCCTTTTTATTCCAACACTTTATACACCGAATCCAGCACCGTACCATCCACCCACTTAATGACAGCCACAATTTCGTTACTCAGATTGGGCTTATCCGGTACGCCGCAGATAGCCTCGGCTTCTTTTTTTAACTCCTGAATGGTTTTAACAGGCAGTCCAATGCCATTGGCTTTCGTTATCAAATCTTTGCGTAGCGGATTAATGGCAATTCCACGTTCGGTAACGATGACATCAATCATTTCGCCCGGAGCGCAAAGGGTGGTTACCTCATCGCGGATAACCGGAATACGGTCGCGGAACAGCGGAACGGGCAAAATGGTTGTTTTCCCGAAAAGGGTATTTTGCCACCCACCAATGCCATGCAGGAGGTAACCATCCGAATGACTGACCACGTTGGCATTAAAATTCACATCGACTTCCGTTGCGCCCAGTACCACCACATCCACCAGCGAAGCAAAGTTGCCTTTTCCGTGATAATTGTACGAAGTAAATGGCGAAGTCCAGACATGGTTTGGGTTTTCGCGCATGGAACGGATGCCTTCCATGTCGAAAGTCTGGCCATCGAGGATGTATTCTACCAGACCTTCTTCCAGCATTTCCACCGGATATTTGTTGCTTCCGGCACGGATAAACCGCGCTTTCCACCTGTTTTTGCGCAAGATATCACCGAAATAATTTCCAATTGAGAGTGCTGTTCCGCCAGCGCCTGCCTGGTAGGAAAAACCGTCATGAATCAGTCCGACAGCTTCGCAAAAGCGAGCCGTCATTTCGGCAATCAACAGCCGGTCAGGGCTTTTAGTAATTTTTGTCGTCCCGGAAATAATCTTTTCAGCAATCCCCACCTGTTCCACTTTTACCACATAATCAACATAATTCCCGTGAATCTGCCACGGAATGGCCGGAAACGGTACAAGGTTATCCGTAACAACAATCACTTTGTCGGCGTATTGCGAGTCGGCGAGGGCAAAGCCCAGCAACCCACAGGCCGCACTACCGTTTACGCCGTTGGCATTACCGAAAGAATCGGCCGTAGGAGCTGCAATGACGGCAATATCAATCTGCACTTCGCCATCCTGCACCGCCTGATAACGACCGCCATGGGAACGTAAAACGCCCAGTCCGGCCATTTTTCCTTCGGAACAAAATCTCCCGAGAGCCCCGTTCATACTGCCTTCAATCCGGTTGATGGTACCATCTTCAAGATAAGGAATCAAATGCCCGTGACACGGAAAGCTGGCCGAGGGAAACCATCGCAGGTTTTTCACGCCCAGCTCATGGGCAATATCAAAGATCTGGTTAGCAATAAGGTCGCCATCGCGAAAATGATGATGCGTAGAAATAGTCATGCCATCACGCAATCCGGCATTAATGAGAGCCTCTTTGAGACTGGAAACCTCTTTGTTACCATCTTCCGGATAATCGGCACAGCTGGCAATGCGGGGTGCATATTTTCTGCCGGCGGGTTTGTGTTTTCCCACGCCCATAAAGGGCACATGTTCTTCGCCATTAATTATGGTCGGTACCTGACGTCCCGCAGCATTTTTAACAACTTTATCGTATTTTTTCATTTTGTTTTGGTTAATTACTGGTTAATGGTGAATTGTTGTTGTTGATGCCTGAATATGGCTGACCGTTTTCACTTACTTATTTTCACCTTTTAAGTTTTTAATCTTCCAAATCAATTTTCCATCCAGTTTTTGTTTAGTTTTCCGGTGTTTACAGCCAATTTAATGGTGTTCATCGCCCGCTTTACCACCGGTGGGTCAATCATTTTGGAACCGAGGGAGACCACGCCCAAACCTTTGGCTTCCGCCTCTTTAAAAGCAAGAAATATCTTTTTGGCTTTATCTATTTCGGCTGCATCCGGAGCAAAATTCTCATGAATCACCTTGATTTGCCGCGGATGAATGCATCCCATTCCGTCAAAGCCGAGAGCCTTGGAACGTTTTACATTTTCGGCCAGGGCTTCCATATCCGACACATCGGAAAACACGGAGTCAATAGGCTGAATGCCGGCTGCCCGGGAAGCATTCACTACCATGGAACGTGCAAAAAACGACTCTATCCCTTCGTTGGTACGGTGAGTCCCCAAATCGGCAGTATAATCTTCCAGGCCAATAGCCATTGCAGCCACATGCGGGTCGGCGCCGGCAATCTGATAAGCATTCATAACACCTTTGGCACTTTCTATAATCGGCATAAACCACACGGGATGAGTAATTTCGTGTTGCTCTCGCAATTGTTCCACTTTCTCAGCTACCTGCCGGATATCCTTTTCCGATTCACACTTGGGAATCAAAATCATGTTGGCATGATGAGGAATCACATAGTTCAAATCTTCCAGCCCTCTTGCTCCCTGATTGATGCGGACCATACGTTCGGCACCATAAAAACGAAGTGTACGCAGGGCATTCCGTACCAGAAAACGGGCTTCAAATTTTTTGGCGGGAGCCACGGCATCCTCCAGGTCGAGTATCAGGCCGTTGGGTTTGTGCACCCCGGCGTTTATCATCAGTTTGGGTGAATTCCCCGGCAGATAAAGCCGTGAAAAACGAAAATTATCCTTTTTTGTTGCTGTGGTATTCTCTTCCAAAAGCGGAAACAAAAATTCCTTTTCTGTCTTTGTTACCTGTTTTATGGCTGCTTCAAGGCGTGCCGCCAGCACAAAATCAACAGCGCCGGCATCTTCGATGAAAACGTGAGCGTTCTCCAATTCAAAAAAACGGAGTACCTCTTCCGCAAGTTCCCGAATCTGTCTTCCGAAAAGCGCTTTTACCTTACTTTTGATGTTTATCTGTATGCCGCCACTGAGTACCGGGGAAACCTCAACCCACACATCCGAGCGGACTCGGGGGCCTCTGTTTCCGGCTGTTCCTGTTTTGTCCATAGAAATCATTATTAAAAGTACAAAGGTACATTCTGTTTTCCGAATAGCCATAAGCCGGAGAAATAATATTTTTGATTGTGGCGTTACCAATACTTCAAGCGGGATGATAGAAGCGACCGGAAAAGCTACATAGTCAAAAAAGACAATTTATTATTTGCCATTTTCATCAAAATTCATTATTTTTGAATATTGAATTTGAGATTGTAAGTTTTCCAATAGTTACTTATCAAAAAGAATACCTTTACCGGAACCGACAATCCAACACAGTTTTTTAAGCTCAAAGCATGAATCAGGACAAAGCCAGCAGTGAGAATTTCCGAATTTCCGAAAAAAAGAGCAACTCCGGAAAATCAGTAGTAGCATCTCCCAATGACTACAAAATGCTGTATGAGCAGGAAGTAGCCAAAAACAGAGAGCTTTATCTTTCTTTCTTCAAGAAAAATAATGCGATAATGCTGATACTTGATCCTTCCGATGGAAGGATTTTGGATGCCAATGATGCTGCCGTCAAATTTCATGGTTATCCTTATGAGGTACTGACACAGATGTATACTCATCAGTTAATTGTTGCTCTTTCTGAAAAAGAATTAGCAGAAATACGGCACGAAGCACGTACAGGAAAGCGAAACTATTTTACCGGACAACACCGGCTGGCAAATAACGAAATCAGGGATGTGGAAGTACACAGCGGAAGTATTGACTATGAAAATAAAGAAGTAATAATTGCAACCATTTATGATATTACCGAACGTACCAAAGCTCAAAAAGAATTGGCAAAAAGCGAGGAAAAATTTAGAAAAGTTTTTGTTACCTCTCCTGATTCTGTTACTATTAGCCGCGTGAGCGATGGTAAATATATGGAAGTAAATGAGGGGTTTACGAATATTTTCGGCTATACAAAAGAGGAAGCTTTAGGAAAGACTTCCATCGAACTTGACCTTTGGGAAAATCCTGACGACAGGAAACCTTTTGTCGAAAGACTGAAAAAAAACCGAACAATTCAGAACTACCCTATACACCTTAAGAAAAAAAACGGGGAGATTGTGCGTACGTTAGTATCGGCAGACCTTATGGAGATGAACGGAGAGCCTTACCTTTTTACGTTCACTAAAAATATTGAGGATTACCTGAGGACAAACCGTGCGCTGGTACAAAGCGAACTAAAATTCAGAACAGCGTTTAAAATCTCTCCTGATTCCATCAGCATTAACCGGATGGAAGATGGAATGTACGTGGAAATTAACTATGGTTTTACAGCCATTACCGGTTATACACAAAAAGATGTAATTGGAAAAACTTCTCTCGAAATTGATATTTGGGCAGATAAAGAAAAAAGGAATGAGCTGGTAGAGATATTAAAAGAAAAAGGTTTTGTTCATAATTTCCCTGCCCTGTTCAGAAAGAAAAACGGAGACATCATACATGGTTTAATGTCTGCCAACATCATTGATATCAACGGGGTGCCGCATATCTTATCCGTTACCCGGAATATGGAGGAATATATAAAAGCACACAAAGCTTTACAGCATAGCGAACAACGCTACAGAACATTGTTCCATCATTCTCCGGCCGGCGTTCTGCTGATGGATGAGACAGGTACCATTTTGGAGGCGAATCCTACCTATTGCAAAAACATCGGCTACACTGCGAAGGAACTTGTCGGAGAAAAAATCTGGAATGTTGTGAATAATCCTTTGCAGGAAAAGAAAGAGCAAATATTGAGTTATATTCCAACCATTCCCAAGAACAAAATCGTAGAAAAAGAGGTTGTAAATATCCGTAAAAACGGAGAGATCCTCTTTCTTCATCTATATGAAACCCTTATTCTTCTTGAAGACAACAAGCCGGCCATTCTTTCCATCTCCATGGACATTACCCGGGAAAAACATATCCGTGAAGAACTGGCGAAGAATACGGAACGTTTAAAAGAAGCACAGGAAATTGGTAAAATCGGAAGCTGGGAAATGAACTGGCAAACGAGAGAGCTCTATTGGTCTGATGAAATGTACCTTTTGCTTGAGTTAGACCCATCTCAAAATCTTGATTATGACTACTTCCGGAAAGCCATTCATCCCGATGATTTAAAAACAGCACGTGAAGTACTGAAAAAGTCCGTTAGAAATGGAACTTCATTCAAATATGTCCATCGTCTTTTGTTTAAAGACGGAAGAATAAAATGGGTCATCGAAAGAGGGAGAAGTTTTCATAATGAAAAAGGAAAAGTCATCCGGACACACGGAACAGTTCAGGATATCACCCAGCTTAAAGAAACAGAAGATAAACTGAAAGAGCTGAACGAGTCATTGGAAAAGAAAGTTATGGATCGCACAGCCAGCCTAAAGAAAAAACAACATGATATGGCTAAGCTGCTGAATGACATGCAGATGGTTCAGCAGGAATTACGCCATTCAAACCAGGCCTTAAAAAACCTGAATCATGATTTAGAAGCCTTTTCCTATTCCGTATCTCACGACCTGAAAGCGCCGTTACGTGCCATCGGGGGCTTTACCAATATTTTAAAAGAAGATTATTATCCAAAACTCGACAAAGAGGGGCGCGTGCTTATCGACGACATTCTTTCCGAAACAGACAGTATGTCGGAGATTATTGATGCCCTCCTGAAGCTTTCGCGTACCGGACGCAAGAACCTGAACTTTGTTGAGTTCGACTTAAAGCCGCTGGCACAATCCATCTTCTCCGAGCAACAAAAAGAATACAACTTACCTCATGCCCGGTTTAAAATCCACCAGCTCCCTCCTGTTTTTGCTGACTACACCTTAATCAAACAGCTAATGGCCAACCTGCTTTCCAATGCCTTGAAATACTCTTCGCTACAGCTACAGCCGTTAGTGGAAATAGGCTACAGCAAAGATAACGAAGCAAAAGAAACTGTTTTTTATGTAAAAGACAATGGAGTCGGGTTTGATGAAGAGACATCCGGAAAAATGTTTGAGGCTTTTCGCAGGCTGCATTCCAAAAAAGATTTTGAAGGAACAGGTATCGGCCTTGCCATTGCCAAACGTATTGTTACCCGGCATAAAGGGAAAATATGGGCAAAAAGTAAAAAAGGGAAAGGGGCTACTGTCTTTTTTACGCTTTCCGAAAGCACTAATCAATCTGAATTATGAAAAAGACATTAAAAATATTGTTACTTGAGGACAATGCAGCAGATGTTAAGTTACTGGAAAGAGCTTTGTTGAAAAGCTTTGAGCATTTTGATCTAAAAGTTATTGAGACAAGAAAAGAATATCTAACTGAAATAACACAACCATACGATATTGTGATTTCTGATTATGTGCTGCCCGCCTTTGACGGAATGGAAGCACTAAAAATCAGAAACAATGAAAAACCGTTTTTGCCTTTCATCATTACTACCGGTTCAACCAACGAGGCTACGGCAGTAAAATGCATGAAAGCCGGGGCTGATGACTATGTCATTAAGGAGCATATTACCCGGATCGGAGAAGCGGTTAAAGGAGCCATTGCACAGAAAAAAACAGAATACGAGAAACAGCTTGCCGACCATACCGTGCGACATCTAAACCGTATTTTAAAAGCTATCCGAAATATCAACCAGCTGATTATGCGCGAAAAAGACGAACTGAAGCTCATACAACAGGTCTGTGAAATGTTTACCGGCGAGCAGAGTTATGTGGCAGCCTGGATATCGTTGTTCGATGAAGAGGGGAAACTGGGATATATTAATGCTTTTTCCGGTTTCAAACCTGAAGGCTTTAAGCTTCTCGCAGAGAATCTTCGCAAGAACAAATTGCCTCCATGCGTGATACAGGCTGAGCAAACCAATGAAGTCGTCATCCTCGAACACAACATTAAAACCCCGAAAGAATGTCCTCTGGGCAAAGCCTATCCCACCTGTTCTGTGCTAAGCAAAATGCTGGTTTATCAAAAAAAGAAATTTGGAGTAATTACCATAAGTGTACCTCCGGATGCTTTCATAAACGATGAAGAACTTGGGTTGTTCCATGAGGTTACCGGCGACCTTTCCTATGCCTTGTTCAACATCGAAATGGAAAAAGAAAAGCAGGAAGCCGCACTGCGGCAAAAAGTGCTTTTTGAAATTGCCCATGCTGCTGCTACGGAAGAGGAGCTTGAGTCGTTTCTCACTAAAGTCCAGGTGATTATCAATCAGGTTGTAGAGGTAAGTAATGCGTATGTTGCTTTACATGATGCGGCTCATCACCTCTATTATTTCCCCTATTTTAAGAATAAAAAGGCAGTCCTTCAGCAAGACACCTTTCCCGATATGAAAACAGGTCTTATTGAATATGTTCGCCGGAAAGGAAAATTAACCACATTGACCAAATCCCAGCAGAAAGAACTTGAGCAAAAAGGAGAAATTCAAAGAATAGGACGTTCCTCGGCTGTATGGATGGGTATTCCTTTGATTAGCAGGAGTAATTTTATTGGCGTGTTGGCACTGATGCATTATGACAATCCAAACGCCTTTTCACAAAAAGACGAACATCTGCTGAGTTTTATTTCTAATCAGTTAGCCCTTTTCATTGAGCGAAAAAATGCCATTGCCCAGCTAAAAGCCAGCAACGAACGATACAAAACAGTCATGCAACAAGCCGGTGACGCTATTTTCCTCTGTGATATGGATGGTAATATTATGGATGCCAATGAAAAAACGGCCAAAAGCCTTGGCTATTCGTTGCAGGAACTTTTGCAAATGAAAATTTTTGACCTGATTCCGCCGGCATTGGCCAAAAAGCAAAAAGCCCACTGTTGGAGTAATTTTGCCCTTGGCCAGATGATAGAGTTTGAAACTGTTTTTCTCAAAAAAGACGGCCGGGAATTTCCGGTGGAGATTAATTCGGACATCGTTAAAATTGGTGATGAAAAATTTGTACTGAGTATTGCCCGTGATATCAGTGAACGGAAAAAAAACGAAGAAAAAATCCGACAATTTTCTCTCGTTGTAGAGCAGAGTCCTGCATCCATCATCATTACCAACCCGGAAGGAGCAATCGAATATGTGAACAAAAAGTTCACGGAAATAACAGGCTATACCGTAGAAGAAACCCTGGGCATGAATCCCCGGATATTAAAATCCGGGAAAATGTCGAACGATATCTACAAAGAACTTTGGAAAGCCATTACCGCAGGAAAAGAGTGGCATGGCGAGTTAATAAACCGAAAAAAAGATAACACCCTTTATTGGGAATTGGTCAGTATCTCACCGGTTCAGAACGAGGAAGGAGAGACAACGCATTATATCGCCGTTAAAGAAGATATTACCAAACAAAAAGAGATGGAAGTAGAACTGCGAAAAGCAAAACAGAAAGCGGAAGAAAGCAACAAGCTGAAGAGTGAATTTTTGGCCAATATGTCGCATGAAATCCGCACCCCGATGAACGGGATTATGGGTTTTGCTTCGCTGCTCGATGATGATGGCCTAAGCCCGGGGAGCAGAAAAAATTATGTCCAGATTATCCAAAACAGCACCCGGCAACTGCTACATATCATTGATGAGATACTGGAGGTTTCAAAATTGCAAACCCGACAGGTCAAAAAAGAAGATACCAAACTCAACGTCAATGAGGTACTTATGCAGTGTTTTTCCGAATTCGACCGGAAAGCCAGAGATAAAGGTTTATCGTTGTATGTAAAAAAAGGGTTGCCCGATGAGGCTGCCCGGATTTATGTTGATGGAGGAAAACTACATAAGATTATCGACAACCTGCTGGAGAATGCCCTGAAGTTTACCCAGCAGGGGTATGTGGAAATGGGGTACAACCGGAAGGGAAACAAACTGGAATTTTATGTAAAAGATACCGGCATTGGCATAAGTTATAATGCCCGCGAGCTTATTTTTGAGCAGTTTTCGCAGGAAGATAAAAAACTCTCACGGAGCACGGGCGGGCTGGGTCTCGGCCTGTCCATCGTAAAAGGAAATACCGAATTGCTGGATGGGAAAATCCGTCTCGAGTCAGAGAGAGGAAAAGGCTCCACATTCTTTGTGGAAATTCCTTATCTGCCTGTTGAGCCGGAATTAGTTTTGATGCTGGAAAAAACCACGGAGTCATCGCCGGAACGTATCACTATACTGGTAACAGAAGACGAAGAAGTAAACTACCAGTATCTGGAGATCCTTTTAAAAAAATACCAACCCGGCATAAAGGTTCTGCATGCCATTAACGGGCAAGAGGCGGTTGACATTTGCAAAAAATATCCGGAGATCAAATTGGTGCTTATGGACCTTAAAATGCCCGGGATGAACGGACTTGAGGCTACCCGCCTGATAAAAAAACAGAATCCCGATTTGACGATCATTGCACAAACTGCTTACACTTCCCTGGAAAATCAGGAGGAAGCCAAAGCAGCAGGCTGTGTTGCCTTCCTGCGTAAACCCACACGAAAACTGGACCTTTTCAAAGTGTTGGATAAGTATTTGAAGAAGGGTTAATGTGGTAATGTGCTAATGTGGTAATGAGTGTTGGGAGGAATAAAGGTTTTTGTGAAGACTTTAATCTGTAAATATCGCTTTCGCACATCACTCTAAAACGCCATTATTCCAACCTGCATACAATTCGCTCCACTCTCTTGTATGAATAAAGCGGAATAAGACGCAGTTCAAATGACAATCTGGTATGAGACATTAATCCATTGGGAAGAGAAACATCTCAAAGAAAAGCATAACGGCACTGAGTAGTATGCTGAAAAACAGCGCCCACCAGAAATTATCCACTTCAAACTGGGGAATAATCCATGAAACCAGTTTAACAATGAACGCATTGATAACCAGCAGAAAAAGTCCAAAGGTAAGAATGGTGATGGGTAGTGTTAAAATCACCATAAACGGATAAATTAGAAAGTTCAGAACAGCCAGCACGATGGCAACAAGACTGGCTGTCCAAAAAGCGGAACCTTTGATACGAATACCCGGAAGCAGTGCACCGATTATCAATATGGAAACTACTGTGCTCAGAAATTCTAAAATGGAATACATCATGATTTTATGGTTTTTGTTTAAAAGCTTATACGAAACAAAAGATCAAAGGTTTGGGAATCCCGGTTAATGCAATATGACCAGCGTAATCCCAGCATAACATTGGGGAAAAAGCTCAAAAAATTCCAGTCGGTGTAAAGTTCCAGTCCGGTGCTGGTGTAGTCGGTATCCACACCGGCAGTTTCCCCTCTCATAAAATCGTAAAAAGCATGGGCATAGATCCGCTTCAGATACATCGCTCCCTGCCAGTCCATGTCGGGATAGGCGATGGGAAACGCATAATCGGTCATGAAAACGGTCATTTTATCTTCGTAAATGTTTGCGTAGCCACGGGGAATATCTACCAGCGTACTGAAAGAATAATTACCCCGTAACCGTTTGTCGTATCCGAAATAGAGCGCCAGCCCCTGATGCCGGACAAAACCGGGGAAATAAAAATGACTTTGCACAGCAAACTGGTTGCCCGGATTATCAGAAAACAGTGTGTTCTGGTAATCAACCCGGATAGTCTGTCCCCATCTGGCGTACATATCCTTTGGTGAGCGCTTGTACAGGTTATAGGCATAAAGCTCATAGTGCATGGTAGTTAATTCATACGGATAGCCGGCTCCCATTTGCAGGAATTTTTCGGAAAAAGCCACATAAGGCTGCAATCCGTTAATCCATTTGCTGTGGGTAAAGTTCAACGGCAAACTAATGTTGTAAGAGAGATGTGTTTCGTGCCAGAAAATTTCATGCGAAACGCCACTGTTATCGGTAAACCGGCTGCGACGGTTACCATACGTTACCCCGATTCCCATGGCAGGATACCAGCCGAGGTAGCGAAAACTGAAATTAAATTTTCCGGTTCGTTCGTTCCGGTTATAGGTCCAGCCGAGAAGTGTAACAGCTGTACTCAGGTCGTTTTGCGACATGAGCATAACGCCCGGCCTGATAGTGTAATTGTCCATATCAAGCGAAAGTGGCGCCCATGAGTGTGGGTTGAAAAGATGCCCCAAGCGGCTGTACTTTTTAACGGGATATTTTTTCCCAGGAACAATGGAATCATCGAGGTCAAAAGTGTTTTTCCTGCGTAACTTGTCCACGAGATATTCATGATGCGCTGTGGTAACGTCAAACGGTTTCAAAGTATCCGGATTAAAAGATACGAAAGCAGTTTTATAGCCGTCGGCGGTGTAGCGGCTAAAGCAGAGTTTATTGCCGCCGGGTGAAAAAGCGGCCTCAGTAGCGCCAAAACGGCTGTTGAAAACCCTATATGTCTTGCCTGTAGCCACATCTATGGCATACAAGTTGTCCCTGCCTTCGTAAGTTCCCGTATAAACCACCTGCCGGCCGTGCATCACCGGCCACTTGATTTCCGTAAAGGAAAATGGAAGAAGCTGCTTTGCTTTCATGGTAGACGTGTTCAGCAGCAGGATGGATTTACCTTTGTTACCGAGGACAACAGTAACAACATTTTTTCCATCAGCCGACCAGTGCGGTGTCATAAAAAACAGGTTCCCGGGCGTGTGAAATTCACGTAGCCTCTTTCCGGTGGCAGCATTTAGAAAGTCGAGGAAATAGTTTTGCTGCATATCCACCCTGACGGCTACAATGGTTTTCCCATCGGGCGACAGCGCCGGGGCAAAATAGCGGCTGCGACGGGTGAGTTGCCTCAGCTTTTTGGTTTTATAGTTGTAAACTTTGATGACCGAATAATCACGGTTTGACCAACGCGGGTCGAAAGCTGTTTCGTTCCAGCAGATGAGGCTGTCGTTGGCTGAAAGCGACTCTTTAAAGTCGAAACCGGGCGTAAACAGCCGGGTAACTTTTCCATTGGCATCAATCTTTACAAAACGGTTGATATCGTCGATGGAGGTTTTCTCGGCGATTATGCTCCCATCGGGCAGTACCTGTGGAAACAGGTAGCTGGTGTAAAAGCGGTCTGATACGGGAAATCCGGAAACGTTTTCCTCTGGCTTGTCCTGTGTATGCCACTGGTTTTTCAGGTCGTCCATGATGGCTTTGTAAAATTTAACCTTTTTGTTTCCGGTGTTTTTTTTCAGCCGGTGGGTAAACGGAACAAAGGTATAACCTTTGCGGGAAACCTGATTTAGCACATCGTTCCAAAGTACTGTACCATAGTTTTTTATCCCTTGCGAAACAAGTTGGTAGCCCAGAGTGTAATGATCAGGGACAAAATTACGGAAGGAGCCGAACAGGGCTTTGTCATAACCGTAAATTTTCTTGTCAAGCACTTGCGCTTTCAACGGATAGACAAACTCCGGCAAACGGCCGCGGCCACTGTTGCTGTGGACAGTTTCGCTCCAGACGGCATCGCCTTCCACAAACCACATGGGCAGATAAAGCCCGAACAACGCTGCCGTTCCCTGGTCACCCAAAAGGTAGTACACCACATTACCGAAACCCTGCCGCATTTTGCACATCTGAACGGCATGGCGGTATTCGTGCAGTGTAAGTTGCTTTTGCCAGTTTTGGGCATATATTTCCTGCGAAGGCATTTCAAAAAAATCGGCATGAAAAGGTGCCGGCGAAACCATGGCGTTGGAGGTGGTGGAGCGGTTGTGCAACACAATGCTCAGCCGCCGCATACGGGCGTGGTACGGGGTGTTTATGTAAGGCGCCGAAAGCTGCAGTAAATTCATGTAGTAGTTGGCGATTTTCTCATAGCCTTTGGGAAAAATCAGCCGGAATTCTTTGGTCTTGATTTGTCGCCATTTTATGGAAGCCGGCTCCTGGCCGGTGAGATAATACTGTGCTTCCGCCTGCCCCGAAAACAAAAGAATCGTCAGAAACAAAGCCAAAAGAGGAAACCATCTTTTCTTCATAAGTCAAAAATAGAAATATTATAATAAGTAGCCCATGCTGTTTCCGCTTTTTCTTTTTACCAAAGCCTGATTAAATTTTTGCCTGAATGTAGTTATCTGCCGAACTACAAACGGCTGCAGAATAAGCAATGCCTCCTTCCAGTAGTTTTTCTATATTGTATGGGAGTTGTCCTTTTGTGAACCTGTTGTTCACAATTTCCGCAATAACACCGGCATTAAACCCATCTCCGGCGCCAATGGTGCTGACCACCGGTACTTTCAAGGCTTCTTTTTTGAATACCCGGTTTCCCTGTACGGACAGGGCGCCCTTCGCCCCGATGGTGATAAGAATCAGCGCCTTAGGATTAATCTTTTGAAGAGACAAAGCGTGCTTTTCAGCCGATTGCTGACCAAAAACAGCATCAAAATCTTCATCCGAGCCTTTGATGATAGTCGCCAGCCGGAAGTTTTCCAGGAGTGCCTCTTTTTGCTTTTTGTTTGTGAACTGTTCCGACTTCCGGATGTTGGGATCATACATAAGGATGCTTTTCGCTGCGATTGCGGCGTATAAAATGTTTTGTATTTCCGGACGGATTGCCGGGTCAAGAGCGTACAAAGAGCCGAAAAGCAGAATGTCGGCAGATGAAAAACGTCCGGGAGAAAACAGGCTGCGCCGGTCAGGATAGTTATTTAGAAAAGTGTAATGCGCTTTCTTTTGGTCATCCAGCCGGGCAATAGCTACTGATGTCGTAGAATGCGGATACTGCTTTATGAATTGTGTCCGGACACCGTTTTTCTGTAAAAAGTCCACAAGAAAAGCAGCCACATCATCATCCCCGACTTCGGAAATTAAAGCCGTATCCACCCTGCTTCGCGCCAGCGACACCGCCGCATTGAGCATGGCCCCTCCGGGATGGCCGTGTTTTATAAAAGCTTCCCGTGGAATTTCTGTTTCCTGTCCCACCATCACATCCAGCAACATTTCGCCCAGCGTATAAACCATATTTTTATTTTTACACAAAAATAGGGAAAAATGGTCTGTTTTACTGTAAATGATATTTCCATTGTGCGGGACATGTCATCCCGAACTATTGAGCTTGAGGATTTTTAATCCGGCCGGAATTCCGTATCTTTGCTGCTTCAAAAAGTAAAAACAAGCTATGCTGTTTTTGCCGGAATTTTTATAAAAAATATTGATAAAATGGCCTTAAATTGTGGAATTATCGGGTTGACCAATACGGGGAAAACCACCATTTTCAACTGTATGTCGAACACCAAAGCGGAAAGCTCGAATTATGCTTTCAGCGCGACCAAATCAAACATTGGCGTGGTGGATGTGCCCGACCAGCGGTTGTACGAACTGGATAAACTGCTTCCGGCTGACAAGCTTGTCCCGGCCACGGTGGAGATTGTCGATCTGCCCGGCCTTGCCAAAGGTGCAAGCCAGGGCGAAGGCGTCGGGAACAAGTTTCTGGCCGATGTGCAGCAAACCGATGCACTGATTCACGTGCTACGCTGCTTCGACGATGATAACCTGCCTCATATCGAAGGCTCTGTTGATCCGGTGCGGGACTTGGAAATTGTGGATTTTGAATTACAGGTGCGCGACCTGGATTTAGTAACGCGTAAGCTGCAACGGCTGGAAAAACTGGCCAAAACCGGTAACAAAGAGGCAAAAAAAGGCATTGAAGCGCTGACTATTTACAAAGAACATTTGGAAAATTTCGGTAATGCCTGCACGGCTCACGTTGAAGATGGAGATGAGCAGTATATTCACGATTTACTGTTGCTGACTGCCAAACCCGTTATATATGTTTGCAACGTGGATGATGCTTCGGCAGTCTCAGGCAACGCTTACGTGGAAAAGGTCAAAGCAGCCTTGCCGGAAAACGCCAAGGTGTTGATTATTGCCGGTGAGCTGGAAGCCGAGATCGCTGAGCTGGATGATCAAGAAGACCGGAAAGCTTTTCTTGAAGATGCCGGATTGAAAGAGCCCGGGGTGAACAAGCTGGTACGCGCCGCCTACGATGTACTGAATTTGCAATCGTTTTTTACCATTGGGAAAACTGAAAACCGCGCCTGGACCATTCACAAAGGCATGACAGCTCCACAGGCAGCCGGCGTGATACACAGCGACCTGGAGCGTGGATTTATCCGGGCCGAAGTGATGAAATATGAAGATTTTATCCATTATGGTTCGGAACAGGCAGTGAAAGAAGCGGGGAAGTTTCATGTGGAAGGAAAAAATTACGTAGTAGATGATGGCGACATCATGCACATTAGGTTTAATGTGTAATAAGGAGGCTATAATCTCTCACAGTGCCTTTTCGGCGAACACCTGCTCGCTGAGGTTCCCGATGCACCGGTGGCCATTGTGGAAAGCGAAAAAACCGCCGCTTCCCTTGACTTCCCCATTATTGTTTCCAACTATCTCGAAAAACACGCCACGGAAGAACAAAGAAAACAAGGGCTGGATATTGCGGATTTTTTGTGAAGCGGACAACGGATGTCAAGGTCGGGTTAAATTCCTGGCACAACATGCCCGGAATCACTGGCACAATATGACCGGAATATCCAAAGTTGTGCTTATTGCGCATTTCACTTTACATCATTATACAGGTTCCCGAGTTCCGTAAATAAGCCTAAATAAAGGTCATGCCATCTGAATGACGCCAGCCATACGGAAAGTAAACAGGTTACATCCGTACTTAGTGCTTTGAAACACTACTTTTAACTCCATAGCATACTTTGTAGCTTTTGACTGGATGTACGCACTTCTCGACACCTCATCAATGGTTCACTTTCGTTCATCTCCTTTATTAATACCTG
>CAJVXP010000002.1 GCA_913009685.1 uncultured Bacteroidota bacterium
GGGTTTCCAGAGTTTTTCATATACTTCTTCAAACTTTCTTGCATTATCCCGATAGTGCATCAAAAATTTTCATCGTCTATAAAAAACTCTGAAAATCTTGATGCGAAGTAATTATTAGAAGTCCCCTAAAAGCTTTGGAACCGCTTGCCGGTAAAGGATATTGCCCTGTGTTTTCCGGTTAGAACCATTGAAGGAAATCTTTCAGGGAAAAAATATGCAGCCTTTGGAAACTTTTTTACAAAAAAAGTTTCCAAAGTTTATTTTTTATATATTTGCAGCCTCAATCAAAAAGAGGGGATTATGAAAATAAAAAAAATAAGTTTTTTGCTTTTCCTGCTTTTGGCTGGTGGCGGTGTTTTAAATGCACAGGGAACGAACTCTTTGTCGCTGTCTCCACACAAAGTGAAGCACTTCTCGCTAAAGCAGGCTGTGGATTATTCCATGGTACATAATTACGGCGTGATTAACTCGGGGAAAGATCTGGAAATTGCCAAGCTGAAAATCAAAGAATCGGTGGCACAGGGACTTCCGCAGGTAAACGCTGCCATTAATTACAAAGATAATATTGCACGTCCGGTCTTTATTTTGCCGGGGGATGTGACCGGAAGACCCGGACAGGATATTGCCGTACAATTCGGAACAAAATACAGCGCTGACCTGAGCGGAAGCCTTCGACAGTTAATATTTGATGGACGTTATTTCATTGGCTTGAAAGCTGCACGGGTATCTTTGGAACACACCGACAAAGAATTTTTTAAGAACAAACTGGCAGTTAAAGAACAGGTTTCCGATGCTTACTTTAATGTGTTGTCGGTCGCTGAAAGTTTGCGAATTATTGACTCTACGCTTCGCACCACCCAAAAACTTGCCAAAGAAACGCAACAGATTTACAAAGCCGGCATGGCAAAAGATGTGGACGTAGACCAGATGAACCTGCTGGTAGCCAACCTGCAGGCTTCCCGGACTTTTTTAAAAAATCAGTATAATATTGCACAGGCTTATCTGAAATTTTATCTCGGTTTGGGAGAAAACGACAGCGTAGTGCTTACCCAAACGTTGCCGCAGCTTATTCGTATAAAAACACACGACCCGCTTCTGCTACAGTCTTTTAACCTGACTGACAATGTTGATTTCCAGTCTGTGATTACGAATAAAAAGCTGCTGGATTTACAGGTGAAGCTCGCAAAAGTGGCTTTTATTCCCGCTATCAATGCCATCGTAAACTATCAAACACAGGGGCAGCGAGATGTGTGGAATTTCTTTAATTCGGGAAAATGGTATCAGAGCGCCTCTTACGGAATTACCATGAGTATTCCCATTTTGTCGAGCGGCGAACGTATAGCGAAACTAAAACAGGCCAAAATTGCCTATGAGCAGGCACAGGTTTTGACACGACAAACAGCTTCACAACTTGGCATCCAATACCAGACAACCAAAAACAATTACTATAATTCTTTGAGTGTTTACGAAAATAAGCTGAAAAATCGCAAGGTGGCGGAGAAAATTTATCGGAAAACAACCGAAAAATATACCCATGGCATGGCTTCAAGTCTTGATTTGTTAAACACACACAACCAGTTTCTCAATGCGGAAAGTGATTTTATCTCTGCAGGACTCAATCTTCTGAAATCAGCTGAAAAACTGGAAATTCTCTTAACCAAAGCACAATAACCATGAATGCAAAAGACAAAGATATCATCCGCAAGGTGGCACAACTCTATAAAAAATACGGCATCAAGAGTATCACAATGGACGATGTTGCCCGTGAACTTGGTATCTCCAAAAAAACGCTTTATGAACATTTTTCGGATAAACTGCATCTCGTGAATGCAGTTATTGATCAGGAAATATTGTTTAACGATCTCCGTCTGCAGAAACAAAAAAGCAATTCGGAAAATGCCCTGCAGGAGGTATTCCAGATCTTTCATTTTCATCTTCAAATGTTGAAGGAGTACAACCCGTCGCTCGAATTCGACTTAAAAAAATATTACCCTGAAAGTTATTTCAGACTCAAACGGATAAAACGTGAGAAAATACTGAAAACCACACGGAACAACCTGATAAAAGGAAAACGTGAAGGTTTTTACCGTAAAGAACTTAACGAAGAAATCATCACCAAACTCAACGTTCTGCGTATTGAGGGCCTGTACGAAAGCGACCTGTTTAACCATGAAGAACTTTATTCTCACGAGTTTTCAAAAGAAATGTTTTTATACCATTTGTATGGCATTCTTACCCCGATGGGAATTGAATATTTAAATAAAAATATTGAACAATTAAAATTGGCAAAATAATATGAAAAATATCAGCCTTTTTCTCGTCACCCTGCTTTTCCTTATGACTTCGTGCGGAAACGAGAACACACCGAAAACGGAACAACAAATTATTAATTACCAAAAACAGGTAACCGCCATCAATAAAAAAATTGACAGGCTTCAGCAAAAATTAAATAGAAAAAACAGAGGTAAGATGATAACGACCGGACGTAAAGTCACGGTGAATGTCCGTAAATTACAACCAGCTGTTTTTAACCATTATTTCGATGCTTCCGCCGAAGTAGAGTGTGTTCATGAAGCTTACGTAAGTCCGGAAGTAAACGGACAAATTGAAAAAATCTTTGTGAAAGAGGGAGAATATGTTAAAAAAGGCCAACTGCTGGCTCAACTCAACTCCGATATTATACAGGATAACATCAGAGAGCTGAAAACTTCCCTGGAACTGGCATCCTACACTTACAGAAAGCAGAAATCGCTTTGGGAGAAAAAAATTGGTTCCGAACTGCAGTACCTGCAAGCCAAAACAAATTATGAAAGTCTCCAAAACAAACTCAGCACCCTGCAAACGCAATACCAACGTTCGTTTATTAAATCACCCATTGATGGATATGTCGATGCCATCGGTATGAAGGTCGGCGAGATGGCCATTCCGGGTCAACGGTTTTTTCATGTGGTAAACCTGAACCCGCTTTATGTAAATGCACAGATCTCGGAAGCCTATTTGCCGATTATCCATGAGGGGGATGCCGTTGAGGTTCGGTTTTCTGCTTTTCCTTCCATTGTTCTAAAGAAAAAGGTCTATCGCATTGGGAAGGTTATCAACAAACAGAGCCGGACTTTTAAACTTCAGCTGAAAGTAAATAATCCGAAACGGTTGCTGAAGCCCAATCTGCTGGCAATTATCCGGATTAAAGACTACACCAATCCAAAGGCGATTGCTGTGCCTTCCTTTATCATTCGCGAAGACATTCAGGGTTATTATCTGTATGTGGTCTCCACCGAAAATGGTCAAAAAATTGCCCGAAAACGCTACGTGAAAATCGGAAAATCGTTTCAACAGAAAACAGAAGTGATTAGTGGCCTGAAACAGGGGGAAACAATTATCACGCATGGATATAATAACGTAACAAACGGTTCAGTTTTAAATATCCGGAAATAGTTTTCTGTTGAAGCAAAATCAAAATTTAAAGCTTTTTTAAACAGCAGAGTATGAATACAAAAAAAGAAAAAACAGATAAGATTATCCGGGACTTTAAACTCTCCACCTGGGCGCTCAACAATAGAAATACGGTCTATCTTTTTACCATAATCACCATAGTTTTTGGATTTATTGCGTATGTGGCGTTGCCCAAAGAGTTGTTTCCCGACATTAAAATCCCTACGGTGATGGTGCAGACCATTTACCCCGGCAACCCGCCCGTTGACATGGAAAACCTGGTTACCCGTCCGCTGGAAAAGCAAATAGAATCGGTAAAAGGCATCAAAAAAATGACTTCCATCTCTTCACAGGATGCTTCCAGTGTTTTTGTGGAATTTCATACCAATGTAGATATACGCAAAGCGCTTGACGACATAAAAGACGCAGTGGACAAGGCAAAAAAAGATCTGCCCGATGACCTGCCAAACGACCCGCAGGTTACCGATATCGATATTTCGGAATTTCCCGTCATCAATGTAAACCTTTCGGGAAATTTCAGCCTGAGCGAACTGAAAGGGTTTGCCAACAATTTGAAAGATGAGTTTGAGTCCATTTACGAAGTCTCCAAAGTAAACATCACCGGCATCACCGACCGGGAAGTGAAAATTTTTCTGAACCCTTTCAAAATGGCAGCCCTGCAGGTGAGCTTTACCGATGTGGAAGATGCCGTGAAATTTGAAAACATGTCTATCTCCGGCGGGGAAGCCAAAATTGGAAAAATTGATCGTTCTGTTCGTATTATTGGCGAATTCAAAGACCCCGGGCAAATTGCTAATATTATTGTAAAACGTGAGAATGGTGACATTGTGTATATGCGTGATATCGCTACTGTAAAATACGGTTTTAAAGAACGCGATAGTTATTCGTATCTCGACAAACAGCCGGTAGTTACATTGCAGATTGTGAAAAAAAGCGGAGAAAATCTTCTTTCTACTACTTCCCAGGTATTTCAGATACTGAAAGATGCCCGGAAATCGAAACTTATTCCCGACAACCTGAAAATCACCATTACCAACGATCAATCGGATCAGGTGAAAAAACAGATTAACAACCTGGAGAACAGTATTATCATGGGAATAATTTTTGTTGTGGCTATTCTCTTTCTCTTTTTGGGTACCCGCAACTCACTTATTGTGGGCTTTTCCATTCCCATGTCGATGCTTATGGCCTTTATGGTGATGGGCATTGCCCATTACAAAATCAACATGATGGTCCTCTTTGCACTGATACTTGCCCTCGGTATGTTGGTGGATAATGCCATTGTGGTTACCGAAAACATCTACCGGTTTGTGCAGCGGGGCTATCCGGTAAAAGAGGCGGCACGACAAGGTGTTGGCGAAGTGGCTATGCCCATTATTTCTTCCACAGCCACAACGCTGGCGGCTTTCCTGCCACTGGTTTTCTGGCATAGCATCATGGGTGAGTTTATGAAATTTCTTCCGATTACACTGATGGTCGTGCTCACGGCTTCGCTGTTCAATGCACTGGTTATTGTTCCGGTTATTTTTGTGGATTTCTACAAGCCGGGCGACAACAATCCTTTACCCAACACAAAAAGAAGTCTGCGTCTTGCCGGTATTTTTAGCGCTTTAGCCGTTGTTGCTTTTGTTGCTAAGTGGAATATTGTGGGTTCTTTGCTCGTGGCAGCAGTTGTTTTGGGCTTGCTGAACCTGGCTTTTCTCACGCGGCTCGCTATCTGGTTCCAGAAAGTTTTCCTTGTATGGTTAGAAGAAACGTATTTGAAATTTATCCGGTTTGCTATTCGAAAAAATAACTCTTATTGGCTGATAGCCGGTACTTTTGCGCTTATGTTTTTGACTATTGCCTTTTATTTTGGAAGCAAACCCAAAGTGGATTTTTTCCCTAGTACCGAGCCTAAACTTATCAATGTGATTGCCGAAATGCCCATTAGTACCGATATCAGGGTTTCAGACTCCATGATGCAGGTAATTCAGGCAAAAGTTTACCAGCTCATTCAGCCCGATATGAATATTGTAAAGTCGGTTTTAACCGTTACCGGAAAAGGAGCCGTGGGTCAAAATGAAGGTTTTACAAGCCGGGGCGGCGCTCCTAACAAAGGGATCATTACCATAAACTTTGTGGAATTTCAGAAGAGGCACGGTATTAACACCTTTACCATCATGCGCCGGCTGGCCGATACGCTGGTTGAGAAATATCCGGGGGTTAACATTTCACTTGAAAAACAGCGCGAAGGACCGCCGGTAGGTTATCCTATCAATATTGAAATTAGCGGAAAAGAATTTTCCACTCTACTCTGGGTTACCGATAGTATTAAATCGTTGATTAACAAGCAAAATATCCCGGGTATCGAAGGCCTTGATATGGATTTGAATGTTGGAAAACCGGAACTACTCGTGAAGATTAACCGCGACAAAGCCCGCCGTTTTGGCCTGTCCACAGGGCAAATAGGCGATGCCATACGAACCGCCCTGTTCGGAAAAGATATTTCCAACTTTAAACAGGGAGAAGATGAATACAAAATTCGGATGATGCTGGCGGATAAATACCGTTATAACATCTCCGACCTGATGAACCAGCGCATCACATTCCGTTCACAGTCTTCCGGTAAGATTATTCAGGTACCTATTTCAGCTGTTACCGATTATAAATATGGCTCCACTTATGGCGCTATTACCAGGATTGACCGGAAAAGAGTGATTACCCTGCATTCCAATGTTATTAAGGGATACAATGCCAACGAAATAAATGTAAAGCTGAGAAAGATGCTGGCCGGCTACTCCATGCCTGCGGGTTACAAAATTAGTTTCACCGGAGAACAAAAATCACAGACCGATGCAGCTAATTTTCTCATGCGTGCTATGCTGATTGCACTGGCCCTGATTATGATTATTCTGGTCAGCCAGTTCAACTCTTTCGTGAAACCCTCCATTATTATGTTCAGCGTGATATTGAGTACCATCGGTGTGTTTGGCGGGCTGGCGACTTTCCACATGGATTTTATTGTTTTGATGACAGGCATCGGACTGGTGTCGCTGGCCGGTGTGGTAGTGAACAATGCTATTGTTCTGATTGACTATATCGGACTGGTAAAACTCCGGAAGAAAAAAGAAATGGGTATTGCCGAGGACGATGAACTTCCGATGAATATTGCCATGGAGTGTATTGTGGAAGCCGGAAAAACACGGCTGCGCCCAGTTCTGCTCACTGCCATCACAACCGTATTGGGTTTGATTCCTTTGGCTGTGGGGTTGAACATCAATTTTATTAGCTTAATGAAAAACTTTAACCCGCAACTGTTCTTTGGAGGCGACAACACTGCATTTTGGGGACCTATGTCGTGGACGGTAATTTTCGGCTTGACCTTTGCCACTTTTCTGACACTGATTGTGGTCCCTTCCATGTATCATGCGCTGTACTCCGGTAAAGTGGCTATGAAAAGATGGATGGGGAAAGATAAGCAGCGGGGATGATAATGAAGTTGTTTAAAGTTTAAAAAATAATTCAATGGTAAACCTTTGTAAATCAGTAAATAAATTCCATTATTCCCTCGCCTGAGGCGAGAGCGTAGAGGTGGGTCAATAATAAAAGATATTTATTTGCTGATTTACAGCATTTTCTATTCAAAAACAACGGGTGAGCTGCAAGACAACTGTTAATCGCGTGTTATCTCTTTATTCCTGCAAAAACAAACAAACACATATACTGTAAAACAAAAAACCAACAATCATTTCAACGACAAAGACTTTTTGTTACTACTCAGCAGGTCAAATGAAAGATAACCAAATGGTTATAATTAGTGTAATAATTGTATTCAGCATCCTTAATGAAGCAAAATCCGATTAGAAAAATTTTAATTTTTCAGAAAACAGAGGAGATTTTGATTTCCTAACGAAAGCTTCCGCTGTTTACTCTTCAAATATTGAAGGGAACAGCATTGATCTGAATTCTTTTATGAACTATGAATTAAGCAAAGAAAAATTCAAGCCGGGAAATGAAACAATTATTTTCAGACATTTCAAAACTTATTAATGAAACATTAACAACCCCGGAAGTATTTTATTTCGCCTCATTACTTCATTTAATGTTTGTACATATTCATCCTTTCAGAGACGGAAACGGGAGAGCTGTCCGGCTTGTGGAAAAATGGTTCATCACCGAAAAACCCGGAAAAGAATACTGGCACTGTTTGAACCGAAATATCCATCATGCTAAAAAAACAAGCACACTACAATCAGTCTACAGCTGACGCCATAATAACCATCCAAAAATACTTGTCATAACCAGTACATAAGCAACTAAAGCATAAACCCATTTTCCGCTAAATTTTGGCGTTGGGATTGAGGATAAGTTTAGTGCCGACAGAAGCATCAGGAGTACATAAATTATAATGGAAAATGTTGAGTGCGTAAAAAAGCCTTCAAATAAAAACACAAGTGCCAGAATAAGTACATTGTTATCCAAAGGGAAGCCTTTGTATGTTTTGCTATCGATAAGGCCATAAACATTAAAGTAAGTCAACCGGATAGCGCTGGCAGCAATAATTACAAATGCTCCGGGTAAGAACCAAATATTGTAATTCCCGTAGCGTAAAAGTATAATAGCAGGCAAAATCCCAAAGCTCACAATATCAATCATGGAATCAAGCTGGGCTCCAAAATCACCTTGTACTTTTGTTCTGCCTTTCATTTTTCGTGCAACAATACCGTCGAACCAATCGAACAATACTGCCCACAAAACTCCGATTATTGCTGCCTGAAAAATCCCTTGTATGGCAAAATAAATTCCTGTTACAGCACTCAATAAGCCCAGAAGAGAACAAATATTTGGTAACTCTTTAATAAAGCTGAATACGCTTACTTGTTTGTTATCATTCATTTCACTTGTTTTACATGCATTACATCCATTAGGGCATCAATGAGGGTGTTGTTTTCCTCTGTGGTACGACTGGCAATCCGAATGTATCGGTCGGCATCGGGTTGGGTTTTTCCAACACAATCTTTTATATAAATATTGTGCTCAATAAAAAGACGCTTTGTTACTTCGGGTCCATTTAAAGCGGTATCAGGTAAACGACAATAAATATAGTTTGCATCGGGTTTAAAAACAGTCATCCCCTTAATGGCACACAGCTTATAATAGAGTGCATCTCTATCTGCTTTAACTTTTTCGCAGCTATCCTCAAATTCTTGTTTGTACCGCGGTAGTATTCGCAGAAATTCTTCGGCAAACCCATTAATATTCCAAATGTGAATTCCACTGCGAACCGCCTGAGCAAAATTTTCGTTAGCCGTTAACATATATCCAATTCTTAGTCCACATATTCCATAGGCTTTACTCATGCTCTTAAGAATAGCCATATTTGGATATTTGTCAATATCTTGCTCCAAACTTATTTGCTCCTTATTATCTGCAAAATCAAGAAATGATTCATCAATAATAAGCATGCAATTACCTGGCTTAAGCTTTTCTGCCAATCGTATTAAATCGGCTTTGGGCACTAACATTGACGTAGGATTATTAGGTGTAACCACAACAGCCACATCGGCACCAACCTTTATGGCTTCGGCTGCAAATTTATCTACATCGAGCTGAAAAGAAGGAAATTCAAGAGGAAATTCCACAACACATCCTTTAGGTGCCGCGTTAGCATATTCATTAAAAGAAGGTACGGGTACAATTAGTTTCTTAGCTAAATGCCCGGAGACTATTTTTATAATTTCGGATGCACCGTTTCCAACAATAATTTTTTCAGCAGGTTGTTGTATCAAATTTTCAACAAGTCCGGCAAGTGCATCTTGCGCCATTGGATAATTCAGAACCAGGTTGTGAATATTATCTTTTAGATGTGTAAATACAGCTTTGGGCGGAAAATACAGGTTATACAAATACGCATGGTCGGTAAAATTGTGCCGGTAATAACCGCCATGTTGTTTTGATATGTATTCGTATTTCTCTGCTTGTGTTTTATATTTGCTTTCCATGGCATTTAATCCTAAAATCATGATGCCATTGCATTTTCAAGTTTAGCGTACTTATTAATTTCCCACGGGAATAGTAATTCAGCTCTCGCTAAATCTGTTATGTTATCAATTTCATACCATGGTTTATGGTCAAATGAAACCGACTCAATGGCCAGGCTTCTATTATCGACCATTTCAGAAAAAACGGTTTCATAGTAACAGCTAACATTACCAGCTTCAATATACTGATTCAACTTTTTAACAATTCCCTGCCACGACTGTAAGGAGAAGCTGTATATATTAACAGTTTTATATCGGATATCGGAATACGACTCGGTAGTTCCTTTTTGAAATTGGGTAACCTTGTTGGCCATGTCAAGAGAAACCGTTGTCCCGTTTAACCAAGGTTGCATAAGTGCTACAGCCATCCTATCGGGGTAAACCATATCATTAAGCAAAGTGGAGTTCAATACCAAATCACTTTCAAATAATACAAAAGGCTCATTAATAATATTGCGAGCCAACCAAAGCGAATAAATGTTATTTGTAGTTTTATACAATGGGCTGTAAATGTATTCAATGCAAATGTCTCCCGATTTTTCACCAAGATAATCCATGATGCACTCTTTTTTGTAACCTGTTACGATTACAAGCCGTTTAAATCCCTGGTTTTTTAAGTTAATGATAAGTCTTTCGAGAATCGATTTACCGTTTACAAGGGTAAGACATTTTGGAGAGTTTTGTGTTAAAGGGAAAAGGCGACTACCTGTACCAGCCGCAAGAAGTAATGCCGTTGTTATACGATTTTGTCCATAACAATTGTCCGAATCATTATTCATATTAAAATGTATTGATACCATCAAAAAAAAACTAAATGCCTATTGAAGCATCTAGCGTACTAATTATTAGTACTCTGACGTTGGAACTAGTTTCCTGATAATTCAACTATAAGTATGAAATCTGTTAATGTGATGAATTTTGCGTTAAAATCTCATCAACAAAATTGATAGGAATGATTGAAACTAAAAGACGTGTAATCCTTTTGCAAAGGTACTCTAATAAATAAGAACAACTAATGGTTATGCGTTAGTGCCTTACTATGAGGATACTAGAAGTATTTACTTTATGGAAACGAAATGAAAAGCAGACGCACGGATATCTGTATTCAGCATAGATAAACCGTGTATTTTATTGATAATTAAACGACAACAGTGTATTTGCATCAATTTCCAGAGCGGTTAAAAAAGCCAATTTTCAGAATAAAAGCAGGGAAATGGTTGCAATAGCATGGTAATATAATATCTAAACCCTAATAGTCAATTGATTACAAGTATAATATAGAGCCTCCCATGGGACTCGAACCCACGACCTGCTCATTACGAGTGAGCTGCTCTACCAGCTGAGCTAAGGAGGCTTTTTTCGGTAATCATCCCCGAGGGTTATCGGGAATGGCTATCGGGGGCAAAGATAAAAGAAAGATACAAATATCCGGACGGAAATTTTATTAACACCAAAAATTTGCTTTAAAATTATTTAACATTTGTCAAGTGCAGGATTTTATTATCTTGCGGCACTTTTTATTTTTAATATTAAAAACTACTAAAAAAGATGAAATCAGTTGTAAAATCAGCTCTTCTTGTGGGGCTAATGATGTTCGGAATGGGGCTGTTTGCTCAGACTCTTACTCAGGCTGGCGATGATTTTAACCAGGGAACAGCTCAGTACAAAGCAAAAAATTTTGGTCAGGCGGTCAAATTGTACAATGAAGCTTTGAAAATGTGTAAAGCCATCGGCCCCGATGCGGCCGATTTGCAATCGCAGGTAGAAAACCAGCTTACCAATTCCTATTTTTGGAATGGAATTTCTTTTTACAAAAAAAGAGAATTTGACCAGGCTATTGCCCAATTGAAAAAAGCCAAGACTATGGCTATTTCTACCAACAATGCGAAAATAAAAAATTACGCCCATATCTATGTTGCCCGTGTTTATGCATCAAAGGGGAATGCTCTTTTAAATCAGAAAAAGCTGGATGCCGCCTTGGCTCAATACGACTTAGCTTTGAAAGAAAACCCCTCCTCTTACCGTGCCTATTACGGGAAAAGCCTTGTGGCAAAAGAGAAAAAAGACATGACTACCATGATGGCCATGGTAAATAAAATCGGAGAAATTGCTACTACCAATCCCAAAGCAGCTAAAATTTATGACAATGCTAAATATGTAACATTCACAACTTTACTAAATGCTGGCGCAGTGCAATTGCAAAAAGCGCATCCGCAAAAGGCCCTGGAATATCTTGCAGATGCCAAAAAGTATCATGCTGCCAATGCGGATATGTATTATTACACAGCACTTGCCAATGTAAGCCTGAAAAAATGGGACGCTGCCATTGCTGCTGCTAAAAAGGCGTTGAGCTTGCAGAACACTGAAAAGTCAGATATTTACTTTACGCTGGGACAGGCTTATCAGGGGAAAGGCGACAAAGCAGACGCTTGTAAAGCTTTCAAAAGCGTGCTGAAAGGACCCAATGTGGCTTCTGCCAAATACCAAATGCAACATGTGTTAAAATGTAAATAGTTTTTGACAACTTCCACATTACGATATTTCTCAAAAAAGCCGCTCCGGAAAACCCAGAGCGGCTTTTTCAATTTTAGAAAAGAGATTTTTATTCTCCTCTTTTGAAAACGATGGAAGTAACGGTAACATCATCGCCTCCCATGTTGATGGTCAGGCCGTAAGGTCGGTCTTTGGAGATTTCAATTTGGGCTTTACCGGCTTTACCGGTGAGCTGCTGCCAAATGGTTACAGCCTGGTGTACTCCCGTTCCGCCCGTAGGATGTCCCCAACCAATGAGACCGCCGGTGGTGTTGAATGGCAATTCTCCGTTGCGACCGGTTTTACCTTCGGCCACATAGTCGGCACCTTCGCCTTTGGCAGCCAGGCCGAGGGCCTCAACAGCCATTATTCCGGCAATGGAGAAACAGTCGTGGGTTTCGACGGTTCCCACCTGATCGATGGTGATACCGGCATTTTCCAGTGCCTGATGAGCGGCAAATTTTATGGTTTCCAGTTCAGTAAGATCCGCCGGGTCGGTAGTGATGTCACGAACGGCATGGCCGAATCCGATGACTTCCACGGCATCTTTCTTGTCCACGCCGATACGTTTCAGTCCTTCTTCGGAACAAATGGTAATTCCGGAAGCACCATCGGAAACTTTTGAACAGTCAAGTACAGTCAGATGATCCACGAAGGTCTTTCCGTTGGGCTGCATTTTCAATGCCGTAGCGTAAGGATCTGAAATGTTATTGTGGTATTCCTGAGCCGTGGGATCCAACCGGGCATTTTCAATGGCATTGGCATACCAGCGCGACATTCCTTTGCGGGTACGTTCGTAGCCATATTTCTCATAATAAGCTCCTGCCCTGTCGCTAAACTGACCGGGAAAGAAATAAGCATGACCGGTTTTTCTTTTTTTAAACCAGCCCGCCAGCGCCAGAATGTCTGCACCGTAAATGGCTTTTACCGTGTTTTGCACTTCAAAGCCCAACGATAAGACCACCTCGGAAGTTTCAGCCAGTACCTGGCGTATCCCTGTTACCAGCGACAAACCTCCTGAAGCACAGGCTCCTTCCACACGGACGGCGGGTTTCATGGCTAATCCCTTGTCAATCATCGGAATAAACCCGTCGAGGTGGCCCTGGTTGTTGAATCGTCCGGCCATAAAATTACCGATGACCGACTCGTCCACGTTGCCAGCGCCGCCAATTTGCGTTAAAACGCCTTGTCCGGCTTCTTTAATATAGTGTTCGATACCCGGACGGGGCTTTTTCGGGTTGAATTCTTTACGGCCGGTTCCCAGCGAAATGGTATTGTAACCGGCAGTCATATATACTTTTCTTCTTAACTTTTTCATAAGGCAGAATTTTTAATCGAAATAATTATTGATAGGACCATAAGCATGGAAAAAACCGGCAAGCATCACCGTGTTTACATCGTCGCTGTTTTTGGCCACCTTGTCACTCACCAGTTTTTCGCCAATGGCTTTGGAACGTTTGCCGTAGTTAATGGCAATTTGCGAACCCATGGTGCTCATAGCTTTCAGGTCGTTAAAGAAGCGGGAAAAAACTTCCTCTTTGTTTTTCATGCGCAGGGTTGATTTCCAGGCAACCGCCGAATCGGGCAGATCGCCAAGCATCTCATCGCATTCATCTTTAAAGGTGTCAATATTCACATATTCCTGTTTGTGAATATCCCAAACGGCCACCGGTTTTCCGCCTTTGTATTTCAGGAAACCATCTTTTTGCGCACCGCTGGAATACTGACCGCCTTTCACGCCCTGTTCCATCATTTTATCCAACAAATCGTTCTGTAAATCTTCATCTTTCACAAAAGGATTCATCACATTCAGGATAAACTGCATCACATCAATACCCACATAATCCATAAGCTGGAAAATGCCCATGGGGCGGATAAGATATTCCTGCGTGATTTTGTTAATCATGTAAATAGCTTTATAAAGCGGAATGTTCTTCTCTTTGGCCAGCGCTTCGGCTTCTTTGATGCCATGTAAACCGTCGCGCATAAAATGGCCGTTGCCGATAAATCCGGCAAAGTCGTTGGAGGGCACGATAATTTTTCTCAGATTTTTGGCATAAGCATAAGCGAAATCAACCACTTCATCTTTGGTATTATCCGTACGGATTAACTCTACAAGTCGCTGAACAGCAGGCGGGTTGTAAAAATGGAAGCCTATAATTTTTCCATCCAAACCGGCTTCTTCATCAATCAGATGAATAGGCACGGAAGAGGTGTTGGTGAAAAACCAGACATCTTTGTCGTTGTTTTGCTTAATCTGCGAAAACAGTTTCACCTTCAGTGAACGGTTTTCGTTTACAGCTTCAAATACTAAATTAGAGCGATAGGCAACTTCCATAGCCGTTACGGGGCGGACAATGTTCATCACATCAAAGATGTACTCATCAATGATGTCGAAATTTTCGATGAGGTCGTCGCGGTCAGCATACATTTTCCGAAGCCAGACGGTTTTCTTTTCAGCAATCTTACGCACCTGAACCCGCAGGTAATTCATTAAACCTGCAAGTACTTCGTCGGAAACGTCAATGGCATTCAGCACGAAGGTCTTGCCTTTATTTTCGGGCAAGAGCGCACGGTCGGCCATTTCAGCGGCAGTCAGCAGCAAGATGCCGCTACCCATTTTGCCGGCAGCGCCCAATACCGAAACGTTCTGTAATCTTTCGTCGTAGGTCATATTTGTTTTATTTTAAATGATTGACTTAATAATTAATTCATTTTTTTCTTTTTTGCTAATCGTCGTTGCGATGAGCATCGGGTTTGCTTGTGGGGGGAGCGAAGAAGCAATCTTTTTTATGAGAAACAGATACCCAAAGAGATTGCTTCGTCAGCTCATGCACATTCCTGCCTGGTTTCCTCGCAATGACGCATAATCTTATTGTTACTCCTTAACTTAATGACATTACCCCGACGGGGTTAACATTATCTTTAAATATTCATTTTTCAAATCGGAATGATAAATAATTTTTAGTTTTTCATTTTGAATATCCATAGCTAATCTAATTTTCTCACTTCCATTCTGGTTTTCGCTTCTCCAGAAAAGCCTGCATCCCTTCACGGCCTTCGCTATTGTCACCGAAAAGCGACCCGAAAGCTTCGGCTTCCAGGTCAGCACCTTCGTCTAAGCTCATTTCATAACCACGGCGGGCCACAACCTTCACTTTTTTGATCGCCTGCGGTCCTTTTGAGGCAATATTTTTGGCAATCTTCATCACCTCATCCATTAATGCTTCCGGTTCCACCACTTTCTGTACCAGCCCGATACGCAGGGCTTCATCGGCACCAATCATGCCGGCAGTCATCAGCAGATAAAGCGCATTGCCCATACCGGTAAGTCGTGAAAGCCGCTGGGTGCCGGCATAGCCGGGAATCAATCCGAGATTTACTTCGGGCTGGCCGAATTTGGCTTTGGTGCTGGCAATGCGAAAATCACAAGCCATGGCCAGTTCCATGCCTCCACCGAGGGCAAAGCCATTAACGGCAGCAATCACCGGGGTGTCCAGTTTCTCAAGACTACGGAAAGTATTTTGTCCGAGTCTGGAAAAGGCTTCTCCTTCAGCTTGGTTTTTGTTCACCATTTCGGCAATGTCGGCACCGGCAACAAAGGCTTTTCCTTCACCGGTAATGACTACAACCCTTACCTCTTTGTCAGCTTTTACCGAAGCGACAAGCTCGTCCATTTCTCTAAAAAACTGCGCGTTAAGCGCATTCATAGCCTTTGGGCGGGTAATGGTAATTAACAGGATACCCTCTTCGAGTTTTGTCTGTAATATTTTGTCGTCCATATTATTTATTTTTAAAATCCCAAAGTTAGAAAATTAAAACCATTGTCCGGTAATCTTTAAGATAATTTCACAAATATGGAATCAGGCCAAATAAGAGAAAAAGATTGAAATAGCTAAAGTTGAGTCCGGGATAAAAATGGTAAAATTACAGTCTGTAAAATCGAAAAAAATCTCTGATATTGTACCGGTTTTTAACCTCAAAGCGCTGTTATTAAAAATCAATAATTCGACATAATTTATATTGATTCTTATTATGGTTGTTAATACTTTTACAGAAAATTAGAAGAGGGTCAGGCCTTTACGAGATGAACTAAAAAGGCAGTTCAGATTGCAGCTGGTTTTCGTGAAGATGTGAGGGAGAGACAATATATTTTACTTCTTTTTTTATGAGTGATATAGAAAAACTATTGAGAAATAAATTAAGTTGGATACGAGTGAATTTAAGCATTTGTATCTATTGCCTCATTTGTTTGTTTAAATACAAAACTGATGAGGGATTTTATATAATTAATAACACAAATAAAAAGTTATAGCTATGTTTAAAATTTTATCTTCTTTTATTCTAATATTGGCCTTTTCAGGCCAGGTGTTTGCGCAATCGACACTGAACTGCGTAGGTTGCCATATTGCAAGTCATGTTACAAATGATAGCTTATGGGTTACAAGCCATCACGCAAAAACACAAAATGATGTAGCTTCTGAATTATCTTCGGAAGACATAGGTATTACGCCGAGTGCAGTAATTGCTGATGAAGATTGTATTGCTTGTCATGCTCCAACAGCTATTACAGCTAACGGCGGTATGACAGAGGCTCAGGCTTTAGGGAATTTTTTCTCAACAACAAATGGGGTTTTCACCGATTCGACCCATGCAGTTGATACTGCAAATTGGCCTAATGTAGCTTGTGTTTCATGCCATAATGTTCCATCAGATCACCCAAGCTCAATGCCTGTGTTAGGAATCTTTAATTCATTCACTGCCCAGTATGCTTCGGTATCTAATTCAACGGAATTATGTGGACAATGTCATGGCAGTCTCCGTTTCGCCAGTACTGACCATTTAACGATGAATGCGTGGAAAGCCAGTAAGCACGGACACGGCGGGCAAGCCGATGTAGCTTCTGAATTATCTTCAGAGAACGCAGGCAAAACTCCGGCAGAAGTAACTGCGGATGAAGATTGTATTGCATGTCATGCTCCAACATCGGTAATGAATAATTCTTTAACTGAAGCAGACGCTTTAGGGAATTTTTTCACAACAACAGGTGGTGTATTTACCTCGTCAACTACTCCGCAAGATACTTCAAATTACCCTCAGGTAGCTTGTGTTACATGCCATAACCCACACAAACCCGGCGTAAAATCATATTTTAATTCATCAACAAAGAAATATGAAGTGATGTCTTCCTCTCAGGAATTGTGCGGACAATGCCATGGAAATCTTCGTTTCCCGGGTACAGATCATTTAAGCTATAATATTGAAGAAGGTACCGGTGGAAAGGGAGTACCCGATTTAAAAACAATGACCGGTGTCAAATGTGTTGATTGCCACATGCATGTCGGCACAGTTGATGGTTCAAACGCTGCGATGTATCGGGGACATTCCTGGAAAATATTTGTTAAAGAGTCTGATGGTAGCGAATCATCGTCTTGTACTGTTTGCCACTCAACAATGACCGCCTCTATTGCCCACGATTCAATCGCTTCCTGGCAAGCTGAATATGTGAAACTGGATTCTATTGCAAATGTTAAAGTTGCTGCTGCAGATACCTCTTTGATAGGAAGCAAAGACTCTACTAAAATTAAAATGCTTCAGGACGCACAGTTCAACCTTGCTTTTGCAGAAAGTGACGAAAGTGCTGGTGTGCACAATCATGAATATACCGTTTCCTTATTAAATGACGCTATTAATAAAGCTAATGATATTCTTAATCCTACTGGTATAAATGATAATTTTGCCTCCGGAGTCAAAGAATTTAAGCTGTACCCGAATTTTCCAAACCCGTTTAATCAGTCAACTTTAATCACTTATCAGATTTCGAAAAACAGCTTTGTTAATTTGACTGTCTATAATATCTCCGGACAGAAAGTAGCAATATTGGTTAATGCGAATAATGCCGCGGGTAAATATAGTATTCGATGGAACGGTGAAGATGAACAGGGTAATATTCTTAGCCCGGGAGTTTATTTATATGTCTTAAAAGTAAATAACTTTTCTACTATTAAAAAGATGTTACTTGTAAAGTAGAGACAAACACAGTTTATCTATCGGTTAGGTCATACCCCAGAGTTCACACGCATCGTACCATGATGTGAAATGTAAAAATGCCTGGTACTATGATTATTCGATGATATTTATTCTTATTCCTTAAATCCGCAAGTTATTTCGTAATAGATTTGGCTTGCGGATTTAAGTTTGTAACCACAGGAGCAATATTTTATTAATTGATTCATCACAATATTTGGATACACAGGGCCTGCTGAAAAACACTATATTACGTGATAATCAATAAGATATGCTAAGCACTGGAACTTCTAACGCAAAGTTTTTGGCTGAAAGGTGTTGATTTCCCTGCATTTTTTGTTTGTTATCCCGTAGCACATTAGGGGACTTCGTTGCTATGGCTCGCAGTATTAGTTACAGCTTCGCCTTGCGGCCTTGTATCTGATGCACTACAGACTTTTTTCAGCAAACCCTACATTAGCATGTGCATGTTAAAGATTTTCAGTGTAAAAAAACAAACACCTGGCCTAAACATCCGAACCGGGGAAAGAGACCTGCATTATAAACATCGGAATAGTAGATACGTCTGCGTACAACGCGGACGAGAGGTTCGGAGGTTAAAACACCTCCTTAATCTCAAAAGTCTGGCCGTTGAAAGTGAATGTATCGCCGGCTTTTTTACCCCGCATGGCACCAAAAATGGGGACTTTTGGCGAAATGGCATAATATGCCTCCCCATCGAGCATGATTTTTCCAAGCCCGACCGAGACAAAAATTTTCTGTTTGTTAGTAATGACTATGGCTCCGAATTCAATAGTTGAAATTTCTTTGTCCAGCGGAATTTTTTGCAACGTAACCAGAAGCGTATTTGCCTGGCTCAGCTGCTGTGCAAAAAGATTATTTTGGTTCATCAGCTTGGTGCGGAAAGGGTCATAGCGGTCTTTGGGCGCACCATACTCGTTGGAGAGCCTCAATGTTTCGTCCACCTCGTGTTGCAGTTCGGCAGCCGTCTTTTGCTGACGGGCAATACACACCTCTACTAATCTCTTTTTCAGTTCCATTTTACTCATGCGGGGGAATTTAAATAGCGAATGTACGAAAAAATTGTGTTCGGAGATAATTTGAACAAAAAACGATGTTCCGCTTCAGGCGTCCGCTTCAGGCGTCCACGCCTGAAAAAATACACGAATACAGAAACAGGATAGAATAGGATACCAGGCACAAGCGGACACTTGCGCCAGTTGTGTATCTGTTTCCCTTCCGAAGACTCTTTTTGTTTTGTAATGACAAAGATAATATGAATAAACTAATTATGTATATTAGCTCACTAATTCAGTCCTAATAAATAGGTGGTCGGTACATCAGGCTTTAAATAAATATAACAAATTCACAAATAAATAATAATATCTTCACAATATGAAAAAAATCATTACAGTACTTATTATTTTGCTTCTGCATTTTACATTAAGTGCACAAATAATTTTATCCGGTATAATCCGGGATAGCGTTACCTGTGAGATATTACCTTATACAAATGTTTGGGTTGCTAATAAAAACATTGGCACTATTTCCAATGATCAGGGAAAATATTCTCTTGAAATACCCTCTAATCTAAAATATGACAGCTTAACAATTAGTTATATGGGCTATCATTCAAAAATAATTGGAATAAACACTTTAAAACATGGAGATACAATATGGCTAACAAAGAAAAGTATTCTTTTAAAAACTGTCAATGTAAAAGCCGGGATTATTAAAACACAAGGCAGAAAGAAAGAAGGCATTATAACTTTAATTTTTTGGAACAAAGACCGAAACAAAGGTCTTTCCGGTGCAGAAATAGGGATGCTTTTCAGGAACAGGAACAAAATAAAAATTAATAAAATTAGATTCTTTTTAGCCCAAAACGGTTATGACACTTTAAAAATTCGTGTACATGTTTATAATGCAAAATTTATAAAAGTTGAAGACAGGCTAAATATCCCTGATAATTATTTAACAATTACTAATGAGAAAACCGGTTGGTTTACTTTCAATCTTGATGATAATAACGTTATTATTGATGGTGATTACTTAGTTACACTTGAAATAGTCAAAGTAACCCCGGCAGTAGGGCTGTTTGCTTTAAAAGGAATGTTTACACCATTTCTTAAAAGAGCTTATATTCGTGAGCATGGCAAGTGGAAAAAGAGCTTTTTAAGTATAAGTCTTTATGCTGAAATAACTTCCTATTAGCTAATATTGGCTAATTTTTAATTATTAATTATTAATTTAAACCGCTCCGCTTCAGGCGTCTTCGCCGAAGTAAACACCGATGAACCGGATTTGTACCAAAAGCATTCCTTTAATGTCACACGGACAAAGCGAACAAAGAAATGTGGTAAGAAATGTAGTAGGATACGAGGCACAAGCGGACACTTACGCCGGTCGTAGTAATTATTAGAAGCCCCCTAAACTATTTTCTTTTAATTCCTGATTTATCCTGTCTTTCAAAAATATTTTGATGAGCGACTGATAAGGAACATCCCGCTTATGGGCAAGCATTTTTAATTCATCAAGAATGTATTCCGGCAGACGTAACGAGATCGTCCTTGTGGTCGGTTTCAGGTTGGGGAAAGTTGCTTTTTTTGCCTTTTTCCAATCAACAAAATCTGCCGAGTCATGACTTTCCCAGAAATCCCGTTCTTCTTCTTCGGTTTTAAAGTCCGGTATTTTTTCATGATAAGTTCTCCTTTCTTTTTTACTCATATCTCTGTCCGATATAACACGGATCAGGCTATTCCTAACGGTAAAAACTACGAATAATAACCGGTTCTGGTCAGTCCTTCCTAACAAAAACCATCTTCTCCTATTTGCTGGTCGGGATTTAAAATCCCCAAACCCTTTCTCATTCAGGTTTAAAACCTGAATGAGCCCAAAATATAAAAAATGACTGTCCAAATTCAATATCAAAAATAGATAACATTTCTTATTCAACCCTTCAAAAAATCCTATCTTTGCCGCCTAAAAAAGCAATTTCGTGAACGCGACGGCTTTTCTGCATCTTTTTCAGGAACATCCCCAAATAAAAAATTTGGAGGAAGCACTGCGCCGTGACGAGAAACACCTTCACCTGAAAGGACTGATGGGATCGGCAACAGCCATAACCCTTGCGGCTCTTTTCGACAAAAGCGGAAAACAACAGCATCTCGTTGTATTGCCGGAGAAAGAGGAAGCTGCTTATTTTTATAACGATCTGGAAGTCCTGCTTGGTGACAGCAGCATGGACCACAACAAAAAGCGGGTGCTTTTCTATCCTACCACCTACAAAAGACCCTATGAACCTGAAAAGTTAGATAAAGCTTACGAATTGTCGCGCACCGAAGTACTGAAACGCTTCATGAACGATGAACGGAAAACCATCGTGGTAACCTATCCGGAAGCGCTGTCCGAAAAAGTCATCACAAAAACCTGGCTCAACAAAAACATGATGAAATTGCGGCAGGGCGAGGACATCTCTCTGGATTTTCTCACTGACCTGTTGATAGAATTTGATTTTGAGATGGTGGATTTTGTGGCCGAGCCGGGACAATTTGCTTTGCGAGGCGGCATCGTGGACGTTTTTTCCTATTCTAACGACCATCCGTACCGCATTGAATTTTTTGGCGACCGGGTGGAGTCCATACGTACTTTCGATCCGGTGAACCAGCTTTCATTACAAAAGCTCAACCGTATCACGCTGCTGCCCAATGTGCAGAACAGGCAATTGAAAGAAGAACGCATCAGCTTTTTGGATTATGTGCCGGCAAAAACTTTCTGTTGGCTCACCGATGTGGAACTTATCCATAACCACCTCGTGAGCGAATATGAGAAAGCCCTCAACACTTTTGGGAAGATAGACAACGAACAAATGTTACCACCCGAACAGCTTTTTATCGATGGGCGACATTTTACGGAGAAAATAGCCGGCTTACGCACGCTGGAATTTGCTCCTTCTTCTTTCTTCGACAGAGCGGAAATCGTGCTTTTTCATCAGTCACCCCAGCCGGCTTTCAACAAGAAATTTGATCTGCTCAGCGAAAACCTGCAACAGAAAACAGCAGAAGGTTTTCAGCCGTTTATCCTTTCCGACAACACAAAGCAGACAGAACGGCTACATGCTATTTTTGAGGATATGAGCGAGACGACCGCTCCCGTGCAGTTTTCACCTGTGGAAATAAGCCTCACAACAGGATTTATTGACCACGACCTGAAAATCCTGTGCTATACCGACCACCAGCTTTTCGAACGTTACCACAAATTCCATCTGCGCGAAGGGTTTGGTCGCAAAGAAGCCCTTTCCATAAAAGAGTTATACAACCTGAGTCCGGGCGATTTTGTTACACACATCGACCATGGCGTTGGCCGTTTTGATGGCCTTCAGGTTATCGAAAACAATGGCAAAAAGCAGGAAGCAGTTCGTCTGATTTACAAAAACGGCGACCTTCTTTACGTCAACATTCATTCGCTGCACCGCATTACCAAATATGTAGGCAAAGAGGGCACCCCGCCACAGCTTCACCGCCTGGGATCGGGTGCCTGGAACCGGTTGAAAAACAAGACCAAATCGAAAGTAAAGGACATTGCCCGCGACCTGATTAAACTGTATGCCCAACGGAAAGCCGTTCAGGGTTATGCTTTTGACCCGGACAGTTATATGCAAAACGAGCTGGAAGCCAGTTTTATTTACGAAGATACCCCCGACCAGCTGAAGGCCACCCGCGATGTGAAACAGGACATGGAACAGGAGCATCCCATGGACCGCCTGATATGCGGCGATGTGGGCTTTGGCAAAACCGAAATTGCTATCCGCGCTGCTTTCAAAGCCGTTGCCGACAGCAAACAGGTGGCCGTATTGGTGCCTACCACCATTTTGGCATTGCAGCATTTCAAAACCTTTTCGGAGCGGCTGAAAAATTTCCCGGCAACCATCGATTACCTGAACCGGTTTAAAAGCGCCAAACAGCAAAAAGAAACACTGCAACGGTTGAAAGAAGGACAAATCGATATTCTCATCGGAACCCACCGCATCCTAAGCAAAGATGTGGAATTTAAAAATCTCGGGCTTTTCATTATCGATGAAGAACAGAAATTCGGTGTTTCGGCCAAAGAGAAAATCAGGCAGATGAAAGTGCATGTGGACACACTGACGCTGACCGCCACACCCATTCCGCGTACGTTGCAGTTTTCACTCATGGGTGCCCGCGACCTTTCCATTATCAACACGGCACCGCCCAACCGCTATCCGGTACAAACCGAGTTACGGTCGTTCAACCCGAATACCATTCGCGAAGCCATCCGGTACGAAATATCCCGCGGCGGGCAGGTCTTTTTCCTCCACAACCGTGTACAAAATATCGTGCACGTACACGACATGCTGAAAAAGTTTATCCCGGATGCCCGTATTGCCATTGCCCACGGACAAATGGAAGGCCGTAAGCTGGAAAAAGTGATGCTGGATTTTGTGGAAGGCCTTTACGATGTGCTGCTGGCCACCACCATCATCGAGTCGGGACTGGACATCCCCAACGCCAACACCATCATTATTAACGATGCACAAAACTATGGCCTCAGCGACCTGCACCAGCTGCGCGGACGCGTGGGCCGTTCTAACAAAAAGGCGTTTTGTTATCTGCTGACGCCTCCTTTGGCTTCTCTGCCGCAGGATGCTCGTAAACGGCTGAAAGCCATTACCGAATATGCCGATTTGGGCAGTGGTTTTAACATTGCTATGCGTGATCTTGATATTCGCGGTGCGGGGAATATTCTTGGTGCCGAACAGAGCGGATTTATATCTGAAATTGGCATTGAAATGTACCAGAAAATCCTGGATGAAGCTTTGATGGAGCTAAAAGAAACGGAGTTTCAGGAACTTTTTGCAAAAGAAAAAGAACAACAGGATTTTGTCAGGGAATGCCAGCTGGAGACTGATTTGGAGATATTTATTCCGGCCGGTTATGTGGCAAACGCTATCGAAAGACTAAATCTTTACAAAGAGCTCGACAGCATCAAAACGGAAGAAGCCTTGCTGGCCTTCCGGCAAAGGCTGAAAGACCGCTTCGGACCGTTACCCGAAGCCACTGAAGACCTGCTCGATGCACTGCGGTTGCGCTGGCAGGCACAGCATCTGGGTTTTGAAAAGCTGATATTGAAATTCAACAAAATGGTGGGCGTTTTCACAGGAGACAGCAATGCCGATTATTTCAGCTCCGAAACTTTTGGGAAAATTCTGGAGGCAATTAAAAACAACCCACGCTGCTGCGAAATCAAAGAGAAAAAAGAAAAGCTGACACTGGTTTTTGAGAAAACTGAAAATGTGAATCAGGCTCTGAACAAACTGGAACTGTTGATACATGAAAACAGAAAAGAAAAAACCGATTAATGAAAAAGAATAAAGCCAATTGCAATCGGTTGCGACCAGAAATATCAGACTTTTCCGGCTTCCCCTGCCTTTTTCGTAACCTCTTCATTAATAAGTATATCGAATCCGGTCACCGACTGAATAAAGAAGCTGCCGGACTGATTTATTGTAAACGGGATTGAAATAACTATATCTTTGGCTTTCGAAATATTCACCAAAAAGCTTTTTTATATTATGAAAAGCAACCGCTATCGCAAAGCAAAGCTGATACTGGAAGATGGGGCCTTTTTTACAGGCTATTCCTTCGGATACGAAGCGTCCGTGGCCGGCGAAATTGTTTTCAATACCGCCATGACCGGTTACCCGGAAAGTCTTACCGACCCCTCCTATCGTGGTCAGATACTGGTGCTTACCTATCCTTCCATTGGAAATTACGGTGTTCCCGGAAACGCGGCAGACCAGGGCATGCTCCTGAATTTTGAATCGGAACACGTTCATGTTTCTGCGCTAATCATTTCCGATTACTCCGAAAAACACAGCCACTGGAGTGCTACCCAAAGCCTCGGAGCATGGCTTCAAAAAGAAAAAGTCCCCGCCCTTTTCGGCATTGATACCCGGAAACTGACCAAGCACATTCGTGAAAAAGGCTCCATGCCGGCCAAAATTGTTTTTGACGATGACATTGCCTTCAAAGATCCCAACAAAGAGAACCTTGTAGCTGGTGTGAGTATCCGCGAAAAACAGGTTTACGGAAACGGAAAACACCGAATTCTTCTTGTCGATTGCGGGGTGAAAAATAACATCATCAGGTACTTGTTGCGTTATAACACACAGGTAATTCGTGTTCCGTGGGATTACGATTATGGCGGCGAAGAATATGATGGCCTGTTTGTTTCCAACGGCCCCGGAGACCCGGCGGTCTGTACGCCCACCATCCGGTATTTACAGATTGCCATCGAAGAAGACAAGCCCGTTTTTGGCATTTGTCTCGGTCACCAGCTGATATCGCTGGCTTCGGGAGCGCAGACCTACAAACTGAAATTTGGCCACCGGAGCCACAACCAGCCCGTACTTCAGGCCGGAACCAACAAAGCCTATCTGACGGCACAAAATCATGGTTATGCTGTGGACGACCGCACATTAGACAATGACTGGGAGATTTATTTTAAAAACCTGAACGACAACAGCAACGAAGGCATCCGGCACAGGCAAAAACCGATTTTTACCACCCAGTTTCATCCTGAAGCTTCCAGTGGGCCTACCGACACAGCTTTCTTGTTTGGAACTTTCATAGAAGAAATTGAAAAATGGAAAAAGCAGCAATAAAAATGTATGAAAAACTACTGCTCAATAGCTCATTCGGGTTTGTAACGGTGGGCTCATTCGGGTTTGCAACCCGAATGTTGGAGAATGTGGGGATTTTAAATCCCCAAACTCTTTTGGTCGGGATTGCAAATCCCGACCAGCGAAGATGCAAATCCCGACCAGCGAAAAGAGTGAAATAAGTACAGACAGCAAAAATGTAAACGACAAAAAGGAGATACGTCATGAACCATTCTTCCGGAAAGAAAAAAATAAAAAAAGTCCTTGTTCTCGGTTCCGGTGCGCTCAAAATCGGTGAGGCGGGAGAATTTGATTACAGCGGCAGCCAGGCACTGAAAGCACTGAAAGAAGAACACATCGAAACCGTACTCATCAATCCCAACATTGCTACCGTTCAAACCTCGCAGGGAGTCGCCGACAAGCTCTACTTTCTTCCCATCACACCCTGGTTTGTGGAGCGTATTATCGAAAAGGAAAAGCCGCAGGGAATTTTGCTGGCTTTTGGCGGACAAACGGCTTTAAACTGCGGTGTAGAACTGTATAAATCAGGCGTACTGAAAAAATACGGCATACAGGTTCTCGGAACACCGGTGGAATCCATCATTAAAACCGAAGACCGCAAAGCATTTGCTACGATGATGCATACTGCGGACATAAAAACACCCCAATCGGTTGCAGTTACCAGCATCAACGAAGCCTTGCATGCTGCACAAAAAATAGGATTCCCACTCATTGTCCGGGCGGCTTTTACCCTTGGCGGACAGGGTAGCGGTTTTTGTGCCAACGAAGACGAGCTGAAAACACTGGCGGGAAAAGCCTTTTCATACTCCGACCAGATTCTGGTGGAAGAATCGCTAAAAGGCTGGAAAGAGGTAGAATACGAAGTGGTACGTGATTGTTACGACAACTGCATTACCGTTTGTAACATGGAGAACTTCGACCCCCTTGGCATTCATACCGGCGAAAGTATTGTGGTGGCACCCTCGCAAACCCTGACCAACCGAGAGTATCACATCCTTCGTAAATTGTCCATGAAAATTGCCCGCCTGGTAGGCATTGTGGGCGAGTGTAACGTGCAATATGCACTGGACACTCAATCGGAAGATTACCGCGTAATTGAAGTAAACGCCCGGCTTTCGCGTTCCAGTGCGCTGGCATCCAAAGCCACCGGCTATCCTTTGGCATTTGTGGCAGCCAAATTGGGACTGGGTTACGGTTTACACGAGTTGAAAAACAGCGTAACCAAGACTACTCCGGCCTTTTTTGAGCCGGCGCTTGATTACCTCGTGGTAAAAATTCCCCGCTGGGATCTAAATAAGTTCCTTGGCGTTTCGCACGAAATAGGCTCCAGCATGAAAAGCGTGGGCGAGGTTATGGCCATTGGACGGAGTTTTGAAGAAGCTTTCCAGAAAGGGTTGAGAATGATTGGTATGGGCATGCATGGCTTTGCCGCCAACAAAGAACTGAAAACGAAACACCTCGAAGAAGCGCTGCAGAAGCCTACCGACATGCGTGTTTTTTCCCTCGCCGAAGCTTTCAACAAAGAATGGTCCGTTGAAGAAATTCACCGGCTTACCCAAATTGACCGGTGGTTTCTGGAAAAGCTGAAAAACATCCATGACCTGGAACAGGAATTGCTCAAAATAAACCGGCTGGATGAAATTCCCGACGAATTGATGCTCGAAGCCAAACAGGCAGGATTTTCGGATTTCCAGATTGCCCGGCTTGTTTACAACCGCAAATCCATCGGACAAACCGACAAAGAAATACTGGAAGTACGGAATGACCGGAAATCGCGCAACATTCTACCATCAGTAAAACAAATTGATACGCTGGCCGCCGAATACCCGTCACAGACCAATTATCTTTATCTTACTTATCACGGCAGCGAAAATGATGTGGATTATGAACAGGATGGGAAATCGGTGATAGTTTTGGGTTCGGGTGCTTACCGAATAGGCAGCAGTGTGGAGTTTGACTGGTCGGCAGTGAATGCCCTTGATACAATTCGTCGGAAAGGCTACCGCTCGATTATGATCAACTACAATCCGGAAACGGTAAGCACCGATTACGACCGCTGCGATCGCCTCTATCTCGAAGAACTTACTTTGGAGCGGGTACTTGATATTGCAGAGTTAGAGCAGCCTCACGGTGTGATTGTCTCCACCGGCGGACAAATCCCCAACAACCTGGCCATGCGACTTTACAGACAAGATATTCCCATTTTGGGAACTTCACCGGAATATATTGATCAGGCCGAAAACCGGTACAAATTTTCCGGAATGCTGGACAAAATCGGCGTGGACCAGCCGGAATGGCGGGAGCTGACCAGCCTGGAAGCCATTTATGATTTTACCGGACAAGTGGGATTCCCGGTACTGATACGTCCGTCGTATGTACTTTCAGGAGCAGCCATGAATGTGGTTTCCAACAAAAAGGAGCTGGAACACTTTTTACAGCTCGCCACCGAAGTTTCCAAACAATATCCGGTGGTGGTTTCTAAATTTATCACGGGAGCCAAAGAGTTAGAGATGGATGCCGTGGCCGACAACGGAAAAATTATTGTTTATGCCATCTCCGAACATGTGGAGTTTGCCGGTGTTCACTCCGGCGATGCCACCATGATGTTTCCACCGCAAAAAGTCTATGTGGAAACCGTTCGTCGCATCAAACGTATCAGCCACCAGATTGCCGAAGAACTGCACATCAGCGGGCCATTCAACATCCAATTTCTGGCCAAAGACAATGACATCAAAGTGATAGAATGCAACTTGCGGGCATCGCGGAGTTTTCCGTTTGTATCCAAAGTGCTGAAAACCAATTTTATTGATTATGCCGTCCGGATTATGTTGGGCGAAAAGGTGGAAAAACCCGGAAAATCTTTGTACGATATCGATCATATCGGCGTTAAAGCGCCGCAGTTTTCTTTTTCGCGGTTAAGTATGGCCGATCCTGTGCTCGGTGTGGACATGGTTTCCACAGGCGAAGTGGGATGCATCGGCGACGATTATTATGAGGCTATCCTCAAGGCGCTGTTGTCGGTGGGATTTCATATTCCGGAAAAGAATATTCTCCTCTCGACAGGACCTTTACGCTCGAAAACGGAACTACTGGTCAGCGCAAAACTTTTGATAGAAAAAGGACATAAACTGTTTGCCACCAAAGGGACACACGACTTTTACGAAAAAAACGGCATCGCCACTACCCGCGTTTACTGGCCCGACGAAAAGCAGCAGCCCAACGCTTACGATTTAATCAAAAACAAGGAGGTGGATTTGGTGATTAACATCCCCAAAAACCTGACCACCGAAGAGCTGAGCAACGACTATACCATCCGCCGGGCAGCAGTAGATTTCAACGTTCAGCTAATTACCAACGCCCGTCTTGCCAGCGCATTCATTTATGCTGTCAGCCGTTACCGGTTGGAGGATTTACCGGTGAAAAGCTGGGAGGAATATTGAGAAAGTACCAGAATTGCCTAAAGTTAATTGATGGATAGCAAAAAATAGTTGCTGATTTTAAACCTGGCCATGGCACGCGAAACATTCGCGCGCTGGAGTGAGTTAATTGAGGCTGGCGCGCATTTCCAATGCGTGCCCAGCCATTGGAAAACAGAATACCCTACCCGGCGTGAGTGTCGTTATCTTGAAAGCTTTCGTATCCGGTATCCCTCCTGATACATACAAGTCTCAAACTAAAAATTCCCAAAAATTGTCATAGGTTATACATTGGTATTGGTTGCTGTAATTTTCTATCCATGCTTTGGGGGCTTTATTTTTGGCTTTTTTAAATTTTATTTCGTAAGCAAAAAGCTTGCCGTTGATTTCCTCAACATAATCAAGTTCTGCACCGGTATAGGTACGCCAAAAATAGGACTTTGCAAATACCTCATGGTATGATAAATATTTCATCCGCTCAGCGATAATGAAATTTTCCCAAAGGGCGCCGACGTCATTTCTCATGCCAAAAGGTGAAAAATTGTCGATAAGCATATTTCGTATCCCCACATCCCAAAAATATATTTTATCCCGCTTGGAAATTTCCTTTCTGAGATTCCGGCTAAAGCCGCTTAAACGGAAAATGATAAATGATTTTTCAAGAAGATTGATATATGAATGAACCGTTTCCTGACTTAATCCCAAACTATTACCCAACTCATTCATGGAAACCTCCGAACCAATCTGAAAGGCAAGTAATCTGAGCAAATCCCTGATTTTCGATGTGTTTCGTATCTGAGCTATTTCCAAAACATCTTTATACAAATAGGAAACAGACATTTCCCTTAAATATTTTTCTTTTCTTTGTGAAGAATCATATTGGAACAGCTCAGGATACATCCCGTAAATCATAAACTCCTCCAGACGATTTTGCAGTTCAAACACATTATGCGTTTTCCTCAACTCCAGCAATGATATGGGATACAAAATATATGTAGATGTCCTTCCGGTAAGTGGTTCTTTCACTTTATTGGCCAAATCGAAGGAGGAAGAACCGGTAACAAACAGTTTTAGTCGGGGTAAGTTGTCATGGAGTATTTTGAGATTTATCCCAATATCGTTGATTCTCTGCGCCTCATCAATAAAAAGGAGATCATAGTCTCCGGTTAAAAGTTTCATCTTTGGCAAATCACGCGAAGAAAGAATGTCAACGTACCTCAATTCATCGGCATTAATTTTCAAAACTTTCCCTTTGACATTTGTCAGCAAGTCGTCTGCCAGAGTGGTCTTGCCGGTTTGCCTCGCGCCATACAAAATAACAATTTTGTCGGTTTCCGACAGCTCGTTTAATAGAACAGGTGACAGACTACGCTCAATTTTGATATTCATTTTTCTCTTTTTGATTGACAAAGATAATAAAAAACACGAATTTTTCAAATACAATCTTTAAATTCACGTTAATCTATCGAATACAGTCGATGAATTCACGTGAATTTTTAAGATAGAATGCAAGCAAAAAGTCCGGAAGGCTTTTGAAACGGAAATTCCGGTATATGATAAAATACCAGGCTGGCGCGCATTTGCAATGCGTGCTCCAAGCTGGCGCGCATTTGCAATGCGTGCCCAGCCACAGGAAAACAGAATGCCCAATTTATAAATTAGCTCCAAATTAAATTTTCATCTCTTATCATCCCAAAATATTTTCTATTTTTGTACCATTAAATTTTATAATCATTATTCAATCTAAATAAAAATAAAAGATGGCAATAACAAAACAGCAGGTGGCAGATGCGCTGAAACAGGTTATTTTTTTTGCCAAAAAAGATAACATTGTTAACCTGAACATGGTTCAGGACATTTCCATCAAAGGAAAAGAGATTAAGGTAACCGTTGTTTTTGAGAAATTAGATGACCCTGCAGTAGGAATTATCTATAATTCAGTAGTTAAAACTTTAAAAACCGAATTGGGGAATGATATTACCGTTGACGTAAAACCGGTAGCTGATGACGCGCCCGGACCTTTATCGGGAGTGAAAAATATCATTGCCATAATTTCCGGAAAAGGTGGTGTCGGAAAATCGACAGTAGCTGCTAACCTGGCTGTTTCATTGGCCAAAAGCGGGAGTAAAGTCGGGATACTGGATGCAGACGTGCTGGGACCTTCCGTCCCCATTATGTTTAACGTGGAAGACGGCCAGCCCAAAGTTATTGAGAGAAAAGGAAAACCGGTTTTGATACCGCTGGAAAATTATGGTATTAAAATTCTGTCCATTGGCTTTTTCGTGAAACCTGAACAGGCACTCATGTGGCGCGGCTCCATGGCCAACAATGCTTTCAACCAGCTTATGACCGACTCCGACTGGGGTGAACTCGACTTCCTCGTCATCGATATGCCTCCCGGAACCGGCGATATTCAGCTGACGCTGGCACAAAGTTACAACATCAAAGGGGCCATACTGGTTACTACACCCCAGAAAGTAGCCGCTGCCGACGTACGTCGTGCCGCCATGATGTACCGCCAGGAAAAACTGACCATTCCCCTGTTGGGAATTATCGAAAACATGTCCTACTTTACCCCGGACGATATGCCTGACAAAAAATACTATATTTTCGGTCAGGGCGCCAGTGATAAGCTCGCTAACGAATTGGGAATTAAAATATTGGGGCGCATACCTATTGAAGCTAAGATTTCGGAAACGGGAGATAAAGGCATGCCGCTTTCGCTAATAGACGGCACACCGGTTACAAAAGTCTTTGCTGAAATAGCCCAAAAACTGAAAGCCGAAGTGGCCGAATTTTAAGCATACCTTTTCAGAAAATTTATCATACTTAAAAAAACTAAAATGGAAAATGACAGAAGCAAACTCAATCAGAAAGTGCAAAATGTAATTGATCAGGTGAGACCTTATTTGCAGCAGGATGGCGGGGACATCAATTTTATTGAAATTACTGATGACAACGTAGTAAACGTGGAGCTCATCGGTGCCTGTGGCGCATGTCCTTTTAGCACCATGACCCTGAAAAACGGGGTGGAAGCCACTCTGAAAAAAGTTATTCCCGAAATAAAAGAAGTCGTAGCCATCAATTTATAGCGAACTGCCGACTTTGTCCTGCCTCATTTCTCATTGAAAATTCAATGAGAAATGAGGCTTTTGTTGCTTTTCATACGTATAAGCATGATGCCATAGCCGCTTTATAAGCGACCCCGCTTTAAACTATCATTTCAGATAAAACATTTTATCCCACATTCTTTTTCGCTTATTCTATTTCTGTTTACCACATTCTTGTTACTTTTGTTATTCCAAAAACAAAAATTATGACAACAAAAATTATCCGGTTAGAAAAGATATCCAGGTTTTATCAGGTAGGCTCAGAAGTCGTTAAGGCTTTGCAGGAAGTTGATATATCCATAAATAAAAATGAATTTGTTGCCATGATGGGTCCTTCGGGTTCCGGAAAATCAACCTTAATGAACGTGTTAGGATGTCTGGACACACCCACCAGCGGTCATTATTTTCTGAACGATATGGATGTAAGCAAAATGTCCGATAACGATTTGGCCGAAGTACGAAATAAAGAGATTGGTTTTGTTTTTCAAACATTCAACCTCCTGCCCCGCTCTACCGCCCTTGAGAATGTCATGCTTCCGCTGATTTATGCCGGGGTATCCAAGCAGGAACGTATTCGCCGTGCGGAAGAGACGCTGGCAAGTGTACAGTTGGCAGACCGCATGCATCACAAGCCCAATGAATTATCGGGCGGACAAAGACAGCGCGTTGCCATAGCCCGCGCACTGGTAAATAAACCATCGCTGATTCTGGCCGACGAGCCTACCGGCAACCTCGACTCGAAGACTTCCGTGGAAATTATCACCCTGCTTGAAGAAATTCACCAAATGGGAAATACCATTGTGCTTGTAACCCACGAAGAAGACATTGCCGAACACGCCTACCGGATTATACGGCTCCGGGATGGAATAGTTGAAGAAGACAAACTCAATGAAAACATTGTCAGCTACAACGAGTTAAAAACAGTAAATGTCTAAGATAATGTTGCCGTCATGAATAAAAAACGGAAAATCTACACCAAAACCGGTGACAGAGGGCGAACCACACTCATTGGAGGCACCAGGGTTCCCAAATACGATATACGCATCGAAGCTTACGGCACGGTAGATGAGCTAAATTCGTACGTAGGACTTATTCGCGACCAAAATATTGACAACCGGAGTAAAGAGCTGCTATTGGAAATTCAGAAGTGCCTTTTTACCCTGGAGAGCAGTCTGGCACAGGATGAAAAACCTGTAACACACGCTTTGCCAGCACTTCTTGCCGAAGATGTGGAACTGCTGGAAAAAGAAATTGATAAAATGAATGAACAGCTTCCCGAACTTACCGCTTTTATTCTTCCGGGAGGCCATCCCACCATATCCTATTGTCATGTCGCCCGTACCGTTTGCCGGCGCGCCGAACGCCTGACCATTCGCAGAAACGAAGAATTCCCCACTGATGCACTAAACATCCAATACCTCAACCGTCTTTCGGATTATTTTTTTGTTTTGGCCCGCAAGTTTTCCCTTGACCTGGGAATTCCTGAATCCCTTTGGAAACCACGTGTTTGAGAAATAAATGAATTTTTTTTATTTTTCGTTGCTCGTGTTAAAAAAAAATTACTTTTGCAAAAAATTAAACCATAAATTTTAGCCATGTACTGGACATTGGAATTAGCTTCAAAATTAGAGGATGCACCCTGGCCTGCCACCAAAGATGAATTGATTGAGTGGTGCCTCCGCACAGGGGTAACTTCTGAGGTTATCGAAAACCTGAAAGAAATTGAGATCGAAGACGAGGCTTTTGAAAAAATCGAGGACATTTGGCCCGAGTATCCCACCAAGGAAGACTTCTTTTTTAATGAAGACGAATATTAAAAGAAACCTGAGAGAAATTTGAAAGTCGCTTTACAGGGCGGCTTTTTTTGTATCCGTCACTTTCAGGCACCACACAAAACCAAAGAAGATAAACACCACAGCGTTAGCGTATTCGTTGGTTATCATCTAACCATCGGTAGTTATTATTTTATCCATAATTACCCTGAAAAATATCTTTCGTGAAAATTTTACCTTACTTTTGTCAAATGCAAAAAAGCAGTTGGTAAATTTGCCTTATGCCACATAGACGTAAAAGAGACCTTATCATTAAAGGCTTTTCCAAGTTACTGAAAGAGGATAAGCTAAAGATTGTCGCCGAGTTGATGGACAATCAGCTCGAAACCATCGAATTATTGAAAAGTTTCTGGTATGCCGATACGGAAAAGCAAAAGATTTTTGATGAGTTCAGTGAAAACACCATTACCAATTTTTACATCCCTTATGGTATTGCTCCCAACGTAATGGTAAATGGCAGAACCTATCTCGTACCCATGGTTATCGAAGAAAGCTCTGTGGTTGCTGCCGCCTCCTCTGCTGCACGCTTTTGGTCGGAACGCGGTGGTTTCCATGCTGAGGTCAAAGACACGGTGAAGGTTGGGCAGATTCATTTTCAGTGGTGTGGAGAAAAAGAAAAACTTGTTAGTGTTTTTGACGAATTGAAGCAGCATTTTCGTGAAAAAACCAAGCCAATAACTGCCAATATGGAAAAACGGGGAGGCGGCATCCTTGATTTTGAGCTTGTGGATATGCGTAACAGACTGGAAAATTACTACCAGATAAATATTACCTTTGAGACTGTGGATTCCATGGGCGCCAATTTTATAAACTCCTGTCTCGAGGAGTCAGCAAAGACCTTACAGGAATTTGTAAAAACTCATCCTGTTTTTGAAGGAAATGAAAAAGAGGTTGTTATCATCATGTCCATTCTTTCTAACTACACCCCCGACTGTCTTGTAAAAGTATGGGTGGAATGTGACTTTAAAGATCTTGAAAATATTGACCCTTCCCTTTCGGGAGAAGAATTTGCCCGCAAGTTTGAAACAGCGGTTAAAATTGCGGAAATTGATACTTTTCGTGCCGCTACACATAACAAAGGTATTTTCAATGGTATTGATGCGGTAGCCATTGCCACGGGTAATGATTTTCGGGCCATCGAAGCTGCCGGACATGCGTACGCCTCCAAAGGAGGACATTACGAAAGCCTGTCGCATGTGGAGATAAAAAACGGCCGGTTTAAATACCAGATTGAGCTGCCGCTGGCTCTCGGAACGGTTGGCGGGCTTACCTCACTGCACCCTCTGGCCAAACATTCGCTGGAGATGTTGGGAAAACCATCGGCAAAAGAGCTGATGATGATTACTGCCACGCTGGGCATGGCCAACAATTTTGCTGCCGTTCGCTCACTCGTCACCAAAGGTATCCAGCAAGGGCACATGAAAATGCATTTGATGAATATTTTGAATCATTTCAAAGCCTCGAAAAGCGAAAAAGAAAAAGCAGTGAATTACTTTTCCGACCACAAAGTATCCTTTGCCGAGGTGGGTGAATTTATTAAAAACCTTCGTCTCTCCGGATAATGCAACAGCAACAGACATGGTACGCACACGGCAAGCTCCTTATCACCGGAGAATATCTTGTTCTGTCAGGTGCCCGTGCGCTGGCAGTGCCGGTGAACCACGGGCAACATCTACAGGTCGTCTCCGCTTTAGCTAAAAAAGATGCCCGGTTGCTCTGGACAGCAAAAAAACCCGGCGGTCTTTGGTTTCGTGCCGAAGTTGAATTGCCCACACTGCAAATTGTAAAAACAACAGATAAAATACTGACAAAGAAACTAATAGAAATTTTTACCGTCATCCGTGAGTTTGCTCCGGCATTTCTTGATGGCCGGAAAAGCTACGAAGTGGAAACGCGCCTGGAGTTTGCTCCGGAATTTGGTTTTGGTTCCAGTTCCACGCTCATTTCCAACCTCGCTTTCTGGGCGGGTATTAACCCGTTTGATCTGCAACGGAAAGCCCTTGGAGGCTCAGGATATGATGTGGCCTGCGCCCGGGAGGTAAAACCTGTTTTTTATCAGCTGTTAAACGGAAAACCGGTGGTTGAACCCGTTGCATGGTTGCCACCATTTAAAAACAGGATCTATTTTGTTTATCTCGGTCAAAAGCAACGAAGCGATGAGAGTATTGCGCGGTTCAAAAAGAGTGCTGTCTTCAGCGGAAGCGATATCGAAAACATTTCAGCTATCGGCGAAAAACTTGTGAAAACGGATAATCTAAAGGATTTTGAGAACCTCCTCAGCGAACACGAAAAGATAATGTCTGCCATATTGGGAATTGCACCTGTGAAAGAGCGTCTCTTCAAAGGACATCAGGGCATCGTAAAATCATTGGGAGCCTGGGGCGGCGATTTTGTACTAATCACAAATCACTGCACAGACGAAGCATTCAGGGAACAGATGAAAAGCATGGGGTTTAACACGATGTTTTCATGGGACGAACTTGTGTTGAGAAAGTAATTATTAGAAGTCCCCCTTTACAAACCCAGCTTTGATACTGCAAAGGCATAAGCTCCCACGGCCACAGCTTCGCTGGTTCCCAGCCGGCTGATGCCTACAGCAATTTTTTTCTGAGGATAGTAAACCTGCGTTTTATCGGAAAAAGGAACAGCTAAAATACGGGGCTCATCTTTTAAAAAAGCAGCTTTTTCTACACTGTTTTCCCAATTGTAAGCCGTCAGTTCCATTCGCGGCATCCGGCTGCCATCGTTTTTAAGAAAAGTGCTGTTCATTTGCTCCAGGGCTGTCGGCAGAAAAAGAGAATAAGCACCAGACATGCCCCCGCCAACAACCACACAACTGTCGGTAAGACTCACCACATTGGCTAAGGCATCGCCGAGTACGCGTCCAAATATTTTCCAGGCTTCCACGGCTGCAGCTTTATTTCCTTCTTTTTCCCCCAAAGCTACCAGAAAAATATCAAAAGGTATTGGCGCTTTCTCAACCGGAATTCCGCTCGTCTCGGCATACAAACGGCGAATTCCACGAATGCTTAGCACTTCTTCCACACTTTGTTCGCGGTTTATAGGGTTACTCATGCGGTTAACTTCGGCAGCAGCCGAGTTGTCGCCGCCAAAAAGCTTACCATTAACCACAATACCACCACCAAAACCCGTTCCGAGTGTTACACCAAGTAAATTATTATATTCTTTTTTGCTTTCCCTGTTTACCTCTCTTAAATATCCTTCCATGGCCTCACCCAAGGCAAACAGATCGCCGTCGTTATTGATAAAAACAGGAATTTTAAAAACTTCTTCCAACATTTTGGCCAGAGGAATCCCGCCCATGAAAAAAGGTAAGTTTTCCAAATCGCCAATAATCCCGTTTTCATAATCAGCAGGACCCGGGAAACAAAAGCTTATGGCACGGGCCTTCATCTTCACTTGTTGCTGTAATTCGGAAAAACCGCTAATGACTTTTTTTAAAAAGTCTTCAAGATTTTCGGAAGGAGCAGGTAAATGAACTTTCTGTTTGAGAATTTGTCTGTTTTGTACAGCCGAAAAAACCAAATTGGTTCCTCCTGCATCCAATGTAAGAATGGTAGTTTTTTCCCTGCTCATCTTTTTATCTGTTTTCGGTGCCAAAAATAGAGAAAAAAAGGATAAACTAAATAAATCCTTTTCACCAAACTCCAAACCACTTATCAAAGGGTTTGTAAAACAATAATAATTAAAACCGATGGAGACAAGAGCCTGTTTTAGAGCGTTAATTTATGTTAAAGTATGGAGAATCAGCCATATTTTCCCTGATTTTCCTATTTTTGAACAAACAAAATTTTAATCAATAAAAAATCCTTTATCATGTTAAAAAAATCCTTTCTTTTTCTCGGGCTTTTCCTGTTTGTCCTGTTTGGCCTGCAGGCACAAAATTTATCCGACACATTAAAACCTAATCCAAATGTAACCATCGGAAAGCTAGCCAATGGCCTTACCTATTATATACAACACAACAACAAACCTGAGAACCGGGTGGAATTGCGTCTGGTGGTCAATGCAGGTTCCGTTTGTGAAAAAAACGACCAGCAGGGGCTGGCACACCTGTTAGAGCACATGTGTTTTAATGGTACAAAACATTTTAAAAAGTCAGCACTCGTCGATTTTATTGAAGCCAGTGGCGTTAAATTCGGGGCACACCTGAATGCCAGTACTTCATTTGATCAAACCATCTATAAGTTGCAAATGCCCACCATCAGGCAAAGCCTTGTCGACAGCGCAATGCTGGTGCTGGAAGACTGGGCACATAATGTTCGTCTTGAGGGTTCGGAAATTGACAAAGAACGCGGTGTTGTTAAAGAAGAATGGCGACTTGGCCTCGGTGCACAGGACCGTATGATGAACAAATATATTCCGATCATCCTGAAAGGCTCACGCTATGCCAAACGGCTGCCCATTGGGAAAATGCCCGTTGTTGACACAGCTCATTACCAAACCATTCGCAGTTTTTACCACACCTGGTATCGCCCTGATCTGATGGCCGTTATTGTGGTTGGCGATGTGAATATAAACCAAATGCAAAAGCTTATTGAAAAGCATTTTGGAAAAATATCCAATCCGCAAAACGAACAGAAACGGATAGTTTACGGCATACCTGATAACAAAAAACCGCTCATTGCAATTACTACCGACAAGGAAGCTACCATGAATCAGGTGGTCGTCTTTTACAAACATCCAAAAAAAGCTGAAAAAACCGTAGCCGATTACAAAAAACATTTGGAAGACCAGCTCATCAGCAGCATGATTACCGCACGTCTGGCCGAAATAACACAAAAACCCGGCGCCCCTTTCATGTATGCCGGCGCCGGATATGGCGGTTTCCTCGGCCGGACAACCGATGCTTATACCGCTTTTGCCATTGCCAAAGACAACCAAATAGGCAAAAGCCTGGAAACATTACTTAACGAAGGAAAGCGCATGCAGGAATATGGCTTTACACCCACCGAGCTGGCACGGGAAAAGAAGAATCTGATGCGCAAATACGAACGTTTGTATGTCGACAAAAACAAACAAAGATCCTCCCTGCTCATACAGAAATACATTGCCAATTTTACAGATAAAGATCCCATTCCGGGCATCGCAGAAGAATACAAACTGGCCAAAGAGCTTCTGCCACAAATTAAGCTGAATAGTGTGGACAACATGGCAAAACACTGGATTACAGATTCAAACATGGTTGTTTTGATTACTGCTCCGCAAAAAAAAGGCGTAAAAGTCCCCACAAAACAAGAGGTAATGACAATTTTCGAAACCGAAAAGACAATGAAGCTGAAACCTTATGTGGACAAAGTTCTTCGGGCACCGTTGATTGCTCACGCCATAAAACCCGGCAAAATAATACAGATTCAAAAAACAGATTCGCTTTACGAAAAATGGACCTTGAGCAACGGCATGGAAGTATTTGTGAAACCTACCCGTTTCAAAAACGACGAGGTGCTTTACAAAGCTTACAGTACGGGCGGAACTTCATTGCTTCCCGACGATAAGGTTATTATTAAACGTGTTTTTAGCGATATTGTTGATGAAAGCGGGCTGGGACAGTTCAGTGGTATTGACCTGGGGAAAAAACTGGCAGGAAAAGCTGCAAGCCTCACATCTTTTATAACCAACCTGCAACAGGGCTTTGAAGGTAATGCCAGCCCGAAAGATTTGAAAACGTTGTTTAAACTACAATACCTCTATTTCACTTCGCCGAGAAAAGACAAGGATATTTTTCAAAAAACCATTACCAACCAGGAGAACCTGATTAAGCATCTGAGTGCAAATCCAAGGATGGTCTTTTATGATTCTCTCAGCAGTGTTATCACCTCACATTCTCCACGATCGATTGTAATTCCCACCGAAGCACAGATAAAAAGCATCAGGCAGGCAGACATTTACAACATTTACAAAAACCAGTTTCAGCATGCTGCCGGATATAAAATTTTTCTGGTGGGGAACATCGACATACAAAAGCTGAAACCTCTGGTTGAAAAATACCTCGCCAGCATCCCCACAGGCGAAAATCTTTCCTGGAAAGATGTGAGTACTCCATTCCCCAAAGGCGTTACAAATGTGGATGTCTATAAGGGAAGCGCACCACAAAGCCAGGTAGTCATTGTCATGGAAGGGAAATATCACTACACCCCCGGGGACAACCTTATTATGAACGCACTGGTGCAGTCGCTGAATATTGAGTTACGCGAAAAAGTCCGTGAAGAAGAAAGCGGCACTTACGGAATTTACGTATCCCCCACGCTGAGGAAATATCCTCATGAAAAATATATTCTTATGACCGGCTTTGGCTGTGCACCGAAAAATGTAAACAAACTGGTGAAATCGGTTTTTGAGGTTATGAAAAAAATACAATCGGAAGGACCTGATGCCATGACCCTTAAAAAGGTAAAAAAGACCTTTATCAGGAGCAGAGAAACCAGCGAACGTGAAAACAGTTTCTGGTTGAATCAAATGTTAAACAGTAACTTTTTTAACACAAAAATACTCTCTGACAAAGAATATAATGAAGCGGTTGGCGACATTACAGCGAAAAAGGTCAAAAAAGCGGCAAAAAAATACCTCAACACCAAACATTATGTGCTCGGGGTTTTAAAACCGGAAAAATAATACACATCAGGGAGCCATCGCAAAGACAAAATAGCGGGGTGGCTCTCTTTTTGGCTGAAACGTCCGGAAAACGTATTTCACACAATGCTATTCCCTGATTTTATCAAACGTTTGTAATCAATTGTGTAATTATTCACAACTCAATCACCCGAAAGCTTTTCTTTTTCTCATCGGGGCAATGGTTACCGATTTTTGATAATGACTATTTTTGCGTTTCAAAAATATAATAATAAAAAAATGAAACGAGTACTAATAGCAACAGGCGGCGGCGATTGTCCCGGGTTAAATGCCGTGATACGAGCCATCGTCCACCGGGCATCACAGGAAAAAGATTGGGAAGTGCTGGGAAGCATTCAGGCTTTTAACGGGATCCTGTGGGAGCCCACCGAAGTGGTTGTACTGGACAACAAAAGGGTGAAAGGAATTCATTTTCAAGGGGGTACCATTATCGAAACCACCAACAAAGGAGGGCCGTTTGCCTGGCCCATAATAGACAAAGACGGAAAATGGACTTCGGTTGATCGTTCGGACGAAATGATACGTAAGCTGCAGATTATGCACATTGATGCAGTTATCAGCATTGGCGGTGATGGATCGCAACGTATTTCCGAGCAGCTCTACCGCAAAGGGCTGAACATTATCGGGGTTCCCAAGACCATCGACAACGACCTCTCTTCCACCGATTCGACTTTTGGTTTTCAGACGGCTGTGGAAATAGCTACCGAATCCGTTGATAAGTTAGTTACCACTGCTGCCAGTCACAACCGTGTTTTTGTACTGGAAGTTATGGGTCGCGAAGCTGGATGGATTGCCATGAATGCTGCCGTTGCAGGAGGTGCCGACGTGTGCCTGATTCCGGAAATGCCTTACGACATTGAAGCGGTAAAAGAGGCCCTTGAAAAACGCTTTGTTCACGACAGAGGATTTGCCGTTGTGGTAATTTCAGAAGGAGCTCATCCTAAAGGTGGTAAAATAGCTGTCCGGGAAAATGATGAAATAGGCTACGAAAACCCAAAACTGGGAGGCATCTCACGCCAGTTGATTAAGGAACTCAAGGCTGCCGGTTTTAAACATGACATGCGAGAAACAGTTTTAGGACATTTGCAAAGAGGAGGAGTTCCCATTGCTTACGACAGAGTCCTCTCCGCCCAATTTGGTGTGAGGGCTTTTGAAATGGCAATGGACGGCGATTTTGGGAAAATGGTAGCCTACCGGCACCCCAAATTTCTGGCTGTTCCCCTTAAAGATGCTATTGCCAAACCCAACCTGGTAACACCCGATAATGCTCTGGTAAAGACAGTCAAAGGGTTAGGGATTTCAATGGGACAGAAATAAGCCGGTAATTTAGAAACCTTCATAATTGCATCTGCCTTTTGTAAAAAAAAATTAGCGTAAATTTGGGGCATCATTTTTAAAACGTAAAAACATGAATATACCTGAAAATTTAAAGTTCACTAATGATCACGAATGGGTGAGAACAGAAGGTGAAGACGCTTATGTAGGAATTACCGACTTCGCACAGAATGAATTGGGAGATATTGTTTTTGTTGAAGTGGAAACCATCGACGAAACGCTGGAAAAAGAGGAACCTTTTGGCACCATAGAAGCCGTCAAAACAGTTTCTGACCTGCTTCTCCCTGTTGGAGGAACTATCCTCGAGTTGAATGAAAAGTTAGAAGATGCCCCCGATCTAATCAACAAAGACCCTTACGGAGATGGTTGGATCGTAAAAGTGAAACTGACAAATCCTGCCGACGTGGATGATTTGTTGGATGCAGCTGCCTACAGGAATCTGATTGAATCATAGCAACACGTTTTATGCTAAAAAAATTATGGCCTGCTCTTTTATGGTCGTTCATCATCCTGCTGTTGACTGGCTTGCCCGGTAGCGATTTTCCAAAAATAACTACTTTTTGGGGCTGGTTGGAACCTGACAAGGCGGTACACCTCTTTATTTTTGGAACGCTGGCTTTTCTGATTTTATTTGGTTTCAGGGTGCAATATTTTAACAGCAGAAAACGTTATTTGTTCGGGTTGATAGCAGTTATCATTACTGCCGTTTACGGAATGATAACCGAAGTTCTGCAATATTATGTTTTTATCGGAAGAAGCGGGAACAGGTTTGATTTTTTTGCCGATACAATAGGTGCAATAGCGGGATGGATGCTTTTTATTTATCTGTATCGAAAAAAAATAAGGAGAAAAGAAAGTCAGTAAAAAGAATTTACCTAATTTAGCGGCCGGAAAAAGTTATTCATAATAAAATTTAACAAACAAAAAGAAGAATGGAATCCAGAAAAACATCAAACGCCGACTTGGAAAACAAGAAAGCTCTCTTTTTTGAGATTGGTCTCGTCATTGCGCTGGCACTTGTTTTTGTTTCTTTTAATTACAAAAGTTACGAAAAAAGAACGATTACTCTGGTACAGCGTAAGGCCGACAATACTACTGAAGAGATTGTCCCTATTACGGAACAAAAGGTAAAACCGCCCCCGCCACCCCCACCTAAAACGGTAACACAAATTAAAATTGTGAACAATAACGTAAAGGTAAATACTGATGTTGATATTGATGTGGAGGCCAACACGAACACCAAAGTGGCTGAGTATGTACCTCCGGAAGAGGAAGATGTTATTCCCGAACAACATATCTTCATGGTTGTAGAACAGATGCCCGCTTTCCCCGGCGGACAGGGTGCACTTATGAAATATTTGGCTGAACATATCAAATATCCTGAATTGGCCAAAGAAAGTGGTATCCAGGGTCGTGTGTTTATTAACTTTGTGGTAGAACCCGATGGCAGTATTGATCAGGTAAAAGTGCTCCGCGGTATCGGCGGCGGTTGTGACGAAGAAGCGGTCAGAGTGGTAAAAAGCATGCCGAGGTGGATTCCGGGGAAACAAAGAGGTAAACCCGTGAGGGTCTCCTTTAACCTTCCCGTGAAATTTGCTCTGGAATAATAAATTCCGATTCAATAAAAAAAGCTCTCCGGACCGGAGAGCTTTTTTTATTGGCCCGAAACAGGATGAAAATGGTGAAAAATTATTCCCGCTTTCGCCTTGCCTACAACAGCAGCCATCTTTTCCTGCGGAGCTTCCCTGATTTTTTTCACAGATTTGAATTTCAGCAACAGTTTTTGGGCAGTATCCTTACCAATACCTTTTATTTCTGTCAGCTCCGATTTCATCGTTCCTTTTCTACGCTTTTTACGATGATGCGTAATGCCAAAACGATGGGCTTCATCCCGTAACTGTTGAATAATACGCAATGTTTCCGATTTTTTGTCGAGATAAAGAGGCACAGAATCGTTAGGAAAATAAAGTTCTTCCAACCGTTTGGCAATGCCAATAATACCGACTTTCCCAAACAACCCCAGTTTCTTTAAACTTTTCACAGCCGCACTCAGTTGTCCTTTTCCTCCATCTACGACAATTAATTGTGGTAATGTCTTCTCCTCTTTCAGAAGCCGGCCATAACGCCGGAGGATAATCTCCTCCATGGAGGCAAAATCGTCCGGCCCTTCCACGGTTTTGATATTGAAATGACGGTAAGCTTTTTTGTTGGGCCTGGCTTTGTGAAACTGCACCATGGAAGCTACCGGATAATCTCCCTGAAAGTTGGAATTATCAAAACATTCGATGGTCTCGGGTAAAACAGTCAGCCGCAGGTCACTTTTCATTTTTTCCAGGATACGCTTACTGTTCCGGTCGGGATCCACCAGCTCCTGCTGCTTTTGCCTCTCCATTTTGAAATACTTCGTGTTGCGCTGACTCAGCTCAAGCAACTGTTTCCTGTCACCCCGCCGTGGAATGGTAATCTTTACGCCTTCCCAGCTTAGCTCGGGATGAAACGGAACGATAATCTCTTTGGCGGTACTGCCGAAACGCTGGCGAAAATCAGCAATGACAAAGGTCAGAAGCTCCGCAGGTGTCTCATTGAGTTTTTTCTTTATCTCAACGGTATGAACCTGAACGATAGAGCCGTTTATCACCTTTAGATAGTTGACAAAGGCATTGTCTTCTTCGTTTAGAACAGAAAATACATCCACATTGCTGATGTGCGGATTCACAATAGTCGATTTGCTTTTGTAATTTTCAAGAATCTCCAGCTTCTCCTTCACCAGCTGCGCATTTTCAAAATCCTGCTTTTCTGCGTAGTCCATCATTATCTTTCGCAGAGTATCAATCACCTCGCCCAGATTACCTTTTATAATAGCGCGAATCTGACCAATGGTTTCAATATACTCCTCCTCCGTTTGTTTTCCCACACATGGCGCCTTACAATTGCCGAGATGATACTCAAGGCATACTTTGAATTTTCCTTTTTGGATATTTTTTTGCGAGAGATACAGCTTGCAGGTACGCAACGGATAGAGCTTCCGGATAATCTCCATCAACGTTTTTATCATCCGCACCGAAGCATACGGACCATAATACTCCGAGCCATCGTTCAGCACATGACGCGTAGAGAACACCCGCGGGAAAGGTTCTTTTTTAATACAAAGCCAGGGATAGGTTTTGTCATCCTTTAGCATGATATTGTAACGTGGCTGTAGTTTTTTTATCAGGTTGTTTTCCAACAAAAGGGCATCCAGTTCCGTTTCTGTAACAATAAATTTTATGTCTCTGATTTTTCTTACCAGTACCCGCAGCTTTCCGCTTTCGGGTTCTTTATTAAAATAACCGGATACACGTTTTTTCAGATTTTTCGCTTTGCCCACATACAAAATTTTTCCTTCGCTGTCGTAATAGCGATAAACACCCGGACTTGCAGGAAGGCTGCGCACAATAGCAGAAAGCGACTTTTGGAGGTCGGGATTTTTCATGTCCGGCAGATTTTTTTACAAAAATATCATTAAATCCGGCTTATGCGTCGAAGTTGTTTTATGTCAGCCTTTACCTTCAAACAAACGGGTGAGCACGACAAAATCAGAAACAGATAGTTGCTCAGCCCGCAGGCTCAGCAAAGGATGCTCAAATTCAATTTTTCCTGAAAACGGCTTCAGCGCATTACGCAGCATTTTTCTTCGCTGCCCGAAAGCGGTTTTTACCACTCTGGAAAATATAACTTCGTTACAATTAAGGGTGACAGTCTTGTTTCGCCGAAGCCGTATAACCGCTGATTTCACTTTAGGAGGCGGAAAAAAAACTGATTCGTTTACTGTGAAACAGTATTCGATGTCGTACCAGCTTTGCAGCAGCACACTCAGAATGCCATAAGTCCTGCTACCCGGAGGAGCAGCAATACGTTCGGCTACCTCTTTTTGAATCATTCCCACCACTTCGGGGATACAGTTCCGGTTTTCCAGCACCTTAAAAAATATCTGACTCGAAATATTATACGGGAAATTTCCGATAAGGGCAAAAGAGGCAGGAAACAACCCGGATAAATCACTTTTTAAAAAATCAGCTTCGAGAATACGAAGCCGGCCATCGGTAAAATGGCTGTTCAAATACGCCACCGACTCCGTATCAATCTCAATTAAAGTGAGCCCGGAGAGATTTTCCCTTTCGAGTAGAGATTGCGTTAAAATACCGGTTCCGGGACCAATTTCACAGACCGTAGTAAAGTCCTTATTGAGACAGGCGGTAATTTTCCGGGCAATATTGGTATCTTTCAAAAAATGCTGACCCAAATGTTTTTTTGGCCTGACCATATAAATAAGAATAAGTTAGTTGATAATATCGAAACCCGTATAGCTTTGCAAAGCTTTGGGAATCTTAATTCCGTCCGGTGTCTGGTTGTTTTCCAGCAATGCAGCCACAATCCGCGGCAGCGCCAGCGCACTGCCATTGAGGGTATGTGCCAGACGCGTTTTCCCATCTTTTCCTTTGAAGCGCAATTTCATGCGGTTGGCCTGGTAATTTTCAAAATTAGAAACGGAACTCACCTCAAGCCATCGTTTTTGTGCTCCTGAAAAAACTTCAAAATCAAAAGTTAAAGCCGCAGTAAAACTCAGATCACCTCCGCAAAGACGCAAAATACGAAATGGTAGCTCCAGCTTACGCAACAAGTTGACCACGTGCGCTTTCATCTCCTCCAGCGTATCATAGGATTTGCCGGGATGCTGAATCTGTACAATTTCCACTTTATCAAACTGATGCAGACGGTTCAGCCCACGAACATCCTTCCCATATGAGCCTGCTTCGCGTCGAAAACAGTTGGAATACGCCACATTTTTTAAGGGCAAATCTTCCTCTTTTAAAATAACATTACGGTAAATATTGGTAATAGGCACCTCTGCGGTGGGAATCAAATAAAGCTTGTCAAGACCGATATAATACATCTGCCCTTCTTTGTCGGGAAGCTGGCCGGTACCAAATCCTGAAGCCTCATTCACCATCAATGGTGGTTGATACTCCAGATATCCGGCGTTGATAGCTTCATCCAAAAAGAAATTAATGAGCGCCCGTTGCAGCCGCGCACCTTTACCACGGTAAAAAGGAAAACCGGCTCCGGTTACCTTACTACCCAGGTCAAAATCAATAATTTTATACTTATCAGCCAACTCCCAGTGTGGCAAAGCGTTTTCATCCAAATCAGGCAAATTGCCTTCGGCGAAGACCTGTTCGTTATCGGCATCACTTTTACCCCGGGGTACGGAAGGATGAGGTAAATTGGGAAGCTCCACCAGCTTTGTGCCCAGCGCTTTAACAAACGCATCTAACTGTTCCGAAAATACTTTTGACTGTTCTTTCAGCGCAAGCGACTCTTTTCGAACAACCTCGGCTTTCTCCTTTTCCCCCGATTTAAAATAGCGGCCAATCTCTTTTGCCAATTGCTTTGAGCGTGCCAGCGTATCATCCAACTCCTTCTGTTTTGCCCTGCGTTGCCGGTCAAGATCAATAATTTCTTCAACAAGCGAAGCAGCATCAAAATTTTTTACGGTTAGGCGTTCTATTACCGCCTCTTTGTTTTCTCTGATTCTTTGCAGTTCAAGCATAAGTAAAAGTTTTTGCAAAGATAAACAGGTTTAACCCATTAAAAAATAGCAGCTGAAAGTTTTTCACTAAATAATATTTCCCCCGACAGCAAGGGAAGATGATGAACGAAATGAAAAGTAAATAGTGAAAAATGACATCCGTTTGACAATTGTTTGACAACTGTTTGACAATCGCCTAAAACAAGGGTACGATTTATCATCTCACATTACAACTCCGCCAACGCTGAAAATTCTCTACTTTTACCTTCTCTAATAATAAAAAATGCAGGTATGCAACTCAACTTGCCGGCTTATGAGGCAAAAATCAGGCGAAACGGAACAAAAGGGAAAGAAATCTTCGACACTTTCCGGAAAAAATATGTCCGGCTGACACCCGAAGAGTGGGTACGTCAGCATTTTCTGCATTTTTTATGTAACGAAATGCACTATCCCGCCTCGCTGATGAGTGTCGAAAAAAGTTTGATGATTAATGGTATGCCCCGCCGTTTTGATGCGGTTGTATATAAAAAAGATGGAACGCCCACCTTATTGATTGAATTTAAAGCGCCGGAAGTAAAGCTGAGTCAGGCCGTTTTTGACCAGGTTGCAACCTATAATCTTGCTGTTAGTGCCGATTATCTCATCATCAGTAACGGGCTTTCCCATTATTGCTGTAAAATGGACTATGAAAAACATCGTTATCATTTTTTGCGCAACATACCTGATTTTACTGACTTGTAACAGGTTACCTCTTTTTATTTTGTCTAAATAAAAAAAATGATTTCCTTTGCAACAAAATTCCTTTTGGAATACTAAAAAGTTATAAATTTGTGCGTAAATTTTTATGATATGAAAAAGACAATCTTTCAAATTATTTTGATAGCTATCGCTGCGGGTTTAGCCTACTATACTTATGTAAGTATTATGGAACCTGTTAACTTTAACAAAGAAAAAAGATCACGTGAAAAGGTAGTGATTCAATACCTTAAGGATATCCGTTCGGCAGAGTTTATTTACAAACAGCTTAACAGCAGATATACCGGCTCGTTCGATACGTTGATTCATTTTATGGACAGTGCACAAATTCCTGTGGTAAAAATGATTCCCGATCCTAATGACACAACTTATACCCTCACCATTAACGATACGGTAGGGTATGTAAGAGTAGCTGATTCTCTGTTCAATGATCAACCCGGTTTTGATTACAACAAGATCAACATTATACCATTCTCTAACGGTGAGAAGTTCTTTCTTAAAGCAGGAGTAATCAAAAAAGGTGGTGTAAAAGTTAATGTGTTTGAAGTGAAAGCCCCTTTCAGTTCTTACCTGCAAGGGATGGATGAACAACTGGTTATCAACCTGACTGCCAGTCGAAAGGAGATTAAAAAATATCCCGGACTGAAAGTGGGGTCTATGACCGAACCTTCCACAGACGGCAACTGGGAGTAATACCCGGCATTATGCCATTAAGTATTAAACCATATATCAGTTATCTCGACAAATCTTTTAAAGAGTCGCACACACGATCGTATATCATGGCCATGCAAATCAACATGCATGGCCTTACTTTTTCCATTTATAATCCGGATAAGAATAAATTTATCGGATTACAGCACTATCTTTTCGATGAGAAAAAGACTCCGACTGATTTTCCTCTTCTTTTTGATCTTGTTCTGAACGAATATCCCTGGTTTGCGTATCCTTTCATGGATTTTTATTGTCTGATTCAGAACAGTTTCAGCACACTAATTCCTCTTCCTCTTTTCAACAAACAGCACAAAAACCTCTACCTCGGTTTTAACCATCCTTTTCAGGAAGACCATCGGATTGTTTATGATGAACTGAAAAATACCGGGTCGGCAAATGTTTATTACCTCGCTAACCCTCTCGCCGAAAAGGTGAAAGAATTCTGGCCTAATGCACGTATTGTTCACTACTCCAGCGCGCTTATCGAAAGCCTTACAGTCAATTTTAAAAACAAATTTGACGAAAACAGCCTGTTTCTTGACGTCCACGAAGAAAGTTTCGATTTGGTTTATTTTAAGGAAAATCGTCTGTTTTATGCCAATAACTTTCTTTACCATACCAAAGAAGACTTTGCTTATTTCCTGCTTTCAGCTATGGAACAACTTACCCTGAATCCTGAAGAAGTTCGGTTGATACTCATGGGTAAAATCGACAAAAACGACGAAAATTATCAACTTATCTCTCAATATATCAGGAAAATAGAGTTTATTGGAGATAATAAAAACTTTCATTATTCTTACGTACTTGATGATTTGAGACGGCACAACTACTACACGCTTTTTAATGTGTTGCAATGCGAATTATAGCCGGAAAATACAAAAGCCGGAAAATTACCCCCCCCCAAAATCTACCGGTACGCCCCACCACCGATCGGGCAAAAGAAAGCCTGTTCAACATTTTAACTAACCTGTTGGATTTTAAAAATCTAACCGCACTGGATTTGTTTTCGGGTACCGGGGCCGTTGCTTTTGAGCTTGTATCAAGAGGATGCAACGATGTAACTACTGTGGATCAGAACAAAAATTGTATAGCATGGATACGGAAGGCCGCCGATAACTTTCAAATGGAAAATATATTGGTAAAACAGGCAGACTGTTTCCGGTTCATGTCCCAATGTACCCGGCAATATCAATTCATTTTTGCCGACCCGCCTTACAACTTAGAGCGTATTGAAGATATCAGCCGGCAGGTTTTCAAAAACGACCTTTTAAAAGAAGGCGGCTGGCTTGTGGTGGAACATCCTAAGGAAATTGATTTTTCAGAGCAGCAGTATTTTTCCAGCCACCGGAAATACGGAAAAGTTAATTTTAGCTTTTTTCATTTTGTAAACAATGGATAAAAGATCCGCAGACAACAAAATCTTCCGGAAATTTTATACCTTTACTTCCTTTTAATTCCGTAATTATGAACAGAGACCTGAATTTAGAAAAGCTGAAAAAGACACCTCTTTGGGATGTTATCGTTATTGGCGGCGGCGCCACCGGGCTGGGAACTGCCGTGGATGCCACTACCCGCGGATTCAAAACCCTGCTGCTCGAGCAGGCTGATTTTGCCAAAGGAACTTCCAGCCGGAGTACGAAACTGGTTCATGGCGGCGTTCGTTACCTCGCCCAGGGCGATATTTCGATGGTGCTCGAAGCACTGAAAGAACGTGGACTCTTACGCCAGAATGCCCCACATCTCGTTCGCAATCAGGCATTTATTATTCCAACATACGAATGGTGGGACGGCCCTTTTTATACCATTGGTTTAAAAGTGTATGATATGATGTCCGGGAAACTGGGACTGGGACCTTCCGAACGGGTGAACACAGAAGCCGTTACCAAAGCCATCCCCAACCTGAAAAAAGAAGGGTTAAACGGAGGAGTTATCTATTACGATGGTCAGTTTGACGATGCCCGTCTGGCCATCAGCCTGGCACAAACCTTAGAAGACAACCGCGGAACCGCCCTTAACTATTGCAGGGTAACCGGCATTTTGAAAGACAAAATGGGCTTTGTGGACGGGGTAACCATTTTAGATACTGAAAACAATGAAGTTTACGATATCAGGGGGAAAGCCGTGATTAACGCCACCGGCGTTTTCGCTGACAACATCATCCAAATGGACCATCCCGAAACAAAAAAAACCATTGTCCCTTCGCAAGGTGTCCATATCATCCTCGACAAGAAGTTTCTACAGGGCGACACGGCCATCATGATCCCCAAAACGCCCGACGGACGTGTACTGTTTGCCGTGCCGTGGCATGGTAAAGTAGTGGTAGGCACCACCGATACCCTCATGAACGAAATCAGTCTGGAACCACGGGCTTTGCCTGAAGAGATTGATTTTATCCTGAATACAGCGGGCGAATATTTGGTTTATCCTCCTAAGAGATCCGATGTGCGCAGCGTGTTTGCCGGTCTCCGTCCGCTGGCAGCACCAGAGGAAGAAGGCGAAAAAACCAAAGAGATCTCCAGAAGCCATAAAATCACCATCTCCCCCACCGGGCTTATCACCATCACCGGCGGAAAATGGACTACCTACCGGAAAATGGGGGAAGACGCCATTGAAAAAGCTATTCTCATCGGTGGACTTGAAGAAACACCCTCGGTAACAGACAACATGCCTATCCATGGATATGTAAAAAGTTTTGACGATAAAGATCCGCTGCACTATTATGGTTCGGACAGAGACAAAATAAAAGCGCTTGTGCTGAAAGACCAAACGATGGCAGAGCCGCTGGTTGAAGGATTTCCTTATACCAAAGCGGAGGTGGTTTGGGCCGTACGTGAAGAAATGGCTCGAACAGTGGAAGATTTCCTGGCACGCCGCAGCCGGTTTTTGCTGTTAGATGCCCGGAAAAGTATGGAAGCAGCGCCCGCAGTGGCCAAAATCATAGCCGAAGAGTTGGGCTTCAGGCGCCGCTGGCAACGGGAACAGATAGAAAAATATACCACGCTGGCCAAAGGCTATATTTTGGAATAAATCCGGGAAGAAAATTCCTTTTTTTTTAAACGTACTATGGGGAAAAACTACATTCTTGCATTGGACCAGGGAACTACCAGCTCCCGTGCCATCATTTATGATCACGCGGGGAAAATACGGGCAATGGCACAGAAAGAGTTCCGGCAGATTTTTCCCAAACCCGGATTTGTGGAGCACGATCCCATGGAAATCTATAGCTCACAAATCAGTGTTGCCGCTGAAGTGCTGGCTCAGATGGAGATTCATGATAACGCCATTGCCGCAATAGGCATCACAAACCAGCGTGAAACAACCATTGTCTGGAACCGGAAAACCGGAAAACCAGTGTATAACGCCATCGTATGGCAGGACAGGCGGACTTCGGCTTATTGCGATCAGTTGAAAAAAGAGGGCCTTCAGAGCCTGATAGCCGGAAAAACAGGATTGGAAATTGATGCTTACTTCTCGGCTACCAAAATCAGATGGATCCTCGACAATGTCCCCGGAGCGCGCAAAACCGCCGAAAAAGGAGAGCTGGCTTTCGGCACCGTGGACAGTTGGCTCATTTGGAACCTGAGCAACGGCAAAGCCCACCTGACCGATATCTCCAACGCTTCGCGAACAATGCTCTTCAACATCCACTCCATGAAGTGGGACGAGGATTTGATCCGGCTTTTTGATATTCCGGCTTCTATGCTTCCCGGGGTAAAAGCCAATAGCACATATTTTGCCGACACCTCCGGACTGATTTTTTCATCAAAAATTCCTATCAGCGGGGTGGCCGGCGACCAGCAGGCGGCACTGTTCGGACAGATGTGTGTCCACAAAGGCATGATGAAAAACACTTATGGAACCGGATGTTTTATCATGCTCAATACCGGGAACAAAGCCGTCCGGTCAAAAAACAGGATGCTCACCACCATTGCCTGGCAGCTGTGCGGTGAAACTACCTATGCATTAGAAGGAAGTGTTTTTGTGGGCGGCGCTGTTGTTCAATGGCTTCGCGACGGGTTGCAGTTTATTAAAACAGCACAATCCAGTGAAAAACTGGCGCTTTCGGTGGAAGATACGGGAGGCATTATTTTCGTGCCTGCTTTTACAGGGCTGGGGGCGCCACACTGGAAACAGGATGCACGGGGAATGATTTACGGCATCACCCGCGGAACAACCCGGGCACATATCACACGTGCAGCACTGGAAGCCATTGCTTACCAAAGCTATGACGTTATAAAAGCGATGCAACAGGATGCCGGTTTTACCGTTGAAAATCTGCGTGTCGATGGTGGTGCGGCAGCCAACAATTTCCTTATGCAAATGCAGGCAGATGTTTTACATACCAACGTCCAAAGACCTGTGGTACTGGAAAGCACATCGCTTGGGGCAGCCTATTTTGCAGGACTTGCCGTCGGCTTTTGGCAGGACGTGAAAGAAATTGAAAGTCAGTGGAAGGTAGAAAAAGAATTCGTTCCAACCCAATCTCCCGAAGCTATTGAAAAAAGTATCGAAGCCTGGCACGAAGCGGTACGGAGAGTTTTACAATAGCAACAAAGTAAGAAGTTTAACTTTCTTGTTTTAAACATTTTATATTATCAGGGCGTTATCCCGTTAAAGAAATCTGTCAGGGTAATTGGTGAAAAGTGCCTCCACATTCATCTCCTGTAATCGTTTAAGAAGACGGGGATTATTAACGGTATAAACCCATACTTCCAGCCCGTGGCTATGAATTTCGTTTACCAGTTCCGGACTTACCACCCGCATCGGGATATTGACAGAAGTAGCTTTCAGCGCCTTTGCCAAAGCTATAAAGCCATGCGGATGCCTTTCATAAAGGATACCGATTTTTGAGAGACGATCAATCTCCCGGAACTGCATTAGCTGCTGATGGTCAAAAGAAGAGATATAAAAATCTTCGGTTTGCCAGCCACGATTTTCTTTGTAATAGTGAAGCAAACCGGCTGTAGGAGCTGCCACTCCCGAACCTTTAAGTTCGATGTTAATTTTAGCCCGCCGGTTCACCAACCTCAGCACTTCATGAAGGGTAGGAATTCTCTCTCCTTCACCTGCATCTGCCTGTTGCAATTCGTGAAGGGTTTTATCTGATACAAAGCCTTTTCCCGAGGTTGTCCGGTTGATTTTCTCATCATGGATTACCACAAGCTCGCCGCTGGCACACCGATGAACATCCAATTCAATCATTTCAACCCCCATCCGGATGGCTCTTTCAAAAGAAGCCAGTGTGTTTTCAGGCGCAGTTCCACTCGCACCGCGATGTCCGATTATGAGCATATTTTCAATATTTAAAAAACCAGATGACGAGGTTCACTCATTTTCACTAAAACAAATCAAAATTTTCCGGTTTATCTATTGGTCAGCATACATTCCTACCCCGTGAAAGCCTTCGGAAGTAGCGTAGGCCCGAAACATGCCGGGGGTATTGAAAGTCATGGTGAAATGACCGGTGCGGTCCACGGCAATAACGCCTCCCTCGCCACCCTGTTTTTTCAGTTTGACAAGGATGTCATAATTGGCAGCTTCTTTCAGACTAAGACCGGAATATTTCATAAGAGCGCTAATATCGTAGGCTACAACATTGCGAATGAAGTACTCGCCGTATCCGGTACACGAAACAGCGCAGGTAGCATTGTCAGCGTAAGTGCCGGCTCCAATAATAGGTGAATCGCCTACGCGACCATACATTTTACAGGTCATACCTCCGGTGGAAGTTCCTGCAGCTAGATTTCCGTGTTTGTCTAAAGCCACGGCTCCTACTGTTCCGTGCTTTTCGCCCTGCGCCATTTTGGCTTTAACTTTCAGATAAGATTTCCATCGGCTTTCCGTGAAGAAGTAACTACTGTCCTCCATTTGCAATCCCTGCTTTGCAGCGAAAATTTCGGCACCTTTTGAGATGAGCAAAACGTGGGGCGTGTGTTCCATAACCGCACGCGCTGCCAAAATAGGATTTTTTATGACGTGCACGTTGGCCACGGCACCGGCCATAAGATTCTTGCCATCCATAATGGAAGCATCCATTTCGTTCTCTCCTCTTGCGTTAAAAACAGAACCTTTTCCGGCGTTAAAAAGCGGAGAGTCTTCCATCATGGTGATGCATTTGGTAACCGCATCCAGAGCCGAACCTCCCCGTTTTAAAATAAATTCACCCGAATCGATGACCTGTTGCAACTTGTCGCGATAGCGTTTTTCTTTTTCGGGAGTCATCAGTTTTTTTTCAATCACTCCGGCGCCACCATGAATGACGAGCACATATTTTCCTAAAGTTTTCTTGCCGCTGTTTTTTACAGGCTGGCAGGAAGTAAATACCAGCAATGTTAATGAGATGAGGCTAATAAGATATTTTTTCATGAGTTATAATTTTGAGTTACAATGATTTACTAATGTGCTATAGACTGGCTCACAAGGGGAAGAAACAAGCTTTTAAAGTCGTAAATTCCGAACATTTGTGCCGAGGTCATTAAAACAACGACAACAATTACCCATTTGACAAAAACCACCCCCTTTTTAACAGCCATCCTTGAGGCTACCAAAGCCCCAATCATATTACCGAGGGCCATTATCAGACCATATTTCCAGTTAATTTCGTTATTATAATAAAATATAGCCAGGGTAAAAGGAGCGTAGGCCAGAATAATCAACACTTTGATGGCATTTGCCTTTACCAAATCGTAGCCGGCGCCGAGCACAATACCCGCCAACAAGAAGTAGCCCACCCCCATATGAATAAATCCGGCATAAATTCCGATAAAAAAGAAAATGACATAAGTACTCCAGCTAACAGGTTTCTTTCTCACCTCAGCCTTTCCATAAATATACTGCTGTGGTTTGAATAAAATAATCACCAGCATCACCAGCATAATGACGCCAATAGCTTTCTCAAAGATGGCCTCGTTAATGTCAACGGCCACCCATGCGCCCACGAGGGAACCGAGAATAGCCGGAATGGAAAGATAGAGCGCCTTGCGTTGTTCCAACACTCTTTGTTGTTTGAAACTGGAAACCGCCACCAAATTTTGAAGTGCAATGGCTACCCTGTTGGTCCCATTTGCCACCGTGGCCGGCAGCCCCAGCATAATCAAAATAGACAACGAAATAATACTCCCTCCGCCGGCCAGCGTATTAATAAAGCCTACCAAAACACCCGAAAGAACCAGTGCTAAAAATTCAACAGTACCCATTTATTCTTTAATTATGAAACCATGCAGGATTTTAAAAAGTTCTTTTGGATTGAACGGTTTGGCAATAAAGCCATCCATTCCGACCGCCATGGCCTTCTTGCGGTCCGATTCCATGGCATTGGCGGTAAGTGCCACAATAAAAGCATGACGTTCGCCTTGTTCTTTTTCAAATTTTCGGATTTGCCGGGTTGTTTCAAGACCATCCATCACAGGCATTTGAATATCCATTAGAATCAAATCATATGGATTTTGGATATACTTTTCCAACCCTTCTTTTCCGTTGTTGGCCACATCCAGCTTACAACCACTCTTTTCAAGGGTTATTTTGCTGATTTTCTGATTAATCAGATTATCCTCCACCATAAGAATACGGAATTCTTTCAACAGTTCTATAATCTTCGACTCATCAAACGGTTTTTCTTCCGGCATTTCAGTTCTCAAAGGAATGGCAAATGAGAAAAGGGAGCCTTTTCCCTCTTTGCTTTTCACCACTATTTTACCCTTCATAATTTCCACCAGCCTTTTGGAGATGGCCAGGCCCAGGCCTGTCCCCTGGTAGCTTTTGGTACTTGAGATATCCACCTGCGAGAAGCTCTCAAATATTTTATTTAAGTGAACATCATCAATACCTATACCGGTATCTTCCACTTCAAACCGCACTGTTATATAGTCGTTTCCCAAGGCTTTTTTAGGGGTAATTCTAAGCCAGACACTACCCTCATGAGTAAATTTTATAGCATTCTTCAGTAAATTTCCCAACACTTTTCGAAGAGAAGCTTCATCGCCGGTAAAAAGTTCGGGCAGTTTCGGGTCAACTTTTATTGAAAAATCTATTCCCTTATTTTTTGCCTCTCTTTTAAATTCCTTTTCCAGATGATTTAAGAGTGATGGCATAGAGAATTTGCCGGGTTCGGATTTAAATTTACCCGTTTCTATGGCCGAAAACTCAAAGACATCTTCGATAATACCCATCAAATGCGTGGCAGACATCAGTAAACTCGTCAGATAATCATTTTGATTTTTCTCTAAGTTCGTCTGACCCAGAATTTCCGCCATTCCGATAATGCCGTTTAGGGGTGTTCTTATTTCATGGCTCATGTTGGCAAGAAACCGGTCTTTAATATGCATGCCTTCCTCAGCGAGATCGCGGGCTTGCCTTAGCTGTAGTTCATAATTTTTCTGACTACTGATATCCCAGGAGACACCTATCAGCCCAATGATTTTCCCTTCCCTGTTACGTACTGGTGCAATATTGGTATGTACCCAGATTTTTTTTTCATTCTGCTCAACCTGTTCTTCCACATTATAGAAAAAGCTACCATCTTTAATCACCTGTTTTTCAAGTTCCTGATATTTTCCCTGAGGCAAATAATGATGAAAAACTTCTTTTAAGGTCTTTCCCATCACATCTTTCCGGGTCAGGCCGGAAAACTCCAAAAAGGCTTTGTTTACAAGCTGATACCGGAAATCGCTATCTTTAAAATAAACTAAAGCAGGGATTGTATTCAATAAGGTATTCAACCTCTTCGCCTGGCGTTCCTGTTCCTGAAGGGCCCTTTTCAGATCTTCGGAAGTCTTGGTAAGCAACGAATTCACAACATTTTTATCCTTTAAAGCCCGTTGCAGTTTAAAATCAAGGATATCAGCCTCCATGGACAACCGGCTTATCTCGCTTTGCATCTCAAGCTTTAACTTGATGAGGTCTTCTTCCTCATCAATGCGGTTGAGCTTTTCGGCCAGTTGTTGAATAATTTTCTGCATGGTGCTTTACTTCCCTTTTTTTCTTAACAAAGCCAATGTGAAAGTTTGATTATAGAAAGAGCAGTGACCATTGTCGTTGTTTCCAATTTCACCATAAGTAAAAAAACCTGCCAGCGGCTTTTTCCATTTAATAGAAGCCAGTTTTATTTCGGCAGAAATCAGCGGACCCAACGCTATGTGGCGGGCAATACACGAAAACAAAAGCAGCAAATCGGCTTTTTGATTTTTATCGTGAAAGGAGATAATTTTATCGCGTGTGTTTTCCATAATCTCAAAACCCGGAGAGGTAGAAAAGGAGACAGAGGAACCCTGTGGAACAGAGCCGGCAAATATCAAACTGCGCTGTTTTTTATTGATGCCGGTAACCGCCCTTAAAACAGAAGTTCCATCGCTGTTTTTTACCATAAAAGGATATTCTATCCCGACACCAGGAAGATCCTCTTCTTTTACATTCAGATAGTCCATATACATATCCAGCGCTGGTAATCCATTGATTTCAAAGACAATATTACCGTCAGAACGATTCACGGGAAACTCGGCTCCAAGGCTGACCCATCCGCTGCTAATCATTCCGGTCAGCTCAATTTTATTTTGGTCGAAAACCAGAACCATGGCGCCTTCATTGGAAATAGCGTGATTTGTAAAGACAAAAGTCTGCTCAAAACGCGCATCATCTCCGGCAAGTCCGCCAAACATGGGAAGCTGATTTCCGCTTTTACTCAGGACTCCTTCCACCAAAGCCTGCCCATCCATAAGAATACTGCTGGCACCAATAATTACAGAAGGATGCCTGAAAGAAGCGTTTATTTTGTTTCCCAGCACCTGCCCCAGCTCAAAGGAAGAAAGCTTGCCCCGCTTTATTAAATGCAACCGGAAACTATCAGGCGAAATATCCGTCAATACAACAACGGCAGATTTTTCACGGATATAATTATTTTTTGTATCAAACAGAATTTCCCCCCCCGTACTGCTACCAAACAACGTAATCTGCTGTGCTTTAAAAATGTCCATAAGACGGGTTAAGGGGAATTCAACAGAAACAAAAGCAAAAGCCAGCGAAGGTCTAAAGCCAACGGTATTCAGTGCGTGTTCAAATTTTATCTGAAAATCACTAAACGACTCTGAAACAAATGCATGTGTTGAAATCATTATGGCTCCACATAGTGTAAAGCAAAGATATAAAATCTTTTGATTTATATTGAAATCCCAAACCAGGGCATATTGTTGCCACAAGACACGAGTCAGCCGCATGAAAAACCGGCGCACAAGATTTGCTTCGGTTGAGGTAGAGGATTTGGAAACTAAAAAGGCTTGCTTTTCTGTTTTTTCAGTGCATCCCAGCCTTGTGCTGTCAGCTCTATTTGTTGGTTGTCGGAAGTAATCAACCGGTTTCCTTCGGCTGCTTCGGTAATGTAACCGATAATGCTAATACCCGGCATTTCCTTTATCTTTTCGTAATCTTTTTGGTCGATGGTGAAAAGCAGTTCATAATCTTCGCCACCGTTCAACGCCGCTACTGCAGGGACGATGGAAAACTCCCGCGCCGTGTCAAAAGTAACATGGTCGATAGGAATATGTTCTTCATGGATCACCACCCCGGCATCTGACGATTTGGCAAGGTGCAAAGCTTCCGAAGCCAGCCCGTCTGAAATATCTATCATAGCTGTTGGAACAACACCCTTTTCCTTTAATTTTCTCACCATGTCTGTACGGGCTTCCGGTTTTAATTGTCTTTCCAAAATATACTCCCTGCCTTCCATATCGGGCTGCATGTCGGGATTAGCCCGGAAGACCTTTTTTTCACGCTCCAGCAGGAGTAGTCCCATATATGCACCGCCCAAATCGCCGGTAACACACAAGATATCACTCGGTTTAGCTCCTTTGCGGTAGGTAATTTTATCTTTCTCAACCTCACCGATTACAGTTACGGAAATAAACAATCCGTGCAGGCTACTGCTTGTGTCTCCACCGACAAAATCAACTTTGTAGAGTTCACAGGCTTTTTTAATACCAGCATAAAATTCCTCTATAGCTTCCAATGTATATTTGGCTGAAATTCCCAATCCAACAACAATTTGTGTGGGTACACCGTTCATGGCTGCCATATCCGAAAAATTAACAATGGCCGATTTATAGCCGAGATGTTTTAAAGGAGTGTAGGCCATATCAAAATGAACCCCCTCGATGAGCAAATCGGTGGATACAAGCATATATTTTCTGCCTCCGGTCTTTAGCACGGCAGCATCATCGCCCACCCCTGCAACAGTGGATTTCTGTGTTAGTTTTATGTCTTTTGTAAGATGGTCAATGAGTCCAAATTCGCCCAGTTCGGCTATGTTGGTTAATTTTTGTTCGTCCATGGTTAAATTTTTTGCAAAAGTAACAAAAGAGCATGACTGCCGTAATACGGAAAAAGTTTCTGCTTTTTAAAAGATCTCTGTCAGGATATCAAATAACAATAAAGACAAACAACAAATTACAGATAATTTCCAAACCCCAAAATTCAAAATAACAAACCTGATAGTTTTTTCCGGAAAGGTTTTGAACATTGATTTTTTGAATTTGATTTTTATTTGTTATTTGATTTTTCAGATTTGTTATTTCATGAACTTTACCCATAGTAAGTAACATAGAACCATTTTGTCATTTCATTTTCACAGAACTTCAGAGTCGAAAAAGTAAAAAGATTATTCAAAGCAGCTGTTTTTCCATGATATTTTCGGAAAAACGTATTTTCCCTCCCATCATAAGGGATAAATTGTATTTTTGTCTTTCAACTTTAACGCAAACAAAACCCGATAACAACATGTACGAATATTTCAGCGGAAAATTGGTGGAGAAAAATCCAACGTACGTTATTATTGATAATCAGGGGATTGGCTTCTTACTCAACATCTCGCTCAACACTTTTGACAAAATAAAAGACCGGGAATCGGTAAAACTCTATGTCCATTTTGTTGTGCGTGAGGATGCACAAATTCTCTATGGTTTCGCAGACGAAGCAGAACGCTCCCTGTTCAGGGCACTGATATCTGTTTCGGGGGTAGGGGCCAATACGGCGCGGCTGGTACTTTCGTCGTTGACCACCGATGAAGCTTACAACGCCATCTCGGGAGGGGATGTATCAACATTACAAAGTGTTAAAGGTATTGGCGCTAAAACAGCCCAACGTATTGTGGTTGACTTGAAAGATAAACTTGTAAAACAAGGCTTCCTGCCCGACAAAACCGGCCTTTTACACAATACAATGAAAGATGAAGCGTTATCAGGATTGTTAATCCTTGGCTTTAATAAAGCTACAGCTTCGAAAGTGCTGGACAGGGTTTTGAAACGGTCAACCTTTGACAGTGTAGAGGGGTTGATAAAAGAGGCTCTAAAAAATTTATAAAAACAAGAGAGCTTTTGCCGGCTCATTTTGGTTAAATAAAATAAGTTGAGGGATTTAGTTTTTTACTTCTCACGTAAGATATTTTTCGTGTTGGTCGTAATGGCATCTGCCATGCTGACGGAGAGTCCCCTTTTTGCACAAACGGCCGACACCACACTTACGGATACGCTGCACAACCAGCTGATTTATCCGTTCAGGGAAATAACCGGAAATCCGTACCTCGATACGCTCAACCAAAGCCCGCTGTTCCTAAGAAATCCAAACAACATCAAAAAGGAGGTTATTTATAATCCCAAAACCAACACGTACGAATTTGTTACCAAAGTGGGTAATTTTGAATACCGGACGCCCACCACGCTGGATTTTGAAGATTACCATAAACTGGAGATGAAAAAAAGTATTGAAAAATACTGGCAGCAAAATGCACAAACAGCAGGGACATTCAAAGGGAAGCGACTTATTCCGAAACTTTACATCAAAGGTAAAGCTTTTGAACAGATTTTTGGCAGCAACGCCATTGATATCCGGCCGCAGGGTTCGGCGGAGATCAGCTTTGGGGTGCTCTCCAATTTCCGCGATGATCCATCATTAGATGTGCGGCAACGGCACACCACCAATTTCGATTTTAATGAAAAGATTCAAATGAATGTTACCGCTAAAATCGGGACGAAATTAACTTTTAGGGCCACTTATAACACCGAATCTTCGTTTAATTTTGAAAATACCCTGAAACTTAAATATGAAGGAAGCAAAGATGACATCATTCAGAGTATTGAAGCCGGGAATGTGAGCCTCCCGCTGAACTCCACCCTGATAACAGGTGCACAAAGTCTTTTTGGTGTTAAAACAAAACTTCAGTTCGGCAAGACCTCCGTAACAGCTGTTTTCTCGCAACAGCAAAGCGAAACGAAAAATATTACTGTCCGAAACGGCGCACAACAAAACAGCTTTAAGCTTACACCTCTCGACTACGAAGATAACCGACACTTTTTTATTAGCCAGTTTTTCCGCGACCATTATGAAAAAGCCCTGAGTACGTTACCCATTATTTCATCGGACGTAAACATTACCAAAATTGAAGTGTGGGTTACCAACATCGGTCCGGCAACGGAACAAAACCGGAACATCATTGCTTTTACCGACCTTGGAGAAGGCAGACAAAGTGAAATTTATAACAAATATGTTCATACATTGCCAAACGGAGTCCTCCCAACCAATAATTCCAACAACCTTATTAAACGGATGGATACGGCACAAATACGCAATATCAATACTGTTTCCACTTATCTCACCGGTGACCCGTTCGGCATCGGAAGAAACAATTATTTTGTTGCAGGTCAGGATTTTGTGAAGCTTGAAAACGCACGCCGGCTGAAACCTTCGGAATATACCGTCAACAAAAAGCTGGGATTTATCTCCCTTAACACCACTCTGAATCAGGACCAGGTACTTGCCGTTGCCGTTCAATATACCGTCATTGGACACGACAGCGTTTTCCAGATTGGAGAATTTTCAGACCAGGGCGTTACTTCTCCCAAAAACCTGATTGTTAAACTTTTAAAAAGTAACACACTGAACACCCGGATGCCTATGTGGAACCTGATGATGAAAAACGTCTATTCCATTGGCGCTTATCAGGTTCAAAAGCAGGGATTTATCTTAAACATTCTCTATTCAGGTAATGATCAGGATATTCCTACCGGCTATTTCACCGAAGGGCCTTCGAATGTTAAAGGTGTTCCTTTGATTCATGTGCTGGGATTGGACAATTTGGACCAGCAACTTAATCCTATTCCCGGAGGTGATGGTTTTTTTGATTTTATCGATGGAGCGGCCACACAGGGAGGAACGTTTCAGGCAAGTAACGGACGACTGTTTTTTACCGTGCTGCAACCTTTCGGCGAATATATTCACGATTCTGTTTTCCCCAACAACCCTGATTTGGCCAACAAGTACGCTTTCGATTCGTTATATACCCTGACAAAAACGGGGGCGGAACAGTTTCCCGATAAAAACAAATACATCATCGAAGGTTATTACAAATCGCAATCGGGTTCCAGCATCAGCCTCAACGCCATGAATGTGCCGCGCGGTTCGGTGAAGGTTACCGCCGGCGGAGTTCCTCTTACTGAAAATGTGGATTACACCGTGGATTATACGCTGGGTCAGGTAACCATTTTAAACCAGGGGATTTTGAACTCCGGAACACCTATCCATGTTTCGTTGGAAAGCAACTCCCTGTTTAATTTGCAGCAAAAGCGGATGATCGGGATTCACGTTGACCACGAGTTTAATAAACATCTGCATCTTGGCGGAACTATCTTGAATCTTCACGAGCGTCCGCTGACACAAAAAGTGAATTACGGCGAAGATCCTATTTCCAACACTATTTGGGGTCTCGACATGGCTTACAGCAACAATTCGAGATGGCTTACTAAGATTCTTAGTAGTTTGCCAGGAACCAACCCCAGGATTCCTGTCAAAATTAATTTTAATGCCGAGATGGCGCAGTTTCTGCCCGGCCATTCTAAAACAGTAGGCAAATCAGGGACCAGTTATATCGATGATTTTGAGGGCGCCAAATCAACCATTGACCTTATGAATGTGGGGTCCTGGTTTTTGGCCAGCACACCGCAGGGGCAGCCAAACCTGTTTCCTGAAGCTTATTCGCGCAGCGGACTTGACTATGGAAAAAACAGAGCAAAATTTGCCTGGTACGTGATTGACCCCACCATATTTTATGATACGCGGGGGATTTATCGCCCGAAAAATATTTCCAAAGATGAAATCTCCAAAAACTCAACGCGTCAGGTGCTGGAGACCGAAGTATTTCCCAACAAAGATATTCCCAACGGAACGGTAACCAACATTCCGGTGCTGAATCTCGCCTTCTATCCTTCGGAAAGGGGTGAGTATAATTACGATGTAAAACCCGGAAAATATTCTGCCGGAATAAAGGCTGATGGTAGTCTTGCACGTCCCGAAACACGATGGGGCGGTATTATGCGCAGCCTGGAAACGACCGATTTTCAGGCAGCTAACATTCAGTATATTGAATTTTGGATGATGGACCCGTTTACGAAAGACCCCAGCAACAGCGGTCAGTTGTATATTGACCTCGGCGATGTTTCGGAAGACCTTCTGCGCGATGGCCGCAAAAGTTACGAAAACGGACTTCCCACCTCCAGCGTGGTAACCGATGTGGACACCACAATTTGGGGCCGTGTTCCCACCAAACAGGCGTTGGTAGAGTCGTTTAGCAATATTGCCGGTTCGCGTCAATTTCAGGATGTGGGTTATGACGGGCTAAGTGATAAAGACGAAAGATCTTTTTTTAAGAAAAACTATTTGAAGCTCATCAACGACAGGTTTGGTACCGGCTCCAAAGCGTATAAACTGGCCGATAAAGACCCTTCTGCAGATGACTATCATTACTATCGTGGTACTGATTATGACAGCGAACCGCTCTATTCCAGCATTTCGGAACGCTATAAGAATTACAATGGCCCCGAAGGAAACTCCCCGACTAATGCCCAGAATACCGAGCCTTACAAGACCAGCGCCACCAACCTCCCGAACCAGGAAGATATTAACCATGACAACACGCTGAGCGAATCGGAACGATATTTTCAGTACAAAGTTAATCTTGACCCGACCCAAATGGTGGTAGGGAAAAATTATATTGCCGATGTACATGAAGCGGGAAATATTCGTCTCCCAAACGGCAATGTTACCAGCGTGAAATGGTATCAGTTTAAGATTCCGATTCAAATGCCTACAAAGGTTGTGGGAAATATCGAAAACTTCCAGTCCATTCGCTTTATGCGTGTGTATATGAAAGGTTTTTCGAAACCTATTATTTGCCGGTTTGCTACTTTTGGTTTGGTAAGAGGCGAGTGGCGAAACTATTTGCATTCGTTGCTTGCGCAAGGAGAATATGTTCCCGGAGATGCCGGAAACCAAACCAAATTTGTTATTTCGACGGTAAATGTGGAAGAAAACTCAAACCGGATTCCGATTCCCTACGTCATTCCCCCCGGCATTAAAAGGGAGGTAAATTTCGGAACCACAAATTATGTCAGGCTGAATGAACAATCACTGCAATTTACAGTGGTGGACCTCAAAGATGGAGAAGCACGCGGGGCATATAAAAATACAAATTTCGACTTCCGGCAGTACAAAAAAATAAAGATGTACGTGCATGCGGAGAAACGTTTGGCAGATGAAGACCTGAAAGATGGTGATTTGACGGTTTTTATCAGACTCGGGTCCGATTTTACACAAAACTATTATGAATATGAAATGCCGCTGAAGTTCACGCCCTGGTACACATCCTCTGCCGACCCGAATGCCATCTGGCCGGAACAAAACCGGATGGTGCTGGTGCTTGATAAGCTTATTAAGGCCAAACAAGAGCGTAACATTGCCATGCGTAATCCTAATTCAAACGTTACTTTGCAAAGACCGTTTGTTGTTTACGATGGCGGAAACAAAATTACCGTTGTGGGAAATCCGAGTTTTAACGATGTCAAAGGAATTCTGATTGGCGTACGAAATCCTAAAAGAAAAGGCACTAATCTAAATGATGATGGAGAAAAAAAGGATGCTATCATTTGGGTGGATGAACTGCGATTGACCGATTTTGACAAAAAACCCGGATGGGCAGGCACCGGAAGGCTCGAAGCCAATCTCTCCGATTTGGGTCGTGTTATGATAAGCGGCGCTTACACCTCGGCGGGTTTCGGGAGCCTTGACCAGAAGCTGAATGTCATTTCGCAGAATAACTCCCTGAACTACAGCGTGGCCACCGATCTGGACCTCGGCAAACTTTTTCCTAAAAAAACAGGGCTTATAATTCCTGTCCATTTTGATTACGGAAAAGGAATTAATACGCCGAGATACGATCCGTTAAATCCTGATACCAAACTTAGCGACGACCTGAACACTTATGTGGATAAAGCCAAGCGTGATTCTGTGAAAAATATGGTTATTGATTATACACGGCGGACAAATATTAACTTTATGAATGTGCGAAAAGAACGCACCAACACCGGTAAAAAGAAAAACAGAAAACCACAGATTTACAATTTGGAAAACTTCAATTTCTCGTTTGCTTATTCACAAATTTATCATCACAATATCGACATAACCTCCGACCGCCTGAAAACATACCAGGGTGGATTGGGCTATAATTTTAACACCAGGCCGAAGAATTTCAGACCTTTTTCCAAAAGCAAAAAAGTTTCGTCACCCTGGTTGCGATGGATCAGGGATTTCAATATTTACCTGTGGCCCAAAAGTCTGTCTTTCAGGTTTAGCATGAACAGGATTTTCGACAGCCGGACGTACCGCGATAAGAGTTTTGGTGACATTATTACCAGACCCACCTACAAACGCGACTGGACATACAACAGAGATTACTCTTTTAAATATGATTTTTCCCGTTCGCTTTCGCTGGAATATGTTGCCGGCGCCAGGGCATATATACGTGAACCACAGATTTATCCCGATAAAAACACACAACAGTGGGAAGAGTATAAACGTGAAATCTGGAGTCAGATTTGGAGTATGGGAACGCTGCAGAATTTCAACCAGTCGGTGAAAGTAACTTACCGCCTTCCTTTGTCAAAACTCCCGCTTACCGACTGGATGAACAGCTCTGCGAGCTATCAGGTGCAATACAACTGGAATGCCTCGCCGGTTGCCGTTCAGCAGCGGCTTGGAAATACCGTTGAAAATGCACGAAACATCCAGTTCAATGCCGGTGCCGATTTTAACCGGCTGTATAATAAGATTCCCTTTCTAAAAAAACTGAACCGCCGGAATTACAGAGGCCGGCCGCAGAGTCGAATGGGCTTTGCACAACAAAAGAAGCCCTCTGCTGTTAAAGATAGTACGGAGAAAAAACGTAACGGGCCGGGTATCGGTAAAACCTTTGGAGAAGGAGCTTTACGGTTTCTGATGCTGGTGAAAAAAGTAAATTTTGTTTACCGGCGTTCCGATGGTACGCAGCTTCCGGGTTTTGTCCCCGTTCCAGACATTGCCGGCGTCAACATTAATGATGGCGCACCGGGTTTGGGCTTTGTGTTTGGTAGTCAGAAAGATATCCGCCAAAAGGCTGCCCAAAACGGATGGATTACCTACGACACCATTCTCAATCAGGCATACATCACCAAACTTACGGAACACATGTCGTACAAGGTGAATACAAATATTTTGAATTTTATTAAAATTGATTTGGATGGAGACCGTGTTTTTTCTAAAAATTACACTTCTTACTACCGCTTTGACCCTGCGGTTAATGATTTTGTGAACTATTCGCCGCAGGAAGCCGGCAATTTCAGCATCACATATCCATTTATTGCCACCTCTTTTGAGAAAAATAATGACAATAATATTTCCGCAACTTTTGAACAGTTCAAAGCTAACCGGAAAGAAATAGCAGAGCGACTTGCAAAAAATAATCCGGCGTGGTCGGGACAGTATGTTTACGACAGTATTGCCGGCGACTATTTTCCCCTCGGATACAACTCGAACCAACAACAGGTGATGTATTATTCTTTTCTGGCAGCATATTCCGGCAAAGCTGCAGGAAAAATCGGAATTACAAAACCGTTTCCTTCCTTCCCGCTGCCCAACTGGCGGGTAACTTTCAGCGGACTTACAAATATTAAAGCTATCGGAGAGATTTTTCGGGGTTTTAACATCAGCCATGGTTATCGCTCTCTGTTAAGTATCAATGCATGGAAAACCAACATTATTTATGATTCGGATAATCAGGGAAAAACCTTCGACAACAGCAACAATTTCATAAACCAATATGATGTCGGGGTAGTCTCGTTTTTTGAACAATACAGCCCGCTCATTGGTATTGATTTTACCATGAGAAACAGTCTCGGCGGAAAACTTGAATACAAAAAGTCACGAAATGTGGTGATGAGTTTTGTAAATAACCAGCTGACGGAAATCGACAGCAAAGAAATTGTGATTGGCATGAGCTACCGATTAAGAGGACTGAAATTCTCTGTGGGGAATTTCATGGGAAGAAGAAGTAAAAAATACAACACCGACCTGAACCTGAAATTAGATGTGGGTATTCGCGATAACAAAACCATCTTGCGGCGGATTGATGAAAGCACCAACCAGGTTTCGGCAGGTTCCAAACAGTTTACACTTAACTTCTCTGCCGACTACATGCTTAGCCAAAGCCTGCAGTTCAGGGCTTATTTCAATATGAATAAAAATGCACCCTACATTTCGTCGCAACTGGCTAATGCTACGACAAGTGGCGGATTTACCCTGCGTTTTAATCTGGCACAGTAGGAGTTAGGAAGTTCGTTGAATTGCAAAAAATATAATAGATGCTCACAACTTCAGCATCGACACTCAATCGGAAGGAGGAAAAGGATCTTCCAATTACTACGCTTTAAATCAACTAAATTTCAAATAACATAATAAAAATGAAAAAAATTACGTTTAGCCTTTTACTTTTGTTAAGCCTGGCATTTTCGTTTACACTTATGGCCCAACAGCTTGACCTGTCTAAGTTTGACGGGATGAAATTCCGCAATATAGGCCCTGCCGGGATGAGCGGTCGTGTAACAGCCATCGATGTCAACCAGAAAGACCCGCGGATTATGTTTGTAGGAACAGCTTCGGGGGGCTTGTGGCGTTCTGCCAACAGAGGAATCTCCTGGAAACCTGTTTTTGATAAACAAAAAGTTATGTCCATCGGCTCCATTGCCATCGACCAGCACAATCCCGATATTATCTGGGTCGGGACGGGTGAAGGCGAACCGCGCAACAGTGTCTCTTCCGGCTACGGACTTTACCGTTCGCTGGATGGTGGTAACACGTGGCAACTGATGGGGTTGGAAAAAACCCGAAACATCTACCGCATCACTGTCAGTCCTGACAATAGCAATGTGGTTTATGTGGGCGCTATCGGCACCCCGTGGGGCCCCAGTCCTGACAGAGGATTGTATCGCACCGAAGACGGCGGAAAAACCTGGAAGAAAATTCTTTACGTAAACAACCAGACCGGCGTGGCCGACATGGTTATGGACCCGACGAATCCGAAAAAATTATTTGTCGCAATGTGGCAATATCGTCGCTGGCCGTGGTTTTCCAAATCGGGAGGCCCCGGCTCGGGATTATATGTTACCTACGATGGAGGTGACCATTTTACAAAGATAACCGCCAAAAACGGGTTACCCAAAGGGGACTTGGGACGTATCGGCCTCGCTGTGTCCGCCAGTAATCCCAAGGTAGTATACGCCCTGATTGAATCAAAAAAGAACGGTTTTTACCGCTCAGACGATGGAGGTAAAACATGGAAACTTCGTACAACCAAAAATATCGGCGACCGCCCTTTTTACTTTTCAAACATTTATGTGGACCCGAAAAATGAAAATTATGTCTATACGCTTTTCACCCGCGTAAACAAAAGCATCGACGGTGGCAAAACTTTCCAGCCGCTTATCGGGCGAAATATTCATCCCGACCATCACTCGTGGTGGATCAGCCCGACAAATCCGAAATTTATGATGGATGGAAACGACGGCGGACTGGCCATCACCTACGACCAGGGAAAAACCTGGCGTTATGTACAAAATCTGCCGGTGGGGCAGTTTTACCACATCAATGTGGACAACGATTTGCCGTATCATGTGTATGGCGGCATGCAGGACAACGGCTCCTGGCGCGGACCGGGATACGTATGGGCACGAGGCGGCATCATCAATGCTTACTGGCAAAATTTGATGGGCGGCGATGGCTTTGATGTGGTTCCCGACCCATCTAACAATCGCTATTGCTATGCCATGTGGCAGAAAGGCCATGTGGGACGTGTGGATCTGAAAACAGGATTTTCCAAAAGTATCCGTCCGGTAGATCCGCAAGGTAAACATTTGCGATTTAACTGGAATGCAGCCATTTCAGCCGATCCTTTTAATAAAGACGGCCTTTATTTCGGAAGTCAGTTTTTACACAAAAGTACCGACCACGGCAACAGTTGGACCATCATCTCACCCGACCTGACCACCAACGACACGACAAAACAAAAACAGGCCCAAAGCGGTGGCTTGACTTACGATGCAACCGGCGCCGAAAACTACACCACCATCACGGCCATTGGTCCCAGCCCGATAAAAAAAGGCGTTATCTGGGTGGGTACCGATGATGGAAACGTCCAATTAACAAAAGATGATGGCAAACATTGGAAAAATCTGGTGAAAAAGATGAAAGGCCTCCCCGAAGGAAGCTGGACGGCACAGGTTGACCCTTCGACGTATAATGCCGGTGAAGCGTTTGTGGTGATGAACAATTACCGTCAGCAGGACTTTTCTCCCTATCTGTACCACACTACCAATTATGGGAAAAGCTGGGAAAATTTGGGGAAAAATGATAACATTTTTGGTTACTGCCTGTCGTTTGTCCAGGACCCGGTAGAACCGAAACTTATGTTTCTCGGCACAAGCAGCGGTCTTTATGTTAGTGTTGATGGCGGAAAAAACTGGACTCACTGGACAAAACATTATCCTGCCGGCGTTCCCACCCGCGACATGGTGATTCAGCCGCGCGAAGCAGATTTAGTCATTGCAACTTTCGGACGTGCTATTTACATTTTGGACGACATTCGTCCGTTGCGCGAAATTGCAGCCAAAGGAACCGCATTGCTTGATAAACCCATTCATGCTTTTACTCCACCGGTGGCTTATGAAGTGAGCACTAAAGGAGAACCCGGCATTTTTGCCGGCGGCGCCAGCTATTTTCATGGCAAAAATAAACCCCTCGGTGCCATGCTGACCTTTTCGGTAAAAGAAGGAGTGAAAAAACCGGCTGCTGACGGCAACAAGCAGAAAGAACAAACGAAGCGTCAGGACGATGAGCATCCGGGACAAAAAGCACCCCTGGCAAAAAAAGTAACCATCAAAGTGATAGATGAAAATGGAAATGTTGTGCGAACACTTTCCACCGTTCCTAAAACGGGAATTAACCGGGTTAACTGGCACCTCGACCGAAAAGGCTACCGCTTCCCCGGAAGTCCAAAACCGAAAAAACACGCCGGCGAATTGGGTGGTGGCGGCTATGTTATTCCCGGGACTTACAAATTGGTATTTTCTTATCAGGGGCATTCCGATTCTACCAGGCTGACGGTAAAATCCGACCCGCGGCAGAACATTTCCACAGAAGCCATGAAAGCCAATTATGCTTTGGTGCAACCGGTGCTGAAAAAAATGCAATCGCTTGCCGAAGCCGTTGACCGGTTAAAAGAAAGCAAGAAAACCATGCTGGAGGTTGCAAAACTATTGCCCCAAAAGAAAGACAAAAACTACAATGCTTTCGAAAAGATAAGCAAGGTAATGAAAGATTCGCTCAAGGCCATAAATGCGGCTATTTCCCCGCCGAAAAACATTCAGGGAATCTACAGCAACCCTAAACTGGTAACTACCAGATTACGGGGAGTCTACAGCATCATCTTCGAGAGGGAGCCGCTCAATGCGACGGAAAAACTGGTGCTGAAGCAGTCGGAAAATATCATTGACAACACGTTGCAGCGTATCGATAATTTTTTCAAAAACCAATGGACAGCTTACAAAAAAACAGCGGAGGGCATGAAACTTTCGCCCTTTAATAAAGAGGAGAAAAAGTGAAAAAACTCAGGTTCAAAGCTTAAAAACAGAGTGTTGGGGTGCCGGGGTGATGTAATGTGTAATTTATGACCCCAATACTCCAACACTCCAATTTATTTTACGCAAGGTGTTGGCTGTTATCCTTGCCCTGATTGCACTCAGGCTGTTTTTGTCAAAACAGACCGGTTATAATTTTTTTTTACACTTAAAATTGTGCCAAAAATTATTTTTTTTATTATTCACCGGGTTATCTTCATCTAAGCATTTAAGCCTCTGGTTTTTATTTTTTATACACGATGCCATGTTAATAAATTTCTGACAGAACATGTGCATTTGTATTGTACATTGCAGAAGAATCCAAAATAGCTTCCTTTTGGTTTAGTATATTAAAATTAAGTTAGTTATCATGTATTTAATATAGTATTGTTACGATTATGGAAAACGATTTACTCTTTAGGTTTGATAGTGAAACCAGTCATAATTCATCATTAGAAACGGAGAAAGCCGAGCAGGAAAAAGGGTTTTATGAGAAGGTACTTGAAGAGAGGAAAAAGAATGAAATTGCCGCTGAAGGAAAGATGAATCTGACCGTGGCCAAATTTAATTTGAAAAGTTCCTCTTCTGCAGAGGATCTGACACAAACGCCTGCAGAAAGTCAGGAGAAACCTTATTCGTATGATGAAGTGGTGGAAGCTTCTACAGAATACTTTGGGGGAGATGGTCTGGCAGCCGGAGTGTGGGCCAATAAATATGCGCTGAAAAATAGTCAGGGAAATATTTTTGAGAAAACTCCTGATCAGATGCACCGGCGGATTGCACGCGAAATTGCACGCATCGAGCAAAAGTACCCAAACCCTTTGTCTGAGGATGATATTTACGAAGTACTCCGTAAGTTTAAATACATCATTCCGGCAGGGAGTCCCATGGCCGGTATCGGAAATCCACATCAGATATCTTCTTTGTCCAACTGTTTTGTTATTGGCAATGACGGCAATTCCGACTCTTATGGAGGGATCATGAAAATTGACCAGGAACAGGTACAACTGATGAAACGTCGCGGTGGTGTGGGCCACGACCTGACACATATCAGACCCAAAGGAAGTCCGGTAAAAAATACGGCACTTACCTCAACGGGTGTCGTCCCTTTTATGGAACGTTACTCAAACTCAACCCGCGAAGTGGCACAGGATGGCCGTCGCGGTGCACTCATGTTGAGTATTGGCATTAAACATCCCGATGCAGAGACTTTTATCGATGCGAAAATGGAACAGGGAAAGGTAACCGGTGCCAATATTTCCGTAAAATTAGATGATGAGTTTATGCAGGCGGTAAAAAATGATACTCCATACATTCAGCAATATCCCATAGCTGCCAAAGAACCCAAATATAAAAAGGAGATTAACGCACGCCAACTATGGGAAAAAATTGTTCACAACGCCTGGGCCTCGGCCGAACCGGGAATCCTGTTTTGGGATACGGTCATACGGGAATCTATTCCCGATTGTTATGCCGACAAAGGTTTCCGGACAGTTTCCACCAATCCCTGTGGCGAAATTCCGCTTTGTCCTTACGACTCTTGTCGTTTGCTGGCTATTAATCTGTACAGTTATGTGGAGAATCCGTTTACGGATAAGGCTTATTTCAACGGCGATTTGTTTAGCAAACACGTGCACATTGCCCACCGCATGATGGATGACATTGTGGACCTGGAGGTTGAAAAAGTGGATGCTATTCTGACCAAAATTGATGCCGATCCCGAATCAGTGGAGATAAAATATACCGAACGCCGGCTTTGGGAAAAAATTCGTGAAAAATCGTTAACGGGACGTCGTACGGGGATTGGCATCACTGCCGAAGGCGATATGCTGGCTGCCCTTGGATTCCGGTATGGTTCGGAAAACGCCATTAATTTTTCAGTAGAGGTTCATCGTCTTTTGGCGCTCGAAGTCTACAGCAGCTCCGTTGATTTGGCAGAAGAACGGGGTAGTTTTCCCATTTATGAAGCAGAACGCGAGCAGAATAACCCTTTCATAAAACGCATTAAAGAAAACGCACCTAACCTTTATGAAAAAATGAAACGCGTTGGCCGGCGTAATATTTCAATGCTTACCATCGCCCCAACAGGAAGCGTAAGTATTTGTACACAAACTACTTCCGGTATTGAGCCGGTTTTTATGGTCTCTTATAAACGGCGCCGCAAAGTGAATCCCAACGATAAAAACGTAGCCGTTAGTTTTGTGGATGAAGTTGGCGATACCTGGGAAGAGTTCAATGTGTTTCATCCCAAGTTTGAGGTGTGGCTGAAGTTAAATAATTATAATGTGGACGAGGTGAAGAACCTTCCGGAAGAGCAGTTGCAGGAAATCATTAAAAAATCACCATATTATAAAGCTACCTCAGCCGATATCAATTGGGTAAGCAAAGTAAAAATGCAGGGAAGAATCCAGAAATGGGTGGATCATTCCATTAGCGTTACAGTTAATATTCCCGAAAACATTCCCGAAGAGATGGTCAGTGACATTTACATGGCTGCCTGGGAGAGTGGATGCAAGGGAATGACTATCTACCGTGAAGGTTCCCGTGCCGGGGTACTGGTGAGTAATGATAAGAAAGAAGAAAATGCATTTAAAGAGACCAGTGCGCCTCACAGACCCAAAGTTTTGGAAGCCAACATCCTTCGCTTTCAGAATAATTATGAAAAATGGATTGCCGTAGTGGGAAAACTCGATGGTCGTCCATACGAAATTTTTACCGGAAAAGCTGATGACTTCTATTTGCCGCCGGCAATAGAAAAAGGATGGGTTATAAAGAATAAAAAAAAGGGCGAACATTCACGTTACGATTTCCAGTTTGAAGATAAACAGGGATATAAAATTACCATAGAAGGTTTGTCGCGCTCATTTGATAAAACTTACTGGAATTATGCCCGGCTTATTTCGGGTCTTCTCCGTCATGGTATGCCATTGGCTTACGTTGTTACCCTTGTGGGAAACCTCAACGTGGAAGAAGACAACATCAACACATGGAAAAACGGTGTGGTGAGAGCGCTGAAACGTTATCTGCAGGATGGTGAAAAAGCGGCAGACAAAGAAGCCTGCCCCGAATGTGGCGAAGAAGCGCTGGTTTATCAGGATGGCTGCCTCACATGCAGTGCCTGCGGCTATTCCAAATGTGGATAGCTCCGGGAAACTTTGTTGTCGGATAAAAATGATTTCTTTTCCCCTGAATTATCAATTAAAAACATGCAACAGGCTCCCATCATAAACCGTATGATATTCAATCAAAGGATAGCGGCCGTTTCCCTGAATCAGTGAACCATCCAATAACTGATAGGTATTTCCGGTACACTCGTCTTTTGCAAACGGATAATATTTTCCTACAATAAGTTGCGTACACTGACTGCCGGTGCAACATTTGTTGGGATCGTTGGGTGGCAGGCGGTCGTATGCTTTGAAAGTGTTCTGGCTTTCGCGATAAATAATTACGCCCCGCGAACCCGGCCCGATATAGGCACTCTGATCGCCATTAGCGACATAAATCCAACCTCCCACAGTATTTAATCCCTGATAAAAAGTGGAATTGGGGTCGATATCAATTTGGATAATTGCCCGCGGGTCGTTAGGATTAATGTTGGTTTTATTACACGAACCCAAAACAATACCTCCTAAAATAGCCACAAATAGCATTAAACGTTTCATTGTTTCCGATTGAACTGCAATGATAACTAAAAAACCAAAAAGGAAAACTACTGTTCTTCGCAGAATCTCCCGTTTATTAAAATAAAGTTGTTCTATGTTGTTTATAGTAGGTATATCAGGATGTCTTGGTGCCGTGTAAGGAAAAAATGTCAAAAAATTCCAAAATAACAAAGAGACAAATAACAAATAAATCCCAATATTCAATGTCAAAACATTCAAATTTTAGCATGAATAATGGTACATATAATTGTAGGGGACTTCTAATACGGTTTTGGTTATTGCTTTTTGATGCATTGGTGATTATTTGGTTTTTGTGGATTGTTATTTGTTATTTCATTAAAATGCACTCCACACAAATCGATATAGAACCAATAAAGTTGTTTATATCGCATTCGAATTCTTATTTAAAAACAATCTGTATTAAGGGATATTAGCCTGTGGAACAGGTTTCTGCCTGGAGAAACCTGTGGTAACACATCTCTTATGTGACATAAGTCACATCACACCTGTCCGGATGAAGATAATTTTACAAATTCTTCTTTTGAAGTTATTTCTTATTAAAGGTTACAGCAGTCAGTTATTGAAAAGTTAATTGCAAAAAGAATCATCGTAATTAATTATTAACAAATTCTTAAAAGTTATGAAAAGAAAATTATCATGTGAAGAAAAGAAAGCCAAAAAGGTATCTTTTCTTAAGAAAAACGGACTATCTCTTGTAGGGGGGTTCGTCTTCTTTCTTTTCCTGGTATCCAGTTCGGGAACAGCCATGGCTGTTCCAAGCTTTGCACGGCAAACGGGTTTATCATGTTCTGCCTGCCATACGGTATTCCCTGAGCTAACTTCCTTTGGAAGACAATTTAAGCTCAATGGATATACGCTTACGGGCATAAAAACCATTAACCAAACAAAAGTAAAAAAGGACGGAAAGAAAAGCGCTATTCTTAACCTGCTTAGTATTTCGCCTATTTCTGCCATGTTTCAAACAGGAATTACACATGTCAACAAAACCATTCCGGGAACCCAAAACAACAACGTTGAGTTTCCTCAACAAATGAGTTTGTTTTATGGTGGGCAAATTACACCTCACATAGGAGCATTTATTCAGATTACGCTGGATGATGAATCCGGGACTATTGGCATGGATAATACTGATATTCGCTATTCAAATCACAGCAACGGAAAAATACCTTTCACTTATGGGCTTACGCTGAACAATAATCCAACTGTTCAGGATGTTTGGAACACAACCGCCGCTTGGGGATATCCCTATACCGCGTCGGGAGTAGCTCCCACACCTGGTGCAGGACCCATCATCGAAAATCTCGGCGGAATGGTAGCCGGATTGGGAGGCTATGGACTTCTGAATAATCTTTTTTACTTTGAATTTACAGGTTATGGTACTGCCCAACTCGGAGCAGCACTTCCCCCGGATGCATCGGTAGCCGGCGTCATAAAAGGAATCGCTCCTTACTGGAGATTTGCTCTTCAGCATCAATGGACTAAAACTTATCTCGAAGCGGGTACTTATGGAATGTCTGCAAACATGTTTCCCATGGGGGTTTCCGGTTTGGCTGATAAATATGCCGATTTCGCATTTGATTTACAATATGAATATATGTTTTCAAAAGGACAGTTTACTTTACACACCACTTACATTACTGAAAAACAGACGCTTAATGCTACACACAAAGCTGGCGACAGCCAAAACCTTTCCAACAAATTAAATACTTTTAAATGTGATGGAAGTGTGTTTTTGAAAGCAGGCGTGAACTTCACCCTGGGTTATTTTAACACTACCGGAACAGCTGACAATGTTCTGTATGCTCCTGCAGACATGGAAGGAAGCAGAGCAGGAACACCAAACAGCAGCGGTATTCTCGCTCAATTCGATTATTTACCCTGGGCAAATACTAAAATCTCTCTGCAATATGTGGCTTACAGTAAATTCAATGGCGCCAAAACAAATTATGACGGCTCCGGAAGAAAGGCCTCAGACAACAATTCTATTTACCTCCAGCTATGGTTTTTATTTTAGCAATTTAATAGTCTAATCTTTTCCTGAATTTCTATTCCTTTAATAAAGTTGCGCAAACCCGTACGGAAAGCCTTTCGTACGGGTTTATTATTAGCGCACTACGGACTTTTTCAGCAGACCCTAATAAATTATGACGATAAATATGTATCAGAAAATCTTTGCAAATAAGTACGACACCTATTCATCATCGTCGTCAGGCATGGCTTTTTCATTTACAAAAGCACTGTGAACAGGAGCCGGGACAACAGAATTGGCCCCTTTTACAGCCTTCCAGATAATTTTGTTATACTCCCCGTCCGGAATGGCATCCGCATGGGAAAAGTTTAATTTTTCCGATAATTTGGCGCCATACGAATACCGCGTGTTCAGCTTGTTCATGTCCACTTTGGGGACTATGGCATTATAACTTTTCAAATAAGTCGTGTCGGTAATGGAATGCAGAATGGCATGGGCAGCAAGGTCGTACTGTGTCATAGGCGGAAGACCCAAAATCAGCTCCATGGTTTTCAACACCCCGGAAGTGGAGTACATGGTATGATCTACAAAATGTCGTTTCACATAAGGTCCGATGACGAGCAATACCGACCGGTGAGCATCCACATGGTCAGGGCCATTTTGTGCATCGTCTTCCAACACAAACAAAATGCTGCTTTTCCAGATGTTGCTGTGTGAAATCTTATCCACTATCAAACCGAGCGCATAATCGTTGCGAGCCACATACGCAACAGGGGTAAGGCTTCCGGGACGTGTACCGCGGCAATGGTCGTTGGGCAAACGTATCAGGTTAAACTGAGGAACTTTTCCTATGGCCACAATACTGTCAAAATCATGTGCCCAGATTTTAGCACGTTCCACGTCGGGAAAAGAAAGATTAAAACCCGGATAAGCCTTGCAGGTGTATGGCACCAAATTAGAATCGCGGGGGTGGAAAGGTCCTTTCAACGAATGTGTAAAAGCCATGAATTCACCATAGTTGCGGAAAGTTTTTCCGTGAGAAAGTACATCGTTCCAGATATATCCGGAAGAAGGTGCAGCAGCAGGAACGCCTCCTTCAAAATCGTAAGTGGCACCTCTGTGACCATAATTCACAGGCCACAGCTTTTCTACATAATCAGTGGCATAAGCAGCTGTGGACCAGTTGTGCCCATCGGCGCTAACCTCCGCATCGGTATAGAAATTATCATAAAGAGTGTATGTTTTTGCCAGCTTATGCGCATTGGGCGTAATTTTCCGGCCAAACAAACAGAGTGTGGAATCGCCGTTTCCTTCGGACACATCGCCCAAAACCTCGTCATAGGTCCGGTTTTCACGAATAATATAGAAAATATGTTTTATCTGAGCACTTCCTTTGCCATCAGGTCTTTTGGGAATAACGGATTGGTCACTTTCCTCTTTCACTTTTTTGATAAAAGGGGTGTTGTCATAAACTTTTCGGCTCATTTCTGCCAACACTTTACTTTGTGGAAAATCTATCACCGAAAGAGTTCCTTTAAACATTGTTCCCGTATAATTTTCACGCCAGTTTCGCGGTTTTCTTTTTTCAGGATTGGGACCATGGGGGTTAGCACGCGAAGCAATTCCCTTTCCATTGGCAACCAGTATTTTTCCTGATCTCAGATACCGCACAGCCGTAGGATACCACCCGACGGGAATAAAACCGAGGTTTCTGGCATGCCCTGGTTTTTCCACATCAAAGACTGCGAGATAATTGTTGTCGGCATTAGCAATAAGCAATTTACTACCATCCGGTGACAGAGCCAGCGCATCGGGGGTGCTGCCATAAGGCAAATTGGGAAGCAGCGCCGTATGAATCGTCTCGCTAACCTCATTTTTTACCAAATCGATAACTGTAGCACTGTTATTATTGGCATTGGCAACAAAAAGCCGGCTGTCGTCGCGGCTAATGACCATATCATTGGGATGATCTCCGGTTTTATAACGATGGGTAATGGCGTAATTGTTCAAGTCAATTTCGACCACCATAGCTTTCCCCCAAATGGAAACATAAGCATAACTTTGGGCTTGATTGATTTTAATGTCGTAGCATTTGCCGGGCATTTCGACCTTTTTTATCACTTTTTTGCTTTTCAGGTCAACCACATAAAGCATGTTGCTTTTCTGCGAAACCGCCAGCAGTTGGTTTTTCTTTTTGTTAAAAGCCAGTCCGGTGAGCGAAATATCTCCTTTCGGAAATTTCTTCCCGATCACCAGGGTATCAGCCGGATAGAGTTTTGCTTTTTTAAAATTGAAAACATACACAACATTATTATTCCCGCCGGAAACATACAACCGTTTGCCGTCAGGACCAAAAGTCAGCCCCACCCAGGTATTGCTGACAACGTACCGCTGCACTTCTTTCAACGTTTTTATGTCAACCACCGACAGTGAGTTAATGCCCATACCGCTATTGGACGTAATAGCATACTGATCGTTTTTAGTAACCACCATGTTAAGTGGCAACTCACCAATGGGAACTTGTTTACCCGAAGGGGTGAGCCTCCATCCATTGGGCAAAAGGGTATAATTTTGGTATCTACCCGGAAGCTCAACCGAACCCGGCTTGTTTTGTGCCTGAAGCATGCCGGAAACCGAAAACACCAAAATCATCAACCACAACAAGCGTTTGTTAGTACAATACTTTGTCATCTCTTTTTACTTCAAACTGAAAAACAAAAGTACTGAAAATATACAGGAAAAATGACTGTTTCCCGGCTGGTAATACCCGGCACAAAACTTCCATATTAATTTCGGGGACTTCTAATAATTACTTCGCATCAAGATTTTTCTACTTTTGTACAACAAATGTCAGCAGGAAAAAGAATATTGCTTTGCCCTATGGACTGGGGGCTGGGTCACGCTACACGCATAACGCCCATTATACGGCTGTTGCAGCAGGCGGGAGCCGAACCCGTCCTGGGTGCCGATAACAAGCCGCTACAGTTTCTCCGGCGACAGTTTCCCAATTGTGAATGGATTCGAATTCCGGGATTCGAACCGGAGTATCAAAAAAAGGGTTCACTGCCTATCAGAGTAGCCACAGATTTTCCGCAAATGCTGAAAGCCGCTGCAAAAGCACATGTGCTGCTGGAAAAAATTGTTGATGAGCAAAATATTGATGCCGTCATCTCCGACAACCGCTACGAACTTTGGTCAGAAAAAGTGCCCACCATTTTCATGACACACCAGCTCAACATTCTGTTACAGGGTATTCTTTCTTCCGGACGCCCGGTGATTAAGAAAATGATTAGCAGCTTTATTATCAGACATAACGAGTTATGGATTCCCGATTTTGAAAGCGAACCTAATCTCTCCGGAAAGCTCTCTCATGTACGAAAAATGCCACTTAAAAACAGCTTTTTTATCGGACCACTGAGCCGCTTTGAAGGAGAAAAAGCAGAAACCAATAAGCAAAACATGAATGATTTGGATGTGCTGTGTCTGCTTTCCGGGCCCGAACCCCAGCGAACCATTTTCGAAGATTTACTGTTAACCCAGCTGACTAACTCGGAATTAAAAGCCGTGATCCTTTCCGGGAATCCGGGCGAAACGGAAAGGAAAGTTCAGGGAAATGTGAAATTGAGCTCCCATGCCGGGGATGAAGAGATGCTGTCGCTTATCCAATCGGCAAAAACGGTTATCTGCCGGTCGGGATATAGCAGTATTATGGACTTGGCAAGTCTGGGGAAAAAGGCGATTTTTATTCCCACTCCCGGACAACCCGAGCAGGAGTATCTGGCAAAAAAGCTGAAAAAGCAGGGGCTCTATTACTCGTGTAGCCAAAAGGAATTCTCTCTCAAAAAAACGCTGGAAGAATCCCAAAAATACAGCGGACTGCATCTTACCAACACTTACAAAATCCTGAGGGAGCGCATCGATGCACTACTGAAAAGCCTCAGCTGAAAATTATTCTCTGCCGAATTCTTATCTTTGCCTGATAATTTTCAAAACGCTTATTATGCTCATTCACGAGAACATGAAACTGGCCGATGTGATTCAACACGACCACACGCTGGTTCCTATCATAAACCGCTTTGGCATCCATCTCGGTTTTGGTAACGACAACATTGCCGAAATCTGCCAAAAACATCATCTCAACATCGATTTTTTCCTGACCATTTTAAATGCTTTTCACGACATACACTATTTCCCAAAAGAGCAGCTTCAACGTTTTCCGGCGGCCATGCTTATCGATTACCTGCAAAAGGCACACCGTTATTTTCTTGACGATAAAATTCCTGAAATTTCGGCACTAATGGATAAAATGGCAGAAGAATATCCTTTAGATGAAACAACCTTCCGGCTTATCCGGAACTTTTTCACCGAATACGCACAGGAACTCAAAAAACACATACAGCGGGAAGAAGAAAAAATCTATCCCTATGTCCTTTATTTAGAGAAAGTGTTTTTGGATGGCAGTATAGATGAATACCTCAGGAATCAAATCAGGAGTTATCCTATTTCTGAGTATGAATCCGAACACGAGAATATGGAAGAAAAACTCTTCGATCTTAAAAATATCCTCATTAAATACCTCCCTGAACCAAGGAAAGACGAGCTTGGCTATCAGATTTTGAGAGAGTTGTTTACGCTTGAAAAGGAGATGAACGAACATGCCCGCATCGAGAATTTAATTTTGATTCCGAAAGTCAAAGCCATGGAAAAAATACTGAAAAACAAAGAAATCTAAAATGGCCGATATTAAAAGCATGATTATCATTGAGAAGCACTACCTGCTACAAGCCGGCACGGAAGCCCTGATACAGGAGATTCCGGGCATCATGCATGTAAAATCCTATTCTGGAGATGAACCTCATTTGACCGCCATCATTTTAAAACATAAGCCCGATTTGCTTATCATAAATCCTTTCTCACTCTCTCCGGAGAATGCTGCCTTACCTCGTAAGATACATTCTAAACAAAACACAAATCTTATTGCCCTGATACGAAAAGAAGAGAGAAACCAGCTCTCTTTCGATTATTCGGAGATATTTTATTATGAAGACAGCAAATATGTGTTGGAGAAAAAGCTACGAAACAAAATCGGAAGTCAGAAAAACGAAGAAACAAACCATAAGGAACTCAGCCAGCGAGAGTTGACCATCCTAAAGCAAATTGTTCTGGGGTTGACTCATCAGGAAATAGCAGACAAGCTGTTTCTGAGTGTCCATACCGTAAACACACACCGCAAACACATCAACAAAAAACTGGGCATTAAAACGGTATCAGGACTTAGTGTGTATGCCATTATGAACCACATCGTAAAACTGGAAGAGCTGGCCAACAACGCCCGTTGAGCCTCTGGCACAGCCATCCGCCGGCGCCGGAGGTGAACATTATTCCATAAAAAATCTCTCCCAAACCGTTTGTACAGAAAAGAAAAACATTATTTTTGCCGTAGTTATTTATACTAAATCTAAATTACAATGAAGACAATCGGACTTTTTTACGGATCAACATACGGCATGACGGAAAAGATTGCCGAAAAAATAAAAATAGCTTTTGGAAAACACAAAGTTGTCCTTTACAACGTGAAAGACGCTCCCCAAGAGGCTTTGAAAGAATATGATTATCTGATCTTCGGCACCTCCGCATGGGGTATTGGCGAAATGCAGGATGACTGGGAACGCTGGATTTTCGAATTGGAAGATATTGACTTTTCGGGGAAGAAGGTGGCCCTTTTCGGGCTGGGAGATCAAAAGGAGTATCCGGAAAGCTTTGTTGATGGGTTGGGAACCCTTTATTGCCGCCTGCCCGACAAATCGGTTGTAGTGGGAGAATGGCCCACAGTTGGTTATAAATATTATTTTTCCCTTGCCGACAAGGACGGAAAATTTGTAGGGTTAGTTTTGGACGAAAACAACCAACAGGAAAAAAGCGATGAGCGCATCCGTAAATGGGTAATGCAGTTGGAAAAAGAATTTGTTTAGTCCACAAAAAGCGCTTGTGTTAAAAAAGCATCATTCCTGAAATTCTTTTTCGTTTTCCCGTATTCCGGCTACACATGAAGAGGTATTGCCAACCCATCACTGCCGTAACGGCCAATACGGAAAGCAGCACATGCGATTCGGACAAAAACTGCAAAAGACGATTTTCAAAATGAAACAAACTACTATCCAGAAACTGAAAGCTGAAAATTCCGGTTAGCTTTTGTATCACGGCAGGTGTAGATCCTGCATCGGGAAACAGAAAAACAGATGCCAATAGAATAGCAGCAACAGCCAAACCGATGACCATCCAGGCAACTTTTGAAATAACCGGCTTATAAACAAATCCGGAAGCTTCCTCCTGATTTATTCTTTGCATAAGATGTCGCGTAAAATCCGCCGGTGCATGTTCCGCGCCAACAGACGAAAACAAGCTGTCCAATTGTTTGTCCATCTCTGTTTCTGAAATATTTTCCTGATGTTTCATCTTTTGTTTTCTCCTTTCAGGGAAGGCATCTCCCCACTTAAACGCAAAAGTTTGTCATATAGTTTTTTCCGTACCCGGAATAATTTAGTTTTCACATTAGAAATACCCCAACCGGTGATGGCTGAAATTTCCTCCACCGGTAGTCTCTCAAAATAGTAAAGCACGACAAGGAGACGATCCGTTTCCGAAAGTTCACCAATAGCACCATGCAACCGGCGGTATTGTTCTTCGCGTTCGTGCCACGGCATTTCATCCGCCTCCGTTTTCTCAGTCAAATGCTGTTCGTCCCACCCATCAGCCACGGGAAGCGTGGTTTTTCGCTTCCGCAACCGGGTGATACACTCATTGTATGCAATGCGGTAGAGCCAGGTGGAAAATTTGGCATCCTGCCGAAACCCGGACAAATTGCGAAACGCTTTTACAAAAGCATCCTGTGCCGCATCTTCCGCCTCTTCACGCTGCTTCAACAGGCTGAATGACAAGGTATAGACAAAATCTTTATAACGGTCGGCAAGATAACCAAAGGCACGGGTATCACCCTGCAATACTGCCTGCACCCATTGCAAATCTTCCCTGTTTCGCTCTTTCCCCATTGTGAATTTGACGCCGGAACTCTTTTCGGGTTACAACTTTAATAAAATAATTTCCATGCTGTCAATGGTAAAAATAGCGCATTCGGCTGTAACCGGATTGACAATTTTGCGTCATAGAGGCAAACAAACAAGATTATTCATTTAAAATTTACCAAAATGGCTGATAATATTTTAGTTCCCCTTATCGTTTTCGCAACAATCTTCGGCATTGTTTACGTTTTTCTCACCACCCGCAACAAGGAGCGTCTTTCACTCATCGAGAAAGGTGCTGACGCCTCCCTGTTCAACAGCAACCGTAAATTCTTCTGGAAAAACTTCACGTTATCTTCCGGCATGTTACTGGTGGGCATAGGCATAGGCATTATGATTGGCGCTTTACTTTCAAAAAGTATCCCGCTTGAAGAAAGCATTGCCTATCCCATGAGCATTTTCACTTTCGCCGGGCTTAGCCTTATCATCTATTATTTCGTTGCACGAAAGATGGATAAAACAGACAAAGAGCAGTAGCTGGGTTGCAAGCATACCGAAGAGCCGGGCAGATATAATCTTCCCGGCTTTTTTCATTCCCGCATCTGCCTATTTTCATACTTTTGCAAACAAATTTACAACCATGATACCAAACTTCATTGTGTGGAATGTCAGTCCCGATATCTTTACCCTTTCAAAATCGATTCCTCTTATCGGCGGTTTTTCTTTGCGCTGGTACGGTTTGCTGTTTGCGCTGGCTTTTGTAGCAGGCTATCTGATTATTCTCAAGATTTTCAAAAAAGAAAATATAGGTGAAAAAGAAACGGACACTTTGTTCACTTATATGTTTGTGTTCACTTTAGTTGGTGCACGGCTGGGGCATGTTTTCTTTTACGAACCCCACTATTTCCTTGCCCATCCCTTGCAGATTCTCGAAGTATGGCATGGCGGGCTGGCCAGTCACGGAGCAGCTATTGGCATTTTGCTGGGATTATATATTTTCTCAAGAACACAACATCGTTCCTACGTTTGGGTACTCGACCGGGTAGCTATTGTAGTTCCGTTAGCAGGTTTTTTTATCAGGATGGGGAACCTCATGAACTCTGAGATTATCGGCAAAGCCACTACCCTGCCCTGGGGTTTTGTCTTCAAACGTGCATTTGAACCACAATACGCCATTGGAGCACATCATCCTACGCAAATTTATGAAGGGCTGGCATACCTGCTCATCTTCTTTTTCTTATACCGGTATTACTGGCGCCATACTGAAAACCTTAAACCCGGAAAACTCTTTGGCTTTTTTATGTTGTTGATTTTTTCGGCTCGTTTTCTCATCGAATTCCTCAAAGAGCCTCAGGAGCCGTGGGAACAACACATGTTACTGGATATGGGACAATTACTAAGTATTCCTCTGATTATTCTGGGTGTCATCATGTTGATATGGTCGGGCAAACAAAAAGCCCGGAACGTTGATGAGCCCCGGGCTATTTGAATCTTTCTTTACCATCTCTATTTTATCGTTCCCTCCATTAGCTTAAGCTGGTCGTAAAACCCCGTCTTGAATTTCTTCGACAGAGCATCCTGATGGTAATTTTTGGTAAGGCCCGAAAGCTGCTGAAGAGCTGTCAAAGCCTCCCTGATATTGTTGTTGTAATACGCAACAAACCGGTCGTTCAGGCTGTTGTAGTAACGCAGGTCGTCCATGTAACGATTGTAAATCTCCGTGGCAACCTTGTTTCCTTTTTTAAAAGCACCTGACTGATAATACAACAAAGCCCATTGGATAGTGTAATAGTTAAAAGGGAATTTACTGTTTGGGAAGAAATAGATTCCTCTATCGAGTACATTAACAGCAGAGTCGTATTTGTGCAGATGTACCATTGCCTGCGCCAGGCGGATATAAGATTGTCTGGCAATAAAGGAGTTCCTGAAACTTTCGCGGTCCACATGCACATCCGGCATGTTCAACCGCCCCCAACGTGCTTTTTTGCTCATAAGAATCCGGTAAGAATCTCCGGGGTCAACACCGCCAACCCCTTTGATATAGTCCATGGCCGGAATAGGTGTAAACTGGTAAACCAAGCCTCTCATGTGACTATATTTTTCCACATTAAACACCTTACTCACACTAGAGGGATTGGCAAAACAAATTGGTCTTTTCCAGTGGTTGTTGGCAATTAAATCCAGCAACATCACATCGCTGCGGTACAGATAACCCTGTGTAACCGTCCATCGAATCTCTTTCACAATTTTCCCTGCATTTTTGAGAGATACCGTACCTGAATTCACGACAGACGCAGAGTCCACTTTCAATATCAGGTCTTTGCTCGGAAGATAATCGATTCTATCACCAGATTGCATGGACACTTTGGTGCCCGGATTGTCACTCCTAATGAAATCAACAGCATCCTTTAGGGAAACAGCCCCTTTAATTGCGGAATAGACCGGGATATAATTCATCAGTCCCCGATCATATTTCTCCGAAGGAATTGACAACGGCAGCGGTGCGGAATTATATTCCTGCTTGAACATTTGGTCAACATACCACGCCCCACCGGCCAGCATATAGTTCACCACCCGCACATCCGTACGGATACCTTCCACCTCCTGGGCATACCAAAGCGGGAAAGTATCATTGTCGCCGTTAGTAAACAAAATAGCGTTGGGCGGACAACTTTCGAGATACATAACCGCAAAATCACGTGCCGAATATTTGCCCGAACGGTCGTGCGAAGGCCACTCTTCTTTAGCCATATTGGCCGGCACCAAAACCAGACTGAGCACTATAACCACCGCTGCAGCAATCTCTTTCTTTCCAAAATATTTTTTAACACTTTCGTAAAGTGACAACACCCCGAAACCTATCCAGATGGCGAAAGCATAAAACGAACCCACGTAAGCATAATCCCGCTCACGGGGTTGCATCGGCGTCTGGTTCAGGTAAATAATAATGGCAACGCCCGTCATAAGAAAGAGCATCCATATCACCCAGGTATCTTTTTTACTCTTGGAAAGCAGAAAGAAAAAACCGAGAAGACCAAGTATCAGTGGCAGGAAATAGAGCCTTGCCCGGGCCGGATTTTTCATGCTTGCAGGCAGATGTGCCTGATCGCCAAGACGCATTTTATCGATAAAATTGATTCCGCTGATCCAGTTTCCGTGGTTGATCTCCCCCTGTCCTTCGATATTATTTTGTCGTCCCACAAAGTTCCACATAAAATAGCGGATATACATGTGGTCGAACTGATAGGTAAAGAAAAATTTCAGATTAGTGGCAAAACCCGGTTTAATGAGGACTTTGGTCTTCCCGTTACCTATATCCACCCTTATGGGGGTCCCTCCGGTACCTCCGTAAGCCTGGCTTTTGTAAATTCTGATATGACTGGGTTTCTGGTTGCTCCACATGCGGGGAAAAATGGTTTCAAAACGAGGATCGTAAACCGGAATGGTTTGTTTTCTATCATCAATAACCACATATTTTCCCTTTTTATCATCTCTTTTGTAAACGGGAGTTCCGTTTTCACGGCCGATTACAGGTGCATCATAATACTGTCCGTAAAGCAGCGGCCACGTTCCGTATTGTTGACGGTTAAGATAAGCTAACAGATCAACGGCGTTTTTCGGATCATCTTCATTAATAGGCGTATCTGCATTAGAGCGGATAACCAACATCAGAAAAGAAGAATAGCCAATCAACACAAAAGTAAGCGCCAGCAGAATGGTATTGTAAACCACTTTCCCATTTCTTTGGGTATAATAAATTCCGTAAGCGAGAAGACCAATCAAAGCAAGAAAATAGATCACCGTGCCGACGTTGAAAGGCAAACCCAAATTATTTACACAGAAAAGCTCAAACTTCCCGGCAAAATTAACCACCTGAGGAATAATGATATACATAATAATAGCAAGAATACCTATAGCCATAATTCCTGCCCCGATAAATCCTTTCCAGGAAAATTTGTATTTTTTAAAATAATAAACATAAACAATGGCCGGAATAGTCAGCAGGTTCAGCAAATGCACACCGATGGCGAGACCACTAAGGTAAGCAATCAACAAAATCCATCGAAATCCGCTGCGTTCGTCGGCTACCTCTTCCCAACGCAGGATAGCCCAGAATGTTATAGCCGTAAAAAAAGAAGACATTGCATAAACCTCCGACTCCACCGCAGAGAACCAAAACGAATCGCTAAAAGTATAAGCCAAAGAGCCTACCATACCGGCGCCAAGAATAGCCCACATTTGACCTTTGGTCAGTTCATCACCCGTTTTTTTGATATAAATTTTTTTGGCAAACAGCGTAATGGTCCAGAAAAGAAACAGAATAGTGAAAGCGCTGGCCAACGCCGACATAATATTAATCATCATGGCCACATGTGCCACATTACCAAAGGAAAACAGTGAAAAGAACCGGCCCATCATCTGGAACAGTGGCGCTCCGGGAGGATGACCCACTTGTAATTTGAAAGAGGTAGCGATATATTCACCCGGATCCCACCAGCTTGCCGTAGGCTCGATGGTGGAGAGATAGACAAAGGCAGCAATAACAAAAACACCCCATCCAACCCGGTTATTCAGTTTCTTAAATTTGTTCATCAATGTAGATTTTGAAAATGAATCAGGCTGCGAATTTAGGAAATTTAACCCATGCGCTGAAATTTTAAGAAATTTTAAAGTTCAAGGTCAGGCTACCACCAACCAAAAACAGGAACAAATTTGTCATATTTAATATGGTAAAATATTATTAGCCAACAACTGCAAGAATTAAAAAAAATAGTACATTTGCACCCCGATTGTCCGATGGTGTAATGGCAGCACTGCAGATTTTGGTTCTGCCGGTTCAGGTTCGAATCCTGGTCGGACAACAGAGGTTAAGCGAGAATGATTTGGAGGGGACGGATGTCCCCTCTTTTATTGAAAATGATTAGTGAGAAACAAATAAAAAAGTGGGCTGAAGAACAGCTCGAAGGTACTGACCGTTTCGTGGTACACGTGAAGGTAAGTCCCGAAAATGCCATTCATATTATTATGGACAGCGATTCGGGTGTCAGTATTGAACACTGTATTGCCCTGAACCGGTATATCGAGCATCAGCTCAACCGTGATGAAGAAGACTTTGAGTTGAAAGTTCTTTCATCGGGACTGGAATTTCCTTTTTCCACGCTGCGCCAGTACAAAAAATATATTGGAAAGCGTATTCAGCTAAAGCTGGAAAACGGTACCGAAAAGAAAGGTGTTTTACAGGCGGTAAACAGCGAATACATTGTTTTACAGGAAGAAACCGAAAAGAAATATAAAAAAACCATTAAAAGGGTAACAGGTGAAAGTATTCGTATTTCAATGGATGAGATTAAACAAGCTAAAGCGGTTATAGAATTTTAATTGAAAAAAACAGAAAGAAATGGATAACATAAACTTGGTCGAGAATTTCTCGGAATTCAAAGAGTTCAAAAACATCGACAGGGAAACCATGATGCGCATCATCGAAGATGTGTTCCACAGTATGCTTGAAAAAAAATATGGTGAAGATAGTAACTTTGATGTAATTGTAAACATCGATCGCGGCGATTTGGAAATCTGGCATAACCGTGAAATCGTTGAAGATGGCGAGGTGGAAAATCCCAACACACAGATTGCTTTTTCGGACGCCATCAAAATCGAACCTGACTTCGAGGTTGGTGAAGAGGTTTCCGAGCAAATCTTTCTTTCCGATTTTGGCCGCAGAGAGATCCTCAATGTTCGTCAAAACCTGGTGGCCCGCGTTATGGATTACGAAAAAGACAATATCTACAAGAAATACAAAGAGAAAGTAGGTGACGTGCTTACCGGAGAAGTATACCAGATATGGAAAAAGGAAATTCTCCTGTTGGATGACGAAAACATTGAGTTAATTCTGCCCAAATCGGAACAAATCCCCTCCGACTATTTTAAAAAAGGAGATAATATCCGTGCCGTGGTTTCAAAAGTAGACATGCGAAACAGCAATCCGGTTATTATCCTGTCGCGGACTTCACCGGTTTTCCTGGAACGGTTGTTTGAAGCAGAGGTTCCGGAAATTTACGATGGTCTGATTACCATTAAAAAGATTGTACGTGTCCCCGGCGAAAGAGCCAAGGTTGCCGTAGAGTCTTATGATGACCGCATTGATCCGGTTGGTGCCTGTGTGGGCATGAAGGGCTCCCGTATCCACGGTATCGTCCGCGAATTACGTAACGAAAACATCGATGTAATCAACTACACCACCAACGAAAGTCTTTTTATTCAGAGGGCTCTTTCCCCGGCCAAAATCACTTCAATACATTTGGACGAAGAAAATCATCGTGCCGATGTCTATATGAAATCCGATCAGGTTTCGCTCGCTATTGGAAAAGGAGGTTTCAATATCCGGCTTGCCGGACAACTTACCGGATATGAAATTGATGTCTATCGCGATTCGGATACCGACTCGGAAGATGTAAAACTACAGGAGTTCTCAGACGAAATTGACCAGTGGATTATTGATGAATTAAAAAATATCGGTTGCGACACGGCAAAAAGCGTACTGGAGCTGGATGTCCATGAGCTTGTTAACCGTACCGACCTCGAAGAAGAAACTATTCGGGAAGTTATTCGTATTCTTAAGGCTGAGTTTGAATAATCCCCCTGTAAGTGGGAAAAAATGTATTTCAGGATTAAAAAAAGATAAAAAAGCAAAACTATATGGCCGAAGCAAAAAAAATAGTACGATTAAGTAAAGCTGCCAGGGAGTTTAATATCAGCATGAATACGATTATTGAATTCTTTGAAAAAAAAGGTTTTAAAATGGAAAGCTCGCCTAACACTAAGCTGGCCCCTGAAATGTATGAATTACTGATTAATGAGTTTCAGGCAGAGAAAGCCGTAAAAGAAAGCGCCCTTAAAAAGGGTCTTGAGTTTATAGGTAAAGAAACCATCAGTATTGAAGATGCTCTTATTAAAGAGAAACCGGTTACTCAGGAAGAGTTTAAAGAATCGGATGAGCTTTTTATTACCAATACCAATGTTGGTTTTGATTCCACTGCGAAAGCAACAAAAGAAGAAATCATTCCTCAGAATGAAGAAGAAGAAAAAGCAGAACCGGAAATAAAAGAAGCAACAATCGAAAAACCGAAAAAAGAAGAGATTCCCAAAACGGATGTGTTACCTGCTGTAAAAGCAGAACCGGAAAAAGAACAGCCGGCAGCGGAAAAAGAAGCTGAACCCATTCCTGAAAAAGAGATCGTTAAGCCGGAAGAAGAAAAACCGGAAATAACTCCCAAGCCTGCACCGGAAGAAGAAAAACCGGCAGCTGTCAAAGAGCAGAAGACCTCAGCCCCTGAAGAAAAAGGGATCAAGATTATGGGAAAAATCGACTTGGAAAGCCTGAACCAAAAAACAAGACCGGCAAAGAAAACCAAAGCCGAAAGAAAAAAAGACGCAATACAGAAAAAAGGAAAAAATCAGCAGAGAACAATTAAGGAACAAGAGAAACCGGCCAAAACGACACCTGCCGAAGAAATAAGATCAAAAAAAACAGAAGGGAAACAGGCACCAAAAGAGGATAACTTTATTCCTACAAAAGTTGAAAAACTAATCGGCCCTAAAATAGTAGATAAAATTATTCTTCCCGAAAAGAGAAAACCGGTTGCTTCATCTTCCGGCGAAGGCCACAATAAAAAGAAAAGGCGTAGAATTGATACCCGCAAAAAAAGTGAAATAACGAAAGACAAAAGTTTTGCGGGCAAAGGAAAACATGACCGTCACCAGAAGGCCGGACACGGACATCCGAAAGTAATTAAACACGAGCCTACGGAGGAAGAAATCCAAAAACAAATTAAGGAAACACTGGCTCGGCTGGCTCCTACCGGAAAATCAAAATCTTCAAAATACAGAAGGCAAAAAAGGGAAAACATCTCCCATGCCCACGAAGAAGAGCTGAAAAAACAGAAACAGGAACAATTTATTCTTAAAGTAACAGAATTTCTGACTGCCAATGAGCTTGCCAACATGATGGATACCAATGTTAATGATATCATTAAAACATGTATGCAAATTGGTCTTTTCGTGTCTATTAACCAACGTCTCGATGCAGAAACAATCTCCCTGCTTGCTGAAGAATACGGATATAAGGTGAGTTTTGTCGATGTGGAAAATCACGAATCTTTGGAGGTTAAAGAAGAGAAAGACGACCCGTCCAAACTTGTGGGCAGAGCGCCCATCGTTACGGTCATGGGCCATGTTGACCACGGAAAAACCAAATTGCTCGACTATATCCGTAAAGCCAATGTGGTAGCTGGTGAAGCAGGCGGGATAACCCAGCATATCGGTGCATATGAGGTTACGACCGCCAACAACAAAAAGATCACCTTCCTCGACACCCCGGGCCACGAAGCTTTTACTGCCATGCGGGCCCGTGGAGCTAAAGTTACGGATGTAGCCATTATTGTTATTGCCGCCGACGACGATGTGATGCCTCAGACCAAAGAGGCCATAAATCATGCACAGGCAGCAGGGGTTCCCATTGTTTTTGCTTTTAACAAAATTGACAAACCCACAGCCAATGTGGATAAAATTAAGGAGGAGCTGGCCGGCATAAATATTCTTGTTGAAGACTGGGGAGGAAAATATCAGTCGCAGGATATCTCGGCCATTACCGGTCAGGGAGTTCAGGAATTATTGGAAAAAGTTTTGCTTGAAGCCGAAATGCTTGAGCTAAAAGCCAATCCCGACAAATCCGGAAAAGGCACTGTCATTGAAGCTTCTCTCGATAAAGGCCGGGGTTATGTCTCCACCATTCTGGTGCAGGATGGCTCCATTACCAAAGGTGATATCCTGATTGCCGGACCTGTTTTCGGACACGTGAAAGCCATGTTTAATGAAAGAGGCGAGAGTGTAAAATACGCAGGACCTTCCACTCCCGTTTTGTTGCTGGGGCTGAATGGAGCACCGCAGGCCGGTGATACATTTAATGTCCTGACCGATGAAAAAGAGGCCAAGTCAATTACTACCAAACGGCAACAGCTCATTCGTGAACAAAGTATGCGTTCGCAAAAACACATCACACTGGATGAAATCGGTCGTCGTATTGCCATAGGTGACTTTAAAGAACTGAACATTATTGTAAAAGGAGATGTGGATGGCTCCGTTGAAGCGTTGAGTGATGCTTTACTGAAACTTTCCACAGAAGAGACCAAAGTAAATATTATCCACAAAGCAGTGGGTGCCATTACCGAGTCGGACATTTTGCTGGCTTCGGCTTCTGATGCCATTGTCATTGGTTTCCAGGTAAGGCCCATGCCGCAGGCACGTAAACTGGCTGAAAAAGAGCAAATTGACATTCGCCTCTATTCGATCATTTACAAAGCTACCGAAGAACTGGAAACTGCCATTGAAGGTATGCTCGCACCCAAAATGGAAGAAAAAGTTACCTGTAACCTTGAGGTTCGCGAAACTTTCAAAATTACGAAAGTGGGAACCATTGCCGGTTGTTATGTTATGGATGGTAAAATAAACCGGAATACCCGCGTTCGCCTGATTCGTGACGGCATTGTAGTTTACACCGGAAACCTCGGCTCGTTGAAACGCTTCAAAGATGACATGAAAGAGGTTGCTGCCGGTTACGAGTGTGGCTTGAATATCGAAAACTTCAACGACATAAAAGTGGGCGACATTATTGAAGGTTTTGAAGAGGTTGAAGTTGCCCGTAAAAAATAACAAATCGTTAATCGAATAAAAAAAGCCTTGCGTCAGGTTCGATACAAGGCTTTTGCGGGCGGGCTTTTTGGGTATTGCTACCCGATTAAAGGAAAAAGGATCGCTTGTTAATAACAGAATAAAGACGGTAATGTTTCTTGTCGGTCTGGTCAAAGAAATAAACATTAGAGTCTTTAATAAAAACTTTGGCGGAAAGTTCTTTTACATCCTGCTCTTTGAGTCCTTGACTGGCAAGTTCTTTCAGCGAGAATATTTTGTTAATTTGCATTGCCGTTTCCATATTATTTAACTTTTATTTTTACCTCTTCTTTTGCACAAACCGGACAAAAAGAATCTTTTATAATTGTTACATAACCACAGCGAGGGCATTTGTAATAATGATGTACTTTGATTTTAGGGTTCTTTATTGCCGGTTTCGTTCTTTCCATAGGAATTTTGTTAACAACTGCTGTGCCATATTTTAAACAGCGCACTTGTTAAATTGCCAACCGGTTACCCTTCACCCATTTATAAGACAAACAAAACAAAGACATGGGCCAGACTATCATATCAGCTATTCTCAAATCATGTACAGTTTCGGAGAAATTCCGTTTTCGGAAACAGCGAATTCATCCGATATAATAAAAAGAAGTTCGTTGTTTAAACGGGGACGGTTATCGATGGTACCATACGTGTTATTTTATATTTTTGTAAAAAAATGAAAACGTTAAAGATGAAATTCAGCAATTATCCATATTCGCTTTCTGCGCTAAGCAAAAGAACCCGGGAAATCATAGACCAACAGTTTCGGCCAGGCGAAAAGCTGGCAATGTACAAAACCATTTTGGGACTTATAGACCTGACAACATTAAGTGGTAATGATACACAGGAAAAGGTAAGGCTTCTTTGTGAGCAGGCTGTCGGTTTTGAAAACCGGGCATTAGGAACACCCAAAACGGCCGCGGTATGCGTTTATCCGGTTTTTGCTGAAATAGTTTCCAAATCTTTGAAAGGTTCCGGTGTAAAAACCGCTTGTGTGGCCGGTGCTTTCCCCAGCGGACAATCTCCTTTGGACGCCCGTCTTATGGAAGTAACTTATGCTATCGAAAACGGAGCTGATGAGATTGACATGGTCATTAGCCGTGGCCGCCTTATCGAAGGTGATGCCGAATACGTTTTAAAAGAGGTGAAAGCACACAAAGCGGTTTGTGGTAAGCATCATTTAAAGGTCATTCTGGAAACCGGCGAACTGAAAACGCCCCAACTTATCAGACAAGCCTGTATCCTGGCACTGGAGGGAGGAGCCGATTTTTTAAAAACCTCAACAGGAAAAGTCCTGCCGGCTGCTACACACGAAGCTGTACTGATTATGCTCGATACCATCAAAGAATATTATAAAGTCAAAGGAAAAATGATTGGCATAAAACCAGCAGGCGGCATCTCAACACCCGAAGAGGCATTGAATTATTACCTTCTCGTTCAATCGGTTCTGGGTGAAAAATGGCTTAATAACAACTTCTTTCGTATAGGCGCCAGTCGCCTTGCAGGAAATCTCTATCACGCTATTGAAGAACTTGCTACTGTTTGAATATTACAGACTATGATTGGCAAAAAGCCATAGGCCGGACTCTTCCTTTTTCACTTTGTTGCAGCCTTTTCAATACTAAATAAAGGGGTTAATACAAAGATTCCCGAAGTTGTTTTCTCTATATAGAAAGGGATTATCTTCATAATTATTCTCATCGCGAAACTTTTTGTTTTCTTTTTTTCTTATTTCCTCGTTAAGAATACCTTGTTCTTCAGAGAGTTTTGACAACACTTTATCGTAAATTTTGGCCACCTCATCACCCTGACTGTTGTAATAATTCAAACTGGCTTTGATTTGGCTTTTAGTTACATGATAATGGTCGAACAAAACCTCATAGTAGCTTTTTTCGATATCGGTATATTCCGGATAATGAGTCCGGTTGTAAACGACAGCACCCTCAATAAGCTCCATATCCGTAAGTATCCCGGCCATTTTGTCTTTGGGAATAAGGTTGACCGGCTTTTTTACGATATCCTTATTTACCTTGTAGCATCCCGAAAAGATGAAAGCAAGAAGAATCAGTAACAATATAAAAGGCTTCTGCATGGTTTAATTCCCCACTTCTGATAAAAATTTAATCCGCATCAGCCTCACCTCTTCCTCATTATATTCAGCTTCTCCAAGCTCAGCCAGAGCTTCTTCCACAGAATCGGTCTTAGCTTCCAAAAAATAATCATAAATATCTTCCTGATGATATTCGTCCACATGTTCATCAATATAGTAGTTGATGTCAAGGCGGGTTCCGGAAGATATAATTCTTTCTATTTCCGATAACATCTTGTCCAGGGTCAGGTTTTTTGCATGGGCAATATCTTCGAGAGGAAGTTTCCGGTCAATACTTTTAATAATATAAACCTTTAGTCCCGATTTGTTGATAACTGACTTAATGACAATATCATTGGGACGCATAATGTCATTTTCTTCCACGTACTGCTTAATAAGATCGCAAAAAGGTTGTCCGTATTTTCTGGCCTTGCCGGCACCCACACCAATAATTTGTTGCATTTCTTCCAGGGTTATGGGATACTGAATAGCCATATCTTCCAGCGACGGATCCTGAAAGATTACAAAAGGAGGCAGATTTTCTTCATGAGAAATTTCCTTACGCAAATCTTTCAACATAGAGAACAGTATAGGGTCGGAACCACTCATTCTCTGTCCTTTTCCCTGAATAACAATATCATCATCTCCCCCGCTTTCGTAATCATGGTCCTTGGCAAGCATAATGCTGTATGGGTGCAAAATAAATTCCTCTCCTGCTTTTGTGAGTACTAAGATGCCATAATTTTCAATTTCTTTTTCAAGCAAACGCTGAATTAAGGCTTGCCGAATGACCATCACCCAATAACGACTATTTTTTTCTTTTCCCTTACCAAAAACATCTGTTTTGTTCAGCTTAATAGCTTTTACATCTCCGCTTTTCTTTCCGGCGATAACATCGGCAATCATATTCACCTTGTACTGTTGCTTTAACGCTTTAACCGTTACCAGTACGGTTCTCACATCTTCCTTCCCTTCAAACTCTTCTTTAGGGTTCAGACAATTGTCACAGGAGCCGCAATTTTCTTTGGTATAAACTTCTCCAAAATAATGCAGTAATAATTTATGCCGACAAACGGATGACTCCGCATAAGCAACCGTTTCAAAAAGCAGCTCTTTTGCAATTTCCTGTTCTGCCACCGGCTTGTCCTTCATAAATTTTTCCAACTTCTGGATATCATCGTAGCTGTAAAAAGTAATACAGTTGCCCTCGCCACCATCGCGACCGGCGCGACCGGTTTCCTGATAATAGCCTTCAATACTTTTAGGGATATCGTGGTGAATAACAAAACGGATATCCGGCTTGTCGATACCCATGCCAAAAGCAATGGTGGCCACAATGACATCCTCCTCCTCCATCAAAAACTTATCCTGATTATTACGCCGGGTAGCGGCATCTAATCCGGCATGATAGGGCACTGCTTTAATGCCATTCACCACAAGCGTCTCTGCAATTTCAACCACTTTTTTACGACTCAGGCAATAAATGATACCTGATTTCCCCGGTTGTGTCTTTATGTATTTAATAATGTCTTTGATGACATTTTTTGTCTTGGGGCGCATCTCATAATACAGATTTGGCCTGTCAAAAGATGATTTAAACACGTGGGCATCAGCAATATCCAGTGTTTTCAAAATGTCCTCCTGCACTTTTAGTGTGGCTGTGGCAGTCAGGGCAATAACCGGAACCTGATGACCGATTGCCTGAATAATGGGTTTTAACTTACGATATTCAGGTCTGAAATCATGACCCCATTCCGAAATACAGTGGGCTTCATCAATGGCATAGAATGAAATGGGTATCTGTTTAAGAAACTGAATGTTATCTTCTTTGGTAAGGGACTCGGGAGCCATGTATAGTAATTTGGTTTTGCCGATGAGCAAATCAGAACGCACCTGGTTCATTTCAGTTTTCGAGAGCGAAGAGTTCATAACGTGGGCTATTCCTATCTCGGAACCGAAGTTACGGATCATGTCCACCTGATTTTTCATTAACGCAATCAATGGGGATACAACGATGGCAGTACCCGGTTTGACGAGAGCGGGGAGCTGATAGCACAAAGATTTTCCACCGCCTGTGGGCATAACGACAAAACTGTCATTTCCTGCCATGAGATTGTTGATAATAACTTCCTGATTCCCTTTAAATTTTGAAAAACCAAAAAAGCTTTTCAGCAAAGGTCTCAAGCCATATATGTCATTATTTATACTTTCCATGTATTCGGTAATATAAATTAAAATAGTACTTTTGGACGATTAATCGTTACTTAAAAAACGATTAATTCCTAATTAGTTTATTGCATTGAACTATTACAAATATATTAATAATATTTTACAATAGCGCTAAAAATATTTTTAAAAATTGAAAAATTTAGAAAAAATTCGCCAAATTGCTCTTCAGACCATTGCTATGGAAAGCAAAGCGGTTGATAATTTAAAAAATTCCGTAAACCAGGATTTTGCCGATGCGGTCGAGATTATTTATAACTCACATGGCCGGGTAATAGTAACCGGTATTGGGAAAAGCGCCCACATTGCCTCAAAAATTGTAGCCACGCTGAATTCGACCGGAACCCCGGCCATTTTTATGCATGCCGCAGATGCTATTCATGGCGACCTCGGTATTGTCAGGAAGGAAGATGTGGTGATTGCCATTTCCAAAAGCGGGGAAACCCCTGAGATAAAAGTTCTGGTTCCTCTGATAAAATCACGGGGAAATCAATTGATAGCCATTGTGGGAAACATCAATTCTTATCTCGCTATCCAATCGGATAAGGTACTGAATGTTACTGTTGAAAAGGAAGCCTGCCCCAACAACCTGGCTCCTACTTCCAGCACAACAGCACAACTCGTTATGGGAGATGCTCTTGCTGTCAGCCTGCTGGAATTACGCGGTTTTACCCCCGGCGATTTTGCAAAAATCCATCCCGGAGGCACACTCGGCAAACGGCTATATATGCGGGTTGCCGATCTTTTTGAGCGTAACCAGGTCCCTAAAGTCAATATCAATGAGACTATGGAAAACGTTATTCTCGAAATCTCATCCAAACGCCTCGGAGCTACCGCCGTCATGCAGAATCAGGTTCTTGTGGGAGTAATAACAGATGGCGATTTACGCCGTATGCTGGAAAAACATACTGATTTCAAAGAATTAAAAGCAGCCGATATTATGACCGCACATCCGCAAACCATTCAAAAAAACCGGCTGGCTGTTGATGCACTTGGTATCATGAAAGAAAATAATATTACTCAACTTCCCGTTCTCGCCGGAGAGAAATATGTGGGAGTTGTGCATTTGCATGACATCTTAAAAGAGGGTATCTTATAATGAAAGCCGTTAAACCCAATGATTTTGATGCTTACCGGGAAGCTATGAATAAAAAACTGCTCTCTGCTCCCAACAATAAAATCATCAAACGTATATTTAATGTGGATACCAATGCTTACCGACCGGGCGCTTTGGATGAAAAAACAAAGGAAATGATGGGGCTGGTAGCTTCCATGGTGCTGAAATGCGACGACTGTATTTATTATCACCTGGAGCGCTGTTTTGACAAAGGTGTTCAAACCGAGGAGCTTATGGAAGTTTTTGGTGTTGCCAATCTCGTGGGTGGCACCATTGTCATTCCACATACACGCCGGGCAATGGAATTTTGGGAATATTTGAAAGAAAACGGGGAAAACAAGAAGTAAAAATATGAAACTGTGGACAAAAAATCTGGTTAAAAAATATCATCAGCGAACGGTGGTAAAAAAAGTTTCCATCGAAGTGAATCAGGGTGAAATTATCGGGCTGCTGGGACCCAACGGCGCCGGCAAGACCACCACTTTTTACATGATGACCGGACTGATAAAGCCTTATGAGGGACAGGTTTTTTTCGATGACATGGAAATCACACACTTACCCATGTACAAACGGGCAAAACTCGGCATCGGCTACCTGTCACAGGAAGCCTCCATATTCAGGCAATTAAGCGTGGAAAACAACATAAAAGCAGTTTTGGAATTTACCAACTTTTCACGTGCAGAACAGAAAAAACGACTGGAATCCATGTTGGATGAGTTTGGGCTGCAACGCATCCGTAAAAGTCTTGGTATCCAGCTTTCGGGAGGAGAACGTCGTCGGGTGGAAATAGCCCGTTCTTTGTCGGTTGACCCAAAATTTCTTTTGCTTGACGAACCTTTTGCCGGGGTTGACCCCATTGCTGTTGAAGATATTCAAAGTATTGTGGCAGAACTGAAAACCAAAAATATTGGAATCCTGATAACCGACCACAATGTGCACGAGACATTGTCGATTACCGATCGCTCTTATCTGTTGTTCGAAGGTTCTGTAATGAAATATGGCACATCCGAAGAGTTAGCCAACGACAAACAGGTTCGTAAGGTTTACCTCGGACAAAATTTTGAATTGCGGAAAAAAGATTTGATGAATAATAAGGATTAACCGGAATTTATCCTTGTATATCAGTCAGATACATAATGAGTGACAGAAACAGATAAAGGAGAAAGATAAAGGGAACTGCCAGCATCTGAAGCCAGATAACCAACACCAGAGAAATAGCAAGAAAAACATACTTCATCATGTTGTCGTTCCATCCAAAAGATTTAAATTTCAGCGAAAACATTGGAAAAGTGGTAATGAGCAGCAGTGACCCGAAAATGGTAACGGTTAGCAAAAAATAGGTGTTGGTAACAATCATATACGAAAAGTCCTGTAAAGGATACAGCTGCTGACGTATGACAGGTAAAGAAGCAATCAAAATGGCCAAAGCCGGAGTGGGGAGCCCATTGAATGAAGTGGCCTGAGTTTCATCAATATTAAATTTTGCCAGCCGCAAAGCCGACATCCATGGAACCATGATGGCCAAAAACGGAAGAAAATCTATGCTCGATGCCACGGGGTTGCCATGGCTTAACAAAAACATTTGATACAGAATAAAACCCGGTGCAACACCAAAAGTAACCATGTCGGACAACGAATCGAGTTGCAGTCCTATTTCCGATTTGGCATGGAGTAGCCGGGCGGAGAACCCATCAAAAAAATCAAAACCGGCACCCACAAAAACGAAAATTCCGGCAAGCACCAAATCCGCCGGCGTTCCTTTAACACCAAAATATACTGAAACAATTCCTGAAGTCAGGTTCAGGAGAGTGATACTATTGGGGATATGATTTTTAAGTGCCATACGTAAATTTTATTCAAAATTACAAAGAAAACAGTTAAAAAGTATTTTTTTCTTACATATCCTTTTCGTAGTTAAGTTTCCGGTTACGATGTTTCTTACTTTTGCCACCTCAAAACAAAAGCATGAATCCATCCGGTATCAGAATAGAAGATTTTAACTACCCGCTGCCCGACGAACGCATAGCCAAATACCCACTGGTACAACGTGACGGATCTAAGCTTTTGTATTTGAACAAAGGTCAGATATCAGAACGGAGATTTTCGGAAATACCGGATCTACTGCCGGATAATGCACTTTTACTTTTCAACGAAACACGCGTTATTCAGGCACGGCTGCTGTTTAAAAAATCTACCGGGGCACACATCGAAATATTTTGTCTGGAACCGGTGGAACCGGTGAACGATTTTCAACTGGCCTTTCAGCAACGTCCACCTGTGGTGTGGAAATGCCTTGTGGGTAATGCCCGAAGATGGAAAAACGAAACGCTGGCCGTCAAAATGCAAATCCGAAATCAGGAGGTACGTCTTTTTGCTGAAAAAAAAATAAAACTTTCCGATGCCTTTTTGGTCTCTTTTTCCTGGGAGCCGGAAGACATCTCTTTTGCAGATATACTGGAATCTTCCGGACTAACGCCCCTGCCTCCTTACCTGCACCGCGAAGCTGAAGTTTCCGATAAAACACGTTATCAAACCGTGTATGCCCGCCTCAACGGGTCGGTAGCCGCACCCACAGCCGGATTGCATTTTACCGAAGCTGTTTTAAACCGCCTGGATGAAAAAGGTATTGATAAGGATAAACTGATTTTGCATGTTGGAGCCGGTACTTTTAAACCAGTGTCTGCCGAAACCATTGGCGAGCATGAAATGCACACCGAGCAAATCCGGGTTCCCGTCGACACAATCAAACATCTGTACCAGGCTAACGACAAGTTTATCATTCCGGTGGGCACCACCTCTATGCGGTCGCTGGAAAGCCTGTTTTGGATGGCGCTACGGCTCCGGTCGGGGAAAGACCATGCTTTTAGTGTTTCGCAGTGGGACCCGTACCAATTGGAAATACCGGAAGATTTCTCAACCCGCCAGGCTTTGGAAATCCTCATTTCAAAAGCCGAAGACGAAAAAACCACGGTGCTGAAAGGCGAAACGCAGCTTATGATTGTACCGGGTTACCGGTTCCGCTTTGCCAAAGGACTCATTACCAATTTTCATCAGCCCAAAAGCACGCTGCTTTTGCTGGTGTCAGCACTCATTGAGGACAAATGGAAAGAAGCTTATGATTTTGCCCTTCAAAACGACTTCCGCTTTTTGAGTTACGGCGATAGTTGCTTATTCCTCCCTTAGGCTCCCTTTACTTTCAAAAAAATTGTTAACCATTCACAGCACCACAGTCATTTGGTTAATAAATGGTTATGTACTTTTAGTGAATAACTAACAGCCCGGTATATTAAAAAAACGATGTAATTAATTGGGTTTGTGAAATTTCCGCTCTATTTTTGGAGGAATATTCATCACAAAAACAATTAACCTATGAAAGAGATTACCCATGATGCGCAGAAGTTTTTTGACTTACGAGAGTTTGTCCTAAACGGCAAGTCCTATGAAGAGGTGGCAGAAGGTTTTAAATGGCCGCGTATTACCAAGTTTAACTGGGCTGTGGATTATTTTGATGTCATTGCCGAAGGCAACCAAAAGCCGGCACTTATTTTTGCTGATGCCGATGGCAATGAGGAAACCGTTACTTACGACGAGATGATGAAACGGTCGAATCAGGTGGCCAATTTTCTCAGCGATATTGGCCTTGAAAAAGGAGACCGTGTCATGCTGATGATGGACACTTCCGTTGAAATTTATGAATTGTTTTTGGGGATTATGAAAGCCGGAGGCGCCATTATTCCAGCTTCAACATTGCTTTCTCCCGCCGATGTTGCAGACAGAATTGTCCGGGGAGATGTAAAATATGTGATTGCTCATAAGCAATATCATAATCGTGTGGATGAAGCCGGGGAAGCCTTGTTCAGGCTCAAAGGGCTTATCTGTGTAAAATCTCCCGAAGAAAAGTGTGTTTGTGAAAGTAAGGAAAATATTCCCTGCTGGGTCGATTATAGAGAATACCAGAACTACGATGAAAATTTTGAGACAAATTTTATTACTTTTTCGTCCGATATATTGTTTCTGTTTTTTACATCCGGTACAACTTCAAAACCCAAGCTGGTGATGCATCCACATCATTATCCCGTGGGACATCTGACCACCATGTATTGGCTTGACCTGAAACCAGATGATGTGCATTACAACATCAGCTCACCGGGATGGGCCAAATTTTTATGGAGTAGTTTTATCGCTCCGTGGAACGCAGGCTGTACGGCTTTTACCCTGAAATATGATCAGTTTGACGCCGACAAAGTTCTAAAAGCCATGGAGAAATATAAAATCACCAGCCTTTGTGCTCCTTTGAGTGTATGGAAACTTTTCGGAAGCAAAGATTTCTCAAAGTATAAGTTTTCTCTGAAAAAGATGGTAAGCGCTGGCGAACCCGTTAATCCGGAAATCAGCAAAATGGCAAAGAAACTCACAGGCATTGAGTTGCGCGAAGGTTACGGACAAACGGAAACGACAGCTATGGTGGGTACTTTCCCCGGAATGAAAACAAAACCCGGCTCCATTGGAAAAGTAGCTCCGGGATACGAAGTGAAAATTTTAAACACCCAACTTGACGAAGTGGAACGCGGAGAAGATGGACAGATTTGTTGTGCCATATATCCTGTTAAGCCCATGGGTCTGCTAACAGCATACGAAGATCCGCAACGCAACAAAGATATTTTCAAAGGCGGCTGGTACCTCACCGGTGATACCGCGTACATGGATAAAGAGGGATATGTACACTTTGTAGGTCGTGTGGACGATGTCTTCAAAAGTCTGGATTATCGCATCAGCCCCTTTGAGGTGGAGAGCGAAATTATTGAAAATCAAGCTGTACTGGAGGTCGGCGTTATTCCCACTGTAGACAAAAAAGACCGTATTGTTCCCAAAGCATTTATTGTTTTGAATCAGGAATACAGGCCCAACCGGAAAATGGCGCTGGATATTTTCCGTTTTATCAGAGACCATATAGCCCCGTACAAACGACCCCGTTCTATTGAATTCATGGATGAATTCCCAAAAACCATCAGCGCAAAAGTCATGCGTAAAGACCTGCGTGCCTATGATGAGGAACTGAGAAAAGAGGGAAAAACAGGCAAATATGAATTCTTTGAATCGGATTTTGCCAAAGAGCTGAATCTGAGGAAAAGGAAATAATTTGTTTTTCTTTTAGAAACAGAATTCCGGTTTTCCGGGCGACCAAATGGGGAACTTTCTCTCTAAATAAAGGCCCGTCTTTGCGATAAGCTTTGGGGAGGACTGTGTGCCGGCGGCGAAGAAACAATCCCACGGCCTAATACCCAAACCAGGGAAAGGTGTCTGTATTACGTGGTTGAAATGCAGAGATGAAGTACGGCATAATTTTCTTCTGTTTTTTCCTCGTGATAATCATGAAAACAATAAATTTGCTCTTTCTATTGAAGAATATGACAATAAACAGGGAAGAAATTACCGGAATCATTTTGGCCGGCGGGCGTAGCAGCCGCCTGGGAAAGGATAAAGGACTGTGCGCTTTTAAGGGAAAGAGCCTGGTATCCTATGCCATTGAAATCCTGAAGCCCCTTTGCGGGAATATGATAATTTCGGCTAATTATTTTCCGGAGAAATACGCTGCCTTTGGTCTGCCTGTTGTTCCCGATGAAATACAGGGAATCGGCCCCATGGGCGGAATTCTGACTTGTCTGAAGCAATCGAAAACACAGCACAATCTGGTGCTTTCGTGTGATACACCTTTTGTGAACACGGATGTTTTTCGACATCTTTTAAATGAAGTGGAAAATTTTCAGGTGGTTTGTCCGGCACACGAAACGTTTCTTCTGGAACCATTAAGCGCTTACTACAACACCAACGTGCTGGGCGATTTAGAGGAAGCCATTCGTAAAAAAGAATACAAAATGATGCGGTTTTTTAAAAGAATCCGGTTTAAGTCGGTGAGCATTCATGAGCAGCTACCCTTTTTCAGTGATTATCTGTTTTTAAATCTAAACACACCCGGGGATTTGGAAAAAGCGGAGGGACTAACGCTATGAGCCGGACGGCACAACAGCAGGATGACCTTTGGCTGAGAGCTGCCGTAATAGGCGGCCTATGGGCTTCTATCGAGATTATCGTGGGTAGCTTTTTACACAATTCACGGATACCTTTTGCCGGTTCTATCCTCGCTTTTACCGGAACCATTTTACTCATTGGCTTTTACCAGATATGGCCTTACAGAGGACTGATTATCCGCGCGGGACTGATTACAGCCATTATGAAATCTGTTTCGCCCAGCGCCATTATCCTTGGCCCCATGACAGGTATTATGCTGGAGGCTATCCTTATCGAAAGTATCATTTATCTCCTCGGAGCAAATCCTTTTGCCTACATGACAGCCGGTGTTTTCAGCCTTTCCAGTGCGCTTCTTCATAAAATTGTCAGCCTTATCATTTACTATGGTTTTAATCTTGTTAAGATTTATGTGAACGTCATCAATTTCGGGTTGAAGCAATTGCATCTTGGTCAGGCAACGGATTTACAAATTTTGTGGTTCCTGCTTTCCTTTTATGTTGTCTTCGGCGTCTTGTCGGGATGGCTGGGATATGTCATTGGCCGGAAAGCCCTGAAACTGAAATCGGAGCCGGACACTATTGACCGGAATAGAAAAATGAATACCACAAAAGAGTTTTTTATTCTCGACAAAAACCAGAATACTTCGCTGCTTTTGCTGGCATTTCACATGATAGCACTTCCCGTGGGACTGCTTATAGTGAACACTAACCACCAGCTTTGGGGGCTTGGTTTTATGGCTGCTTATACACTTCTGTCCGGATTTGTTTACCGACGTACGCTACGGCGCTTGCGAAAGCCTGTTTTCTGGTCACAGTTGGTAGTGATTGTGTTACTCTCGGCGCTGTTCTGGAATTTTGGCAAGCCTAATCATCAATGGTTTAGCCTGGAAGGCTTCCTTATCGGTTTCGAGATGCTTTTGCGGGCTCTGTTTATTGTGGTTGGCTTTTCAGCCCTTAGTGTGGAACTGCTTAACGAGCATGTACGCAGTTTTCTTTACCACATTGGCTTCGGTCGTTTTTACAAAGGTATCGGTCTGGCGTTCGGCTCTTTACCTGTTATGATCGGCCTGCTGCCCTCTTCAAAAGAAATTTTTCATTCTCCGGTAAAATCTTTGTTGAAACCATTGATCATGGCGAATCAATGGTTGGAGATATTCAGAAGAGAAAGCTGAGAGTCTGTATTATTTATTTCGTTCCGATAATCCTGAAATAATCCTTCAATACCAATGCATTTTCCGCCTGGGTAGTGAAAATCTCGAGAAGTGCCGGGCGATTGTTTTCACGATAAAAATCAGGCAGTTGGCCTATTAGTTCGGTTTCATTTTCCGCTTTGAAATAGCGCAGACCGAAAGCTTTGGCCAGCATCTCGGCTTTCCAGTGATGGGCTGTGGCAAAAAACAGTTCCCGCTGGGCTGCAGTGTCAGGCCCCGTGATAAAACGGAAAATGTCGCCGCCACCGTTGTTAATGACAATAATTTTCAGATTAGCTGTCAGGTTTAGGTTCATCAGGGCATTCGAATCGTAAAAAAAGCCCATATCACCGGTGATGACAGTATTGATTTTCGCTTTTGCGGCAAAGGCTGCTCCGGCTGCCGTGGAAACCTGCCCGTCGATACCGCTCACCCCGCGGTTGGAGAAATAATGAAATTTAGAAATACTCCCAAAAAGCTGGGCATAGCGCACGGGCGTGCTGTTTCCCAAATGCAAAAGGGTGTTTCCGGGTATTTCGCGAAACAAAATCTCATAAACTTTCAGGTCGCACCAGCCGGTTTTCGCCAGAAAAGCTATGCTTTTTTGCAAAACATGCTCTTTGTGCCTTTGCCAGAAACTCCTGTATTCACTTGTGTTTTCGGTCAGATTTTCCTTTTCCTGTGTGAGAAAATCAGCCGCATCCGCCCGAATAACGCCGGTCAGGCAAAAGTAAGTGTCTCTTTTTTCTCCGGAAGGGGAAATATGCCAATGATGTTTGGCCGGATGCGCCCGCAACAGCTTTTTGATCTTTTTCGACACAACGGAAGTGCCAAAAGTAATCAGTAACTCCGGTTGAAAATCAGCTATTTCTTCCTCCGGAATCTTCGCGATGAGGTTGTCGATTTCATCCATGAAACCGGGTGCATGGAGGTTGGAGGTGGTCTCGGTCAACACAGCGACTTGTGGTAATCCGGACAAGTGGTGTAATATTTCATTTAGCTTTCCCGAAGGTTTTCCCTGCCCTGCAATAAGCAATATTTTCCGGCTTTGCTGCCAGTCGTGTAGAAATGCCAGCCGGATGCTTTCGTCTACCGGAGGCAGCTTTCCAAAAGTATCAAAAGCATTTCCGGTCATCGGCTCACCAGTTTGTTGGTACAACGGCTCATCAAAAGGAATATTGATGTGTACCGGACCGGGTTCCGGAAACCGGGTCTCGTCAATGGCTTCATTAATCAGCCGGTTTACTTTCTCTTTTTCTTCTTCAGTCGTTATCTCCAGCGGAAGTGAACAGGACTTTTTGATGTAGTTGGCAAAAACATTTTCCTGCCGGATGGTTTGCCCGTCACCCACATCAATCAGGTGCGGAGGCCGGTCGGCGGTAAGCACCAGCAACGGGATTTTCTGATAATAAGCCTCTGCAATGGCCGGAGCATAGTTGAGCACGGCGCTGCCCGAGGTACAGGCAATGGCCACCGCTCGTTGCTTTTGCTGGGCCATGCCGAGGGCAAAAAAGGCGGCACTGCGTTCGTCAACAACGCTCACAGCCTGAATATCCGGATGTTGGGCAAAGGTAATAATGATGGGCGCATTACGCGAACCCGGCGACAACACAATTTCCCGCAGCCCCTTTTTTGTAAAAATATCTGCCAGCAGGCTGATGGTTTTTTTATCTGAAGTCATGGGGCAAAGTTCCGTAAATTTTCCACAACCGACAAGATGGTGGACGACTTGTCTTCCGTTTCCTGCCACTCTTCTTCCGGTTTGGACGCCGCCGTAAGCCCGCCACCCACATAAAGTGCAAGTTTTTCATTTAAAAAGCGGGCACAACGCAGATTCACAAAAAGATGCGATCTGTTCTCCATTTGCCACGGTCCCAGAAAGCCGGTGTAAAAATGCCGCTGATGTTTTTCCGTTTCGCTGATGAGCTGCCATGCTTTTTCTTTAGGCAGGCCGCATACCGCCGGTGTGGGATGTAACGCTTTAACGAAATGTCCGGTTTTTCCGCGCAAAGCGGTAACCGGAAGGCGAAATCGTGTGCAGATGTGCGCCAGACTGCCGGCAAAAATTGTCTCCGGTCTGCTTTCTTCATAATTTTCAATACGAAGTTTCCCGATTTGTTCCTCCACAAAACCCGTAACAAAAGCCTGCTCCTCTTTTTCCTTTTCATTCCAGGTCAAAGGTTTTTCGCCGGCATTACATTTTTGTGTTCCGGCCAGTGCCATGGTTTCGTAAAAACTACCGTTACGGCTGAGCAGCGTTTCCGGAGTAGCGCCGGCCCAAATCCCTTCGCCGGGCAGATGAAAAAGATAGACAAAAGCGTCAGGATAGCTTTGCCGGAAAGTGTCAAAAAACATATCGAAATCGAAATCCGGCGACAATGGTTTTTCCAAAACCCGCGACAACACTACTTTTCGGACTTCACCATTTTTAATCCTGTCAACAAGTTTGTTCACCTGCTGCAGGTAAGTTTCTCTATCAGCGACAAAGCTTTTATCCTCCGGAAGCTGAAATTCTTTATCCGGAAAAGAATCAAGTAAAGCGATTAATTTTTCCTTTTCCAAACGGTTCCGGGAAACAAATGCAGGCTCAATCAAAAAAGCTTTTCCGTTTTTATATGAATCAAAAGGCGCTATTACAAAACCCTTTTGCTGTTCTAACTGCGCCAACGAAAACTCCCGCACAGGGCCCGGCTGAACCACAAAAACCGGCAACTTCTCCCCGGGAAGCCGGTAAACAGCAAAAGTTATATTTTTGGTTAACAGTTGACGAATAAGCATTTATATCAAAATTTTGGTATGTGTACGACCTCCGTACATCACTCCTGTGGATTTCTTTTCTTTACAACAAAAATGGTCACGCGGCAAGTGGAAATAAGGTGACCTCCTTCGTCTTTTATGTCCACACTCCAGATGTGGGAGCTGCGTCCGCGGTGCATAATCACCGCCTCGCCAATGACCCAGCCACTGCGGGCGCTACGCACATGGTCGGCAGAAACATGCTGTCCTTTTACATCAAATTTTTCGCGGTCAACCATTAGCGCAGAGCCAATGCTTGCCAGCGTTTCGGCCAGTGCCAGTGTCGCCCCGCCGTGCAAAATCCGCATGGGCTGAAATGTCCGCTCGTCCACCGGCATACGTGCTTTCAAGTATCCCGTCCGTGCCTCGAGATACTCTATCCCGAGCTGCTCCATGAGCGTCCCTTTGTTCATTTTGGAAAGCTCTTCTATGCTAAATGTCTCCTGTTCCATGGGTTTTGATTTAAAAGCAAAGATACGGTTTTCAACATTCCCTGCTTCGGGCATCCGCGTCCAAAGATATTCACTCCTGCTTTAATCGTCTATAATTGAATATCATTGTAAAAATCACTGTATCAATTGTTTGGTATTCACTGTAATGGGCCTGTTTTTCTGAAAATCATACAGTGTCAGTTTGCGCAGCTCATAATAGTTTATCCAGTAATCACGCAATGTTTTGAAATAATTCAGCCGGGCGTTGTCGTTGTCAATCTGAGCATTGTTCAGCTCCAGCACATCGTTTACCTTGCCAATAAGGTATCGTTCGTGGGTTACCACATACCGTTTTTGCGCCACCGTATCCGATTTGGCTGCTATGGCCAGTTGTTTTTTCTGCATGGCAAATTGCATGACGCTCAGGTAAATGTTTTGTTCGAAATCAATCTTATCCTGTTGAACAGCCGTTTTTACCAGATCCTGATTCGACTCGGCTATTTTGATCCCTCCTTTTGCTTTCCCCCAGTCGAGGAGCGGCAGGGTAATACCCATGCTCACCCGTTCCTGGTTCAAAGGGTTTTGATAAGCTTGCTGTAGCGTATGCGATGTCTGCGAAAGTCCGAAACTGGCGTACAAATTCATGTCGAAACGGCCGTTCATTTTGGCCATGTTCAACTGGCTGGCCGCCTCCAGCAGGCGCTGGGTAAACGCCAGTGCGGTGGAAGTGTTGAGTTTGGCCTCTTCAACGGCTTTGCTTACCGAAACATTAAAAAAAGAGGTCAGTAGCGGTGGAATAAGCTCAATCCGATCACTGCCGGTCAGCCGCAAATAGGATTTAAACCTGAAAAGTTTGTCGTTGTAAGCTAACTGCGCCTGTTCCACCGAAGCATCTGCTTTCAGAAAATTCAGTTGTAATTGCAGCAGGTCGTTTTCAGCAATTTTGCCGAGGTTATAACGCCCTTTGGCAATTTTGTAAAGCGTGTCGTAGTTGTGGTAATTCTTTTTGGTAATTTTCCACTCGATTTGTGCCGTGAGCAACGAAAAAAAGTAGCTGGTGGCTTTTATGGCAATATCTTCTTCCGACTCCATGTAAATCCGTTTGGCTTCTTCGTACTTTAACGGCTCTATTTTTTTGCTCCATTTGTAAGGATTATAAGTAAAAACAGGTTGTATAAACCCTATATTTATCATATTACTGAGATATTGACGGGTGGTAGTATCCGGGAAAAAGTTATCCATACGTTGCAGACCGGTATTCACAAAAATCTCACCACCGGTAAGACCTATTTTTTGATTTAACGAAAGGCCGAGCGAATAATTTGAAACGCTTTGTGATGCGTATGAAATGGTTCCATCAGGAGCAGAGATCGCGTTAATGCTCCGGTTGATGTCGGGCAGGGTGGCCGCGAGATTCAGGTTGGGCAGATAGGTTGCCTTGAAAGTGCGGTACTGCCAATAGCTTTTTCTGAAGCGATGCTTGGCCATCAGTGCATCCGGCGACTGCTTTTGAGCAAGGTGAATAACCTGAGCCAGTGTATAACGTCTCATCGGCTGGGCAGGTAGCAGCCCGGCGCTTAAAATAATGAATGCGAGAAATATATATTGTTTCATATTAACGGGTTGTGGGGTTGAATGGGTTTTAGCCATCATTGTACAAATGTAAGACGAATATTTTATTTGTGCATTCATGAGATTGTCGGTTTGCCACTAATAACAACGGATTTTCATCTGCTCATCTCCAAAGACGAGTGTCACAAACCCCAATTTTATCTCCCAAAAAATGTCAATTCGGGCAAAATCATCTCCAAAAAAGTGTACTTATCTTCCTTTTTTTAACCTGTTTCTTTGGTTTTTACGTGTGTTTGCTTTACCCCAATGGTGCAACGCTTTGACCATTTTTAGGTTTATTTTCAATTGCTAATCATGCCGCAACGACTCCACAGGATCTTGCAAAGCGGCTTTTCTGGCCGGGAGATAACCAAAAACAATGCCCACGGCAGCAGCCACCCCAAATGACAGCAGAATAGACCAAAAAGAGACAATGGTCAGAATACCAGTAGTCAGCATAATGACTTTGGCCATAATCACACCAAGTAGAACACCAATGATGCCTCCGCTGATACTGATAAACGTAGATTCGGCAAGAAACTGAAACACAATGTCTTTCTGCGTGGCTCCCGTGGTGCGGCGCACACCTATTTCGCGGATACGTTCCATCACCGAAGCGAGCATAATGTTCATAATGCCAATGCCGCCTACGAGCAACGAAATGCCGGCAATGGCGCCCAGCACAATATTAAAAATATCCTTGGTTTTCTGTTCCTGCTTCAGCAACAGCTCCGGAATTTTTATTTCAAAATTTTCGATGTGCTGATGCCTGCGCAACAACATTTTTTTGATAATCTGTGCTGTGGGAACCAGCTGGCTACTCTTTTTTACCTGAACCACAATCTTGTCTAACTGGTTGTTGTTTTGCCCGTTAACACCTCCATTGCCGCTGCTAAAAACAGTTACCGAACCACCCATGACCACAATTTGTCCTCCTCCGCCTATGAGCGAGGTCTGGTTGATAAGCGACCGGTCTTTGTAGCGAAGCAGGATAGTTTTCAGAGGGGTAAAAATACTGTGGTTGTAATCGGAAATACCCATGTTTTCAGCTTTCTTGTTCACCTGCTGCCCCTCAACAATCCCGATCACCTGAAGCCAGATATTGCCTGCTTTTAGCTGTTTCCCCAACGGATCTTCATCCGGAAAGAGTTTAGCCGCCACCTCCGGACCGATGATACAAACCGGCTTGCCTTTTACAGCCTGCCGTGCAGTGAAGAAGATACCTTTTTTAACGGATAAATTAAAAACCCGAAAAAAGGCGGGACTGACTCCGCTAAGTTTGGCTGCCATTTTTTTGCCGCTACGCGAAGCCTGGATGTTGTAAACAATCTCCGGGCTTACCCGTTCCACCGTGGGAATGATTTTTTGAATATTTTCCGCATCTTTCAGCGAAAGTCCCGGGACAAATTTCTTTTGCGTGGATTTTTCCTGTTCTTTGTCATTTTCACGGTTATCGTCCCGGTTATCCGCATTTTTCACAGGCAAAATCACAATGTTGTTTACCCCAACCATTTTGATTTGTTTCAGAATCTCCTGCCTCGCGCCGTTGCCAACGGCCATCATGGCAATCACGGCAGCCACGCCAAAGATAATACCCAACGCCGTCAGTATGGAGCGTGATTTATTCAGGAAAACCGCTTCAAGCGAGACGGATAATATTTGTAAATAGCGTTCCAATAGAAAAAATTAAATGACTTAAACAAAAAAGCTAAGGTAAAAAGTTTCTGAAGAACAGCAACCGGCAGCACTCTTCCGGCGATAACTTTTGCATAAGTAAGGAATTGTAACGAAATAACCTGCCGGTTTCAGCTTGTTCTTTTGCGCTTTTTCTTCGTTGCAAAAGTTTTAAATAAACTGTGGCTATTCTCGACTTTTGTGCCTTGAAAAATCACAAAATTACTTCGTCGATTCCCGTCACTTTATTTCGTTACAAAACCTAAGGATGTTCCGGCTTTTTAGGACTCTGAATCTTTTCCCTATAACTTCCGAATGGTAAATCAGGAAGAATGTGGACCTTGTAGCGGTCATGGGTATCATTGCAAGAAAAGAGACCTGCTTTTGCAAAACTAACGAAGCAACTTCATTATACTACTCGCCTTATTCCCTTCATTTTTATACTAACTTTGTAACATGGCAAAAACGAAAACAACCTTCTTCTGTCAAAGCTGTGGTTACCAGGCTTCCAAATGGTTAGGAAAATGTCCGGCATGCGGCGAGTGGAGCACGTTTGTAGAGGAGGTCGTCAGCAAGGCAGACGATAAAAAACGCGGCATAAAAAAAGGAGAAAAGAAACCTAAACCGGTTCCCATCGGGCAAATCACTTCCGAGAAAGAAGAACGCATCGACACCCGTAATGCCGAACTGAACCGCGTGCTTGGCGGTGGGCTGGTCAGTGGTTCGGTAGTGCTCATTGGCGGAGAACCCGGCATTGGGAAATCGACCCTGCTTTTGCAAACCGCACTGAACATGAAAGGGTTGCGGATTTTATACGTTACGGGCGAAGAGAGCCAGCAACAGATAAAAATGCGTGCAGACCGCATAGGCATTGAAAATCCATCTTGTTTTATCCTTAACGAGACTTTTACCACCGACATTTTCAAACAGATAGGAGTTGTGGAACCCGATGTGCTGATTATTGACTCCATCCAAACGCTTTATACTGACACGCTGGAATCTTCTCCGGGCAGCATTTCGCAAATCCGCGAAACCGCCGGCGAGCTAATGCGATTTGCCAAGACCACGTATGTACCCGTTTTGCTCATCGGCCACATCACCAAAGACGGCAACCTGGCCGGCCCAAAAGTGCTGGAACACATGGTGGATACCGTTTTACAATTTGAAGGCGACCGCCATTACGGGTTTCGGATTTTACGTTCCATGAAAAACCGCTTTGGTTCCACTTCGGAACTGGGTATTTTTGAGATGCATACCGGTGGCTTACGCGAGATAAGCAATCCCAGCGAAGTATTGCTGTCGCAACGCGATGAAGCTACCAGCGGCGTGGCCATTGCCGCCATGATTGAAGGACAGCGCCCCATGCTGGTGGAAACACAGGCGTTGGTAACCAATGCTGCCTACGGCACACCGCAACGCTCCTCCACCGGTTTCGATTTGCGCCGTTTGAACATGCTGCTGGCAGTTCTTGAAAAAAGAAGCGGTTTCAGGCTGGGAACTAAAGATGTCTTTCTAAACATCGCCGGAGGTATTCGCGTGGACGACCCGGCCATCGACCTGGCGGTGGTGGCTGCCATCCTCTCTTCTACCGAAGATATTGCCATCGAAAACAATGTCTGCTTTGCTGCCGAAGTAGGACTCTCGGGAGAAATCAGAGCTGTAACCCACATCGAAAACCGCATTCTCGAAGCGGATAAGCTGGGATTTGAAAAAATCATTGTCTCCAAATTCAGCCTCAAAGGCCTTGACACAAAACGTTATAAAATTGAGGTGGTCGGACTGGGTAAAACCGAAGACCTGCTACGGGAATTATTCGGATAAATAACTTCACAATATAAAACCGGCCAATGTTATTCAGGCATTGAAGTCGTTTAAAGTTAAATGTGATTTCCGAAAATAATATATTGGCTTTTGTGGCGAAGCCCGGTTTTTATTTCATTTTAATCCGGAACAAAACAGAAATTATTCTAATTTTGTGAAATTATTCACATGGACAAATACAAGCAAAATGATAAAAAAACTGGACGACTTATTTGCCGTGCTAAAAGCACGGCAAAGCAAAAGACTGGTGGTGGCTTTTGCCAATGACGTACACAGCATAAGTGCGGTAAGTAAAGCGGTTGATATGGGTATTGTAGAGGCTACTTTAGTCGGAAACCGGGAGCTGATAAAAACAGTCTGTTCCAAAGAAAATATTAATATCCGAAAATTTGAGATTATTCATGAGGAAGAAGAAATGGCTGCAGCCAGCAAAGCGGTATCTTTGATAAACGAAGGCAAAGGCGAGATACTGATGAAAGGGCTGGTGAGTACTGACAAATATATGCGGGCCATTCTGAACAAGGAAAACGGGCTAATGATGCCGGGTTCTATCCTGAGTCATGTAACGGTAATGGAAACCCCCAACTATCACAAACTACTGATTATCGGAGACGTAGCCATTATTCCATTGCCCGAATTAAAAGAAAAAGTTGCCATTACCAACTATCTTATTCAAGTGGCACACGCCTTGGGAAATCCCTTGCCCAAAGTAGCCGTGCTGGCAGCTACCGAACAGGTTATGCCCAAAATGCCTGCCTGTGTGGATGCGGCCCTGCTTTCAAAAATGGCCGACCGCGGTCAAATTAAAGAAGCGCTGGTAGAAGGCCCGCTGGCATTAGATGTGGCTATTGATAAAGAAAGTGCAGAAATTAAAAAATTGAAAAATGAAGTGGCAGGTGATGCCGATTGTCTGGTATTTCCTAATATTGAATCAGGCAATGTTTTTTACAAAGCCAACACCAAACTGGCCAAAGGCGAACAGGGAGCCATCGTTGTCGGCGCCAAAGTACCGGCAGTACTTTCGTCACGTGGCGACAGCATAAAAACTAAATTATACTCCATTGCTTTGGCTGCTATTTCAGCGAAATAGTTGTACTTTTGCCGCCCAAAATAAAGAGCGTTAACTCCCCTGCTTATGAATGAAGAAATCAGGATATTGGCCATTAATCCGGGATCGACCTCCACAAAAATTGCAGTGTATATCGGGACCAGCCCTGTTTTTATCCAAACCATTCGCCATACTGCCGAAAAGCTGGCTCCTTTCAAAATTATCACTGAACAATTTGAATTTCGTAAGCAGTTGATTCTCGAAGAGCTAAAATCTGCCGATATCCGTCTGGATTTAATCAGAGTAGTTATGGGTCGGGGCGGATTGCTCAAGCCGGTGGAATCAGGTGTTTTTGAGGTAAATAAAAAAATGCTGGATGACTTGCGCTCGTGTAAATACGGCGAACATGCCAGCAACCTCGGCGGACTGATTGCTTTTGACATTGCCCGTTCGCTCCCCAATGCAAAATCGTACATCACAAATCCTGTAGTGGTGGACGAGCTAAATGATCTGGCACGTTTTTCAGGACATCCGTTGTTGCCAAGACGTTCCATTTTCCATGCCTTAAATCAAAAAGCTGTTGCGCGCCAGCATGCCAGATCGATCATGCGTAAATATGATGACTTAAATTTAATAGTCGTTCATTTGGGTGGAGGTATTACTGTGGGGGCGCATAAAAAAGGCCGGGTAGTAGATGTAAACCAGGGACTGGATGGCGATGGCCCCTTTTCTCCGGAACGTTCAGGTAGTTTACCGGTGGGCGATTTAACCCGGCTATGCTTCAGCAGAAAATACAGCCAACAGGAAATATTGAAAATGATTAAGGGCGAAGGCGGCCTTGTGGCTTATCTGGGAACCAATAGTGCGTACGAGGTAGAACAACGGGCATCCAAAGGAGATGTGAAAGCAAAAATGACCTATGATGCCATGGCCTATCAGGTAGCCAAAGAAGTGGGAGCAATGGGGGCTGTCCTGAAATATGAGATTGATGGTATTTTAATTACCGGTGGCATTGCCCACGACAAATATTTTGTCAATCAGATTATCTCCTATATTCACCGGATAGCTCCGGTGCATGTTTATCCCGGAGAAGATGAAATGAAAGCCCTGGCCATGAACGGTTTACGCGTAGTAACAGGGGCAGTTCAACCAAAAACCTATAAATAAAAATCTATCCCTCCAGGAAGGTTGCTTTGGTCAACCTCCTAATTTCCATTCCGGTAACGCCAAACTTTTTACTTTTGTCATTAGCCTTGTAAATTCTATCTTTGCAGAAAATTTTAAACAGAAAATCGATGCAGCAGTTGAGTGAACAGGAACTTGTCAGGCGCAATGCTTTGGACGAATTGAAGAAGTTAGGTATCAATCCTTACCCGCAGGCAGCGTATAAGGTAAGCACCTGTGCAAAAGATGTTTTGGAGCAGTTTCCCAAAGATAACAGCCTTTTCCGGGAGGTGAGTATGGCAGGCCGCATTATGAGCCGGCGGATTATGGGAGCAGCCTCTTTTGCCGGGCTTATGGACTCGACCGGGCGTATTCAGCTCTATTTTAAACGCGATGACGTTTGTCCGGGCGAGGATAAAACTATGTATAACACCGTGTTCAAACGGCTGCTGGATATTGGCGATTTTATCGGGGTGAAAGGTTTTATCTTCACAACAAAAATGGGCGAAATCACGGTGCATGTTACCGAATTTACGGTGCTGGCCAAGTCGCTGCGCCCGCTGCCAATTGTAAAAGAAAAAGATGGCAGGGTTTTCGATGCTTTTACCGACCCCGACCAGCGTTACCGTCAGCGTTATGTGGATTTGATTGTTAATGAGCAGGTACGCGACATTTTTGTGAAACGGGCGCAGGTGCTTCGTTCCATGCGTGAATTCCTGAACAGCAAGGGTTATCTTGAAGTGGAAACACCTATTCTTCAGCCCATTCCGGGTGGTGCAGCCGCACGTCCGTTTATTACGCATCACAACGCGCTGGACATTCCGTTGTATTTGCGTGTTGCCAATGAACTTTATCTGAAACGGCTGATTGTAGGCGGATACGAAGGGGTTTTTGAATTTGCCAAAGACTTCCGTAACGAGGGGATGGATCGTTTCCACAATCCGGAGTTTACACAGATGGAGGTGTATGTGGCTTACAAAGATTATCTGTGGATGATGGAGACCACAGAAACCATGGTGGAGAAAATTGCCCGCGACCTGCACGGTACTACCAGCTTACAGATTGGCGAAAACAACATCGACTTCAAAGCGCCTTTCAAACGCATTAGCATCCTCGATGCCATTAAAGAAAACACGGGTATCGATGTAAGCGACATGAATGAAACGAAGTTACGCGAGGTGTGCAAAAAATTAGATATCGAAACCGATCCCTCTATGGGAAAAGGCAAGTTAATCGATGAAATTTTCGGTGAGAAATGTGAACCTAATTATATTCAGCCTACCTTTATTACCGATTATCCGGTGGAGATGTCGCCTTTGTGCAAAAGGCATCGCGACAATCCGGAGCTGACGGAGCGTTTTGAGCTGATGGTGAACGGCAAAGAGCTTGCTAACGCCTATACCGAACTGAACGACCCCATCGACCAGCGGTTGCGTTTTGAGGAACAGGTGCGTCTCGCTGAGAAGGGCGACGACGAAGCTATGTATATCGATTACGATTTCCTGCGGGCGCTGGAATACGGCATGCCGCCTACTTCGGGCATGGGCATTGGCATCGACCGGCTGGTGATGCTTTTAACTAATCAGTCTTCCATCCAGGAAGTGTTGCTCTTCCCGCAAATGCGACCTGAAAAACCAGTCAAAACATACGGACCGGAAGACTTTGTAGCGGCAGGTATTGATGTTGACTGGGCGGAACATATAATCAAAGCCGGATTTTCCAAACCCGAAGATTTGGCCGGCATGAAAGCTACGGCCATCCAGCAAAAGCTCAACGGTTACCGCAAAAAAAACAAGCTTAACATTCCAGCCGTTCAGGTAGAAGAAATTGAGCAATGGCTGGAGAAGCTGTAGGATGTGAGGATGTGAGGATGTGAGGATGTGAGATGTGAGGAAGATCGGAAGAGCGTCGTGTAGGGAAAGAGTGTAGATCTCGGTGGTCGCCGTATCATTAAAAAAAAAACTAACGCATCAACCGCGAGTCGCGCGTGCAGAC
>CAJVXP010000003.1 GCA_913009685.1 uncultured Bacteroidota bacterium
TAATGGGAGAGGAGCGAAGGGGTTAGCTAATTTAAAATACAGTTTGCCAACTTGAAAGAGGATGAGCTTATATTTGTAGATTAAATTAGAAGAGCCGTATGATGGGAGACTATCACGTACGGTTCTGAGAGAGGCTTGGGGTGAAATTCCCCTTGCCTACTCGACGCCCACACGTTAGGCGATAGCCGTCTTGCCTGAGGCGAGAGAAGCCCGCCCAAAAACAAAAATCCAAAAGTCTCCCTTAAATTTTTTAATTTTGCACATGTAAAAAAACTGAATGTGATGAGACGTTGGGTGGATTTCTTTGCTGTCCTTTTGTTAGCAGCCTTTCCCGGCAGCGGGACGGAGATAACCAATGAAGGGGTATTTACGAAGTGCATTGCAACGTGAGCGATGCGGCCGGCAGCAAAGCGGAGGGGAAAATCCGCTTGGTTATAGTGGAAATTTTTTAACTGGAAGAAGCATATGCAGCAAACCCTGCAACAGAAAAAGAGAATCCTATTTATTGTAAACCCCGTTTCGGGGATACACCGGCGTGTAAAACTCGCTGATGCTATCAAAAGGCATATCAACACAAAAAAATTTATTCCTGAAATCAAAGAGACGGCTTATGCCGGCCATGCTGTCATGTTGAGCAGAGAGGCTGTGGAGCAAAAGACGGATGTGGTGGTAGCCGTGGGTGGCGACGGAACTATCAACGAGGTGGCTTCACAAATTATCGGAAGTTCCACGGTGTTAGGTATCATTCCGCAAGGATCGGGAAACGGGCTGGCTCGTCATTTGGGTATTCCACGGACGATACAGGGCGCTATGCGGCTGATCAACCGGCTGCGCGTAACCGAGATTGATACGGCTTCTATCAACGGTGTGCCTTTTGTGAGTATTGCCGGCATTGGTTTTGACGCACTGGTGGCCAAATTGTTTGCAAAAGGCGAAAGAAGAGGCTTCTTTTCTTACGCCCATCTTATTTCAACAAATTTCATGTATTACAAACCGAAAAAATACAAGATTGAATTTGAAGATGGAACGCGGCTTAAAACCCGCGCCCTTTTTATCAGTTTCGCCAATTCCAACCAGTTTGGTTACAACACGGCCATTGCACCTAATGCCCTTTTGCGTGATGGTAAATTAGATGTGATTGTTGTGGAAAAACCCCGGTTTTTTGAATTGCCCATGGTCGCTAATATGTTGCTGCTTAGGGCAATTGATAAATCACGTTATGTGAAGAGTTTTCGCTCGGGACATTTCCGGGTTTACCGGAAAAAAAACAGGGTGGTCAACATCGACGGAGAAGCGAGAAAAATCAGTAAGAAATTAGAGGTGAAAGTTCACCCGTTATCATTAAAAGTAATTATTCCGAACCATGCCATCAAATAAGAAAAATTCGCGGGTGGTCTATTCCACCAATCCCGATTACCGTTACGAAGAAGAAGAGCAGGAGGAAGTGGTGAGCCTTCCGCCATCGCAACAAACGCTTTATCTTGCTTTGGACAAGAAACAGCGCAAAGGCAAGAGGGTTACATTGGTTACCGGTTTTGTGGGAAACGACGATGACCTGAAAAATCTTGGGAAAAAACTGAAAGCTGCGTGTGGCACGGGTGGCTCTGTGAAAGATGGCGAGGTGTTGATACAGGGGGACTTTCGCGAAAAGATGAAAGCGATGCTCGAAAAAGAGGGCTTTAAAGTGAAACTGCGCGGGGGATGAATTGTTCTACTGCCTCTGTATTTGGCCCTGGTTTTAGATATTGAGGCTGTTTTTTGGGGGCTTCTAATAATTGGTTCCTGAAAGAAAGTAATTATTAGAAGTCCCCTTTAGATACAGTACCTGAACAGGATTCCACAAAATTGAATTTTGACAGAACAAATATATGGATGTAAAAAAAGGTTATCCTCCGGAATATTGGGATAAATTGTTTGATGAGAATCATCTCGGCTGGGATGTCGGATATGTTTCCACGCCTCTGAAAGAATACTTCGACCAGCTGGAAGACAAATCAATAAAGATTCTGGTGCCGGGTGCCGGCCGTGGCTGGGAGGTGGAGTATTTGTATAAATCCGGTTTCCGGAATGTGTGGTATCACGATTTTTCTTCGTTGGCGCATAAAGCCTTTCTGAGACATCTTCCTGATTTTCCACGCAACCAAATGCTGCGGGAGGATTTCTTTTCTCTCCGTGGAAGTTATGATTTGATTGTCGAACAGACCTTTTTCAGTGCTCTTCCGAAGAACCGGCGTGAAGACTATGCCCGGCAGATGTGCGACCTGCTGAAGCCCGCAGGGAAGCTTGCCGGGTTGCTTTTTACACATGAATTTTCGCATGATTTCCCCCCTTTTGGCGGCTCCCTTGATGAGTATAAAATGTTGTTTTTTAAGTTGTTTGCGGTTAAGACCTTTGATGTAGCGTATAATTCCATCAAGCCAAGAGAAGGCAGGGAGTTTTTCTTTATTCTCGAAAAAACGACATGTTAACGGGATTAATTCCTATCTTAGCCACAGACTTTTTCAAAAAATCAAGCATTATGAGTAAACAAACTATCCGGTCAATTGGAATAATCTCCAAAAAAGAAAAACTTATTCCTGCTGAACGACTTTCGGACTGTAAGATAATGATACTGGAATCTGCTTATCCGTTTCCCGGATATCATGGCACGACCGTCCCGGACAAGAGTGATCCGGATTCTGTTTTCCTGATTACCAAACAGGCCTATAACGATGATAAAATTATCCGTTCCATTATGGATATTAGGAAAGAGTTTCCTTTTGCTTTTGACGGCGCCCCCGGAACCATTACCATGAACAATAAAATGGTGCATGTCATCCGGCTGAAGAACTTAGGCTACATGTATATCCCCGAACTTGTGGAGCCTTTTCGAATCCGGGATATTGAATTTATGAAAAAGAAAAAACTGTCGGAGTTTAACTCGCTCATTAAGATTAGGAAGTTTTTTCAAATGCAGGAAGCCGGGGAGGGCGTTTTTCAGGATATGGAACAGGATACCTTTACCTATCTTCATATTCCCTGCACGCTTCGCTGGAATACCTTTGAGAAAATGACCATGGACATTAAGTATAACATCAAAGACAATAAGTTTGATGCTGCCATTGGCCATGTTTACCGCAAAGATGGCATGTTTGACTTTGTACGTATTTACGACAAGAATTTCAATCTTGAGAAATTAACCTATATCCGGGAGAAATATCTTGAACATATTGCCAACCTTTAGCTGTTTATTAGCGTATGGACCAATATTTAAAGCAATTTACAGACACTATTGTTGAACTTATCGGGAAGACAGGTGTCCCCGCGCAATGGGCCAACATTACGGGAGCGGTGATTTCACTTTTGTTGCTTTTCATCTTGTCATATCTCAGTTTTAGGTTAACCTGGAGTGTTGCGAAGAGGATATTGATTCCTGTTTTCCGGCGCTCTAAAAATCAATTTGATGATTTGCTTATAAAACATCGTCTTTTTCGGCGAATATCGTATCTGATTCCGACATTTATCCTTTACTATTTTATTCAGGACAGCATATTTGCTGCCCCTGCGTTGGTAATTGTGATACGGCGCATTCTGGAAGTAATCTTTGTCCTGATTATTGTACTCATCGTGGACAGTATTCTCTCTTCGCTGAACGATTATTACGATCGGTTTGAGTTTTCCAAAGACCATCCCATTAAAAGTCTGGTGCAAATCATCAAGATTATTCTCTACCTGTTTGGCTCACTGTTTGCCATTGCTACGTTACTCCATCGCGATCTGAATTCGCTTTTCATTGGTTTGGGAACATTATCGGCTGTTTTGATGCTGGTCTTTCGTGACCCGATTCTGGGGTTTGTGGGCGGTTTGCAGTTGATATTCAATAAGATGATTCGTATTGGCGATTGGATTAGCATGCCACAGTACCATGCCGATGGCACCGTGCTCGAAATCACACTTACGACTGTAAAAGTGCAGAACTGGGACAAAACTATTGTTACCATTCCCACTTACAGCCTCATCAGTAACTCTTTTCAAAACTGGCGTGGCATGGAAGATTCGGGAGGCAGGCGCATCAAACGGGCGGTGTATATTGATATGGACAGCGTGCATTTTGTGAGCGAAGAAGAGCTGGTACGATTCCGTAAGATCAAGATGCTAAGACCATATCTTGATAAAAAGGAAAAAGAAATAGAAGCTTACAATAAAAAGTTTAATGTGGATCCGGAGGTTCTCGTCAATGGTCGCCGGCAAACCAACCTTGGCATTTTCAGGGCTTATCTGAAAGCTTATCTTACAAATCGTGATGATATCCGTAACGATATGACCTTTCTGGTGCGGCATCTGCCACCTTCCGAAAAAGGAATTCCCATTGAAATATATGTCTTTACCAACACTACAGCCTGGGCGGCTTACGAAGATATTCAGGCGGATATCTTTGATTTGGTGCTGGCGGTTTTGCCTGAATTTGGTTTGCGTGTTTATCAGTTTCCCAAAAGTGGAGACTTTAGCCGGTTGGCAGGTAAAAGTCAAAACAGTTAAAAAGCGATGATAGGAACATTAGTTAATGTGGCAACGGTTGTTGCCGGTAGTCTGATTGGTATTTTATTCAAAAGCCGTCTTCCCGAACGTTTTATCAAAATATTTTTCCAGGTTATCGGCCTTTTTACCCTTTACCTCGGATTCTCCATGGCTTTGAAGTCAACCCACGTATTGCAAATGATTTTCAGTCTTATTCTAGGCGCAGTTATCGGCGAAAGCCTGCATCTGGACCGGGGACTGGAGAAGCTGGCCGAAAAAATGAAAAAGCGTTTCAAAAGCAACAACGAACGTTTTTCCGACGGGCTGCTTACGGCATTTCTGCTTTACTGCATGGGATCGCTCACCATCCTTGGCGCCATACAGGAAGGAATGACAGGTGATGCTCATTTGCTTTTCATCAAGTCGCTTATGGATGGTGTTTCTTCCATTGCCCTGGCTTCGGGACTGGGTGTCGGGGTGCTGTTTTCTGCTGTGCCGCTGCTGATTTATCAGGGTGGCATAACGCTGTTATCCATGTGGCTCGGCAACTTTTTCCCGGCCATTATGATTACGGAACTTTCGGCTGTCGGGGGCATCCTGCTGCTTGGGCTGGGCATCGATATTCTTGGGATAAAAAAAATAAATGTAATTAATATGCTTCCGGCACTGGCGGTTATTGTGGTACTGATTTGGCTGTTTCCGGGGACCGGATTGTAGGGATGTGGGGATGTGAGATGTGGGGATGTGAGATGTGGGATGTGAGGATGTTAGATGTTAGATGTGAGGATGTGAGATTTTTGATAATCAGCTTGAAATACTTCTGATGGTATCTTCATATCACCCTCATTTGTATATTGTTAATAGAGATTCATTAGTCATCCCGTTTTCAGGTATTCCGGTTTTGTTCTAACCCCGTTTATGAGTCGAATGTCAGTTGCTTTTTGAAATGCGCACCAGGCTGATTTCGATGGGGTTGTTTTCAGGGTAAATGTTAATCCAGTTGTTGTCTTGGGAGAACCATTTGTATTGGCTACCCACCCTTACGATAAAATCCTGATTGAGTTTGCCCGGCGGTACCTGCACCACAAAACCTCCGTTTTTGGTTTTGTCTTTACCGTAGGTGAAGATAACCCGGAATGTTTTTCCATCCGTGTTGTGTGCTTTGACATACACATAATTACCCTTTCGCACATTGATAGGCAGAGCTTTGAAAGTCAGCTTTTTGGTTTCGTTGGCCTGAATTACGGTTTTTTTATTCAGCAGATCCACAATGGCATTTTGGCGGATATAGTCCGTGATTTTTTTTATCATCCCGGCAGGATAAGTCTCATCGGGTTTTGCTTTCTCCGCTTTTTTGTAGGCATTGATGGCTTTGTCATAAATCCTGGCGGCATACAATTTGTCAGCTTCCGTGATGGCCTGGTTGTATTTTTGCGTTTGCTCCGCTACAATTTGGGCAATAAAAGTGTTGCAGGCGGTTATCTGTTCGCCCGGGTAAGGTTCGCCGGGTTTTATGCTGGCCGCCACCTCGTACTGTTTTACAGCTTTTTGGTAATTTCTGCTATGATAAAGGCTATCCGCTTTGGAGACCGCGGAGGTATAGCGTTGTTCTCTTTCTTTGACTAACCGTACCAAAGTTGTGTTGATGTCCGCAATTTGTTTTTTCGGATAGCTTTCATCCGGTTTCAGGGTCAGGCTGTTTTGGTATTGCGCTTTGGCCAGTTCGTATTTTTGTTCTTTCAGCAGCTGTCCGGCTTTGGCATTGCTCTCATCGTAAGCTTGTTGTAGTGCTTTGGCGCGGGCAATAGCTGCAAGGGTGGTTTCAATGTTCTGTATCATTTTTCCGGAGTAGGTATCACCGGGTTTCAGGTCTTTTGCATTTTTGAAGCTGGCGAGGGCATTTTTGTACTGCTTTTGCGAAAGGTGCCGGTTGCCTTCCAAAATAGCTGCCTTGTAAGCTCTGTCTGTTGCAGCCTGTCTGATTTTCTGTTGTATCAGGCTGTCAACTTCGTGAATACGCTGTTTGGGGAGAGTCTCTGCCGGCTTGAGTGCCAGGGCATTAGTAAAAGCTTTTTTGGCTTCCTCAAGCTGTTTTTGCTGCTGCAACCGTTCACCTAAAATAATCTGTTTGGCGTAGCTGGCATCTAATTCTTTTTGCTTTTGCATTTGCGCCAGCATCCGGTTGATTTTGGCAATCTGGCTTTTACTAAAACTGTCTGAGCTTTTCAATAGTTGTGCCTGCCGGTATTTATTGATAGCAAGGTCGAAATGCCCGGCGGCCTGCAATTGTTTGGCTTCTGCAATTAAAGCCTGATATTGGGCTTCAATTTTATTCTGTTTTTCTATCCTGGCAAGTTTTACCTCAATTTCCGAAAGTTTCTGTTTTGGGTAAGTGTCTTTCGGATGTGTTTTCAGTGCCATTTGGTATTTTTCCCGGGCAGCGGGGAAAGAACCTTTGTTAAACAGGCTGTCGGCGCTGCGGATTACCGCACGATAGTTGGCCTGAAGTTGTTCTTGCTGCCTGACAAAATAAGCTTTGATGGCCGTTAGTTGCTGTTTGGGATAGCTTTTGTCTGGTTTAAGGCTGAGTGCGAGATTGTATTGTGCCCGGGCATTATCCATTTCCTGCAATTTAAACAGACTGTCGGCCTGTGCAATGGCGGAACGGTAGTTCTGGTCCAGATTTTTTCGTTGCCCGGCAAGCTGTTCGTCCACTTTGCTTATCATTTCTGTCGGATAGCTGTTTTCCGGCCACAGCTTTTGTGCTTTCTGATATTTTTCGCGGGCGGCCATATAGTTTTTGGCAATGTACAGCCGGTCGGCTTCATTGGCAATTTTGTCATAGGCAATTTGCGTTTTTGCTTTGGGCTTCAGCTGATTTATTCTATTGATAACGGCCTGATTTCCCGGATCGAGTGAATCGGCTTTTTGGTAAAGCCGCAATGCATCCGCATAATTTTTGATGAGCAGATAACGTCCGGCAGTTTCAATCTCTTTCTGTGCCAGTTTTTTGCGGTTCTGCCAGGTATGTTGCATTTGTCGCGAAAGAACCAGCTTATCCGTGGCTGCAGGCTTGTCGGGAAAAAGATTCTCTGCTTTCCCGAAGGCGGCAATAGCAGCGTTGAACCGGTTCAGGCTCAGGAGCGAATCGCCCGACTTCATGTGCCGGTTATAGGCTGCAAGCTGTTTTTTTTCAACCGTTTGCTGGCGATGAATCGCTTTTATCCTGCCAAGCGCATAGCTGTCGTCAGGAATAATGGTCAGCGCTTTTTTGTATGTTTTCAGCGCCAGCTCAAGCATATCTTTATCATAGTAAGAATCTGCCTGGTCAATAACGCTGTAATAAGCTTCTTCTCTGCTCTCGCCGGCTTTCAGCTCTTTGACTATTTCGTTAATTTTGCCGGTAGCGAATGGGTCGTGTTCCTTGTATCGTAAGGCCATTTGGTAATAGGCTTTGGCATCAAAAAGTTTTTTTTGCTTCAGCAAATGGTTACCTTTTGCAACAGCCTCTTCATAACTTTTTGCCTGTTGTGCAAAGAGGCCGTTGGCCATGAACAGACCCAATATCACCATAAAAATGAATGAAGAAACAAATTTCCCGGTACGCTTCATTGGATGATTCATGTGTTGTGGTCTTCCTGTAACGTGGTTTTGTATCAGTTATTTTCCCTGGTTATAATTCCATCTTTAATAAAAAATTGCCGGTCGGCCAAAGCTGCGAGTTCTTTGTTGTGTGTAACAATAACGAAAGTCTGCCCGAAGTCGTTTCTCAAATCAAAAAAAAGCTGATGCAAGTCGGCAGAGGCGGCAGAGTCAAGATTTCCCGAAGGCTCATCGGCAAAGACAACCGATGGGTTGTTTATCAAGGCGCGTGCTACGGCGATGCGTTGTTGTTCACCACCGGAAAGTTCCGAAGGCTTATGTGAAGCGCGTTTTTTCAAATGGATAAAATCCAACAGTTCGAAAGCCTGTTTCTCCGCTTCTTTTTTGCTTTTTCCGGCAATAAACGCCGGGATACAAATATTTTCCAAAGCGGTAAATTCGGGAAGCAAATGATGAAATTGAAAAATGAAGCCGATTTTTTGGTTTCTGAACGCCGAAAGTTCTTTGTCTTTCAATCGGCTGACTTTAATGCCATCAATGATAACCCGGCCTTTGTCTGCTTTTTCGATGGTGCCGAGGATTTGCAGCAGCGTGGACTTGCCTGCACCGGAAGCGCCGGCGATGGAGACAATCTCTTTTTCGTTCACCCGGAGTTCAATGCCTTTGAGCACTTCCACTTTCCCAAACGACTTATGAATATTTTCTGCCACTACCATGAATTAGCAAAGATATAAAATAGGATTAATCTTTGACGGCAGATGGCTGTTTTGGAAAATATATTTTGATTTTCTCTTATTTTTATTACTCAGAGGTGCGCATGAGCCCTTCGTGGAGGTTCACAATGGAAAAGAGCAAAAATCATGGTCCCATGGTGCCAATCCGGGTTCCGGTGTGGTGAAAAAAATGTTGAAGTTAAATCTCTGTATCGGGGTCCCAGTTTTCCATGATTTCCTTTATCCGTTTAAGATACATACCAGCCAGAGCGCCATCCACAATACGATGGTCGTAAGCCAGCGACAGAATCATGATATGCCTGATGGCAATAACATCGCCCTGGGATGTTTCCAAAACTACCGGTTGTTTGCGAATGACTCCGACACCCAAAATCGCTACCTGCGGCTGGTTGATGACAGGTGTGCCGGTGAGACTGTCGAATGAGCCGAAATTGGTGATGGTGAATGTTCCTCCCTGAATTTCTTCGGGGCTCAGCGTATTGTTTCGGGCTTTGGCAGCCAGGCTGTTTACCGATTTCACTATCCCAAGCAGACTCTTTTCGTCCGCGTTTTTGATGACAGGTACAATCAGGTTTCCGTTAGGAAGGGCTGTGGCCATGCCGATATTCATATTTTTGCGGTAGATAATGTTATAGCCATCCACCGACGCGTTAATTTGGGGAAATTCCCGGAGCGCTTTGGCAGCAGCATTAATAAAAATCGGAGTAAAGGTTATTTTCTCGCCTTCGCGTTGCAGAAAGCTGTTTTTGACTTTGTTAAGCCAATGCACAATGTTGGTAACATCGGCATCAATAAAAGAGGTTACATGAGGCGAAATCTGCTTCGACATCACCATGTGGTCGGCGATAAGTCTGCGCATACGACTCATTTCCACTACCTCGTCGCCGGCTTCGGTGTTCACCGGCGGAAGTTTTATCTTTGGCATTGACTTTTGCTGTGTGGAAGGTGCTGAAAGACTCATAGCCGGAGGTGCTGTGGTGGTATTTCTTTTTTCTAAGTAAGCCAGTACATCGCGTTTGGTAACACGACCATTTTTTCCGCTTCCCTGAATATTTTCCAGCTCTGCCATGGAAATACTTTCATTGTTGGCGATGCTCTTTACCAGCGGTGAATAAAAGCGTGTGCTTTTGATAAGATCTTGTTGTTCCGGTTTTTTTATCGAAATTGTCGCAGCAGTTTTTTCTTCCGGTACTGCTACCCCGGGAATTGCTTCTCCGGCTGTAGTTTCTTCATTACTTTCGGTTTCCACCAATGCTATGACAGTTCCCACCGGCACCACATCACCTTCTTTAAATAATGTTTTTATTAGCTTTCCCTCTACCGGGCTTGGTATTTCGGAGTCCACTTTGTCGGTTGCAATCTCAACGATGGCATCATCCTCTTCCAGCATGTCGCCTTCGGTCTTCAGCCATTTTGTTATGGTCGCTTCTATTATGCTTTCACCCATCTTGGGCATTACTATTTCAAATCTATCCATTTTTAATTTGATGGTTAAATGATCATACAAGGATAACCCCTGCTTTCCCATTCTTTTTACGGTGCAAAAATAGGGAAAAAACCGATAATATGGAATAAATCTAAATAAATTTCCAGAGTGGATAAATTCTCTGTAAATATGTTGTAGATGACGGGTATTCAGAATGATATAAAAATTTGTTAACAAATTGTCTGATTTTTCAACATTCAGGTCAAAAGAATTTTGATTTCCCGGATAATTCTTATTTTTGTCTTATAAGAAACTTTGTAAAAGAGAGCGTGCTCATGGAAGGACAAGAAAAACAGAATCGCAGGGAAGACATTTTTTCCAAGGCTGTGAGAGCAGGAAAGAGAACTTATTTTTTCGATGTGAAGGCTACGCGGAACGACCAGTATTACCTGACCATAACGGAGAGTAAACGCCGTTTTCTGGATGAGCAGGGTAAGTTTTTTTACGAAAAGCATAAGATTTTTCTGTACAAAGAAGATTTTGAGAAGTTTGTAAAAGGCTTGGATGCTGCTATTCGCTTTATCGAAACCGGAGAAATTCCGGAAGAAGAGATTGCTTCTTCCGAACATCAGATTCCGGAAGAGGCAAAAACCGATATTGATCTGAGCTTTGATGATCTTGGTAAGGACGACACGAAAACCTCTGTTTGATAAACTGTTTGGCCATCATTCGGATGTTTTTTTTCGAATCTGCCTGCTCGTGGGGCTGTTAATAACTTTGATACGACGGATTCAATAAGGGAAAAGGAAAGAGTATTTTTGTACAATATGTCATCTGTAAATTATGGGGAAAACCATTGCCATTACCAACCAAAAAGGGGGTGTAGGAAAAACTACCACCGCTATTAGTCTCGCTGCCAGCCTGGCTGTGCTGGAATATAAGACTTTGCTGTTGGATGCCGATCCGCAGGCCAATTCTACATCAGGTATTGGCATTAATCCTAAAAATATCCGCACAAGCATTTACGAATGTCTGATTGATGACGTGAATCCGGAGAATGTTATTCTGCATACTTCTACGCCAAATCTGGATTTATTGCCTGCGCATATTGATCTTGTGGGGGCTGAAATAGAGATGATTAATCTGCCTAACCGCGAAAAAAAAATGCGGCGCGTTATTGATAAAATTCGTGACAAGTACGATATGATCATTATTGATTGTTCTCCTTCACTTGGCCTGATAACCATCAACTCTCTTACCGCTGCCGATTCGGTTATTATTCCGGTACAATGTGAGTATTTTGCATTGGAGGGACTTGGTAAGCTGTTGAATACCATTAAAATAGTACAAAGTAATCTGAATCCTGATTTGGATATTGAAGGAATCCTGCTGACTATGTTCGATATACGCCTGCGGCTTTCAAAACAGGTGGTTGAGGAGGTGAAAACGCACTTTCAACATTTGGTTTTTGATACCATTATTAATAGAAATATCCGTCTCGGTGAAGCGCCGAGTTTTGGAAAATCTATTATCATGCACGATGCACAGAGTACGGGTGCCATAAATTATCTGAACTTTGCCAGAGAGCTGTTGCAAAAGAATGACATGACCGGCATAAAAAATTCTGACAGACAAATAAATACTACGGATGACAACTAAAAAAGCAACAAAAAGAGTGTTGGGCAGGGGGCTGGATGCCATTCTCAGCAGCCCTGATACGGATATTACCTCTAAAGATATTTCCGGAAATTATGTTGCCGGCGCCATTGCCGAGCTTGATGTTGATAGTATTGATGCCAATCCTTTCCAGCCGCGGAGTGATTTTGATGAAATGATGCTTCGTGAGCTGTCGGAATCAATTAAAGCGCAGGGTATTATTCAGCCGGTTACTGTCCGGAAAATGGGACGTGAGCACTACCAGCTGATTGCCGGTGAACGCCGGTTGAAAGCTTCAAAAATTGCCGGACTGAAGACCATTCCCGCTTTTATCCGTGTGGCTAATGATGAGCAAATGCTCGAAATGGCGCTGATTGAAAACATTCATCGCAAAAACCTGAATGCCATTGAGGTGGCCATTAGCTACAAACGGCTTATCGATGAGTGTGATCTGACACAGGAAAAGCTAAGCGAGAAAGTCGGGAAAAACCGGACGACCGTCACCAACTTCCTGCGTTTGCTTAAGCTGCCTCCGGAAGTACAGATTGCTTTGCGCGATAGTTCCATTTCCATGGGACATGCCCGTGCGCTGCTTTCCGTTGAACACGAAGGTACACTACTGCGGTTATTAAAACTTATTTTGGACGAAGGGCTGAGTGTCCGCCAAATTGAACAAATAGTACGCGATCTGAACCATCCTGAAGATCGGAAGAAAAAACAAAAAAGTCCGGGAATGCCTGAGAAATACAAAAAAATTTCCTCCGAATTAAGTGATTTACTGGGTGCCAAAGTTAGTTTGCGAAGAAACAATAAAGGCGCCGGCAGTATCGTTATTTCTTTCAAAGATGACGAAGGACTGGCACACGTGGTTTCTGTTCTTGAGAAAAGGTAATTCTGTGAATGTCAATAAACTGCAAAATATACTGTTTGCGTGCCTGTTAGCTGTTTTTAGTCTGGCATTTATTACGCCTGCATCAGCCCGTCCGTTTTTGAACAAAACCAAAGAACACAAAACCAAAAGTGATACGCTGAAATATCCTCCGCGCGACCCGAAAAAAGCGATGCTCATGGCTATTCTCCCGGGTCTTGGACAAATCTACAACCACAAGTACTGGAAGCTGCCCATCGTATATGCTGGCTTTGGCGTTATTGGCTACTTTGCCGTCAATAACACACGCTATTACAGAACTTTCAGGGATGCCTACAATTACAAAGCGGCCCATCCGGAATGTACTTTGGATAATCCTGATTTTGATTATCCTCTTGCTCAGAAATACGATAAAGCTACACTGAAAATAATTCGTGATTACTATCGCCGCAACATGCAACTTTCCTATATCGTTGGAGGCGCCTGGTTTCTTTTGCAAATGATTGATGCCAACGTGGATGCCCATTTGTCGCACTGGAATATCTCGGATAACCTGTCGCTCGATGTATCACCCGTTATTCATCCTTACAACTTGCCGAATGCTCCTGCTTACAAAGGAATTAGCCTGCATTTTAACTTTTAACCTGAAAAAGAAGTATTATGGAAAATATTAAGCTGCAGCCCAATCATAAACGTTCTTTCTCTTCCTCCATCTATCTTCTTGAGAAATTGGCGGAAGAGATCAGAGATGTTCTGACTTCAGACAGACAACTGCTTATGCAGGAGATCAAAACGGACCTGGATGAAAAGAAACGGAAGCAGACTTTACATGCAGTGGATGAGATTGAGGAAGAAATTGCCCGGCTTGCCGAAAAATATCAACTTACAAAACAGGAGATGGTGGAGAGCCATTTTCTCAACTCACGTAAGTCCAAAGCCTGGGAAATTCTGAATGATTCGCTCTCAAAACGTATGAATGGCTTCGGAGAATTTCCTGCCGAGATGGCTGCCGGTTTCGATGCTGACATTGAGCATCTTTTAACGCTGGTGAATAAGTTGTAACGTGAATGGCGGTCTGTTTGTTAACCTTTCAGGTTCTTCATCAACCTGAAAGATTGGACTCATTTCCGCCATTTCACCATTCGACACTTTTCATAGATGCAAGTGCAGCACCGGGAAAATTACTACATCAACCTTTTTTCGCCTTCTAATTTCCGGATATCCGAAACATCCTGGCTTACTTCGAGGGTGCCGCGGAAGTTGCCTCCTCTGTCGTGCAGTGCAAAATATTGAATCAGGATAAATTTATCTCCCATTTGAATCCAGAAACTCTCTTTTTGCTTTTCACCCCTTCGGAAAGAATCTGTCAACTCTTTGACAATGTGTACGCTGGAGGGGGGATGACAGTTTTCCACCTGTCGCCCGATGATAGCTTTTGAGCGAGGAAAAATCCTGTCTCCAGGCGTGGAAAAGTAGCGAACTTCATCATTCTCGTCCACAAAAGTTACGTCTACCGGCAAGTGGTTTAGCATCATGACAGCCTGTTTTATGGTTAGCCGTCCCGTGTCAAAATCGAGCAGCTTATCGTCCGGGTCATCAATACTCAGAAAAGTCTCTTTTTTCTTTGTGCCGGATGAGGCTGTATTTTTCTCTAAAATCTTTTTTGAGGGCGGCGTAATGAACGCAAAACCTACATCAAAAGCCTGTTCGAGCATGTCATGAATCTCCTTTTCGGGAATCTGGTTGAAAATCACAGGGAAAAGGATGTATTCTTCACGAAACCGGATGGCATACATATTGAAAAACAAGTCGCCGAGCAGGTGGTTAAGCCGCTTCAGGTCGGTATTTTTATTTTCGATGATTTCAACCGTATCTTTTATGAGATTTCTGATGTCGTCGTGATAAGACCACATAAGCGGCAGGCATCGGTATTCTTTCAAATGTTTTTCCACATAAGGAAACAGAATGTTCTCTTCTTTGATGTAATGTAAGTTGAATTCCTGTAAGGCTTCCACCCGTTTTTTTATTTCCGTCAGGGAGTTTGTAATCTTTTGTTTGTCCGCATTTTTCTCGTTGAAGGCCTTTATAAAAGGACGTATGGCAATAAGCCGGTTATTCAGCTCATTATTTTCCTGCTGTAGAACACCAAAAAAATCTTTTGTGCTATAATCGGGTATTTCTCTTGATACCAGTCCTTTGTAAAGCATGTTCAGCGAACGGTTTATCCCTTTTTTCAGTTGTTTCAGCGCATCTTCTTTGGGATCTTCTTTCATGAGTGTGTCCACCACAACCACGACATCAGAAGGCTGAACCTGTTCGATGGCATTTTTATACTGCCTGATAAGCTCAGCTCCTTTTTCCCGCTGGTGAATAATTCCATGGACGAAAGCATAGAGCTGCTTTATCCTTAGTTCGGTGTTGTTTATGAATTCTGACATAGCTTCGTCTCCTATATTCTATTAGGCAAATGTATTAATTTAAGAAGTTGGTATGGGTGTTTTTTTAATATCTTAGCGACAAAATAAAGGGTGCTGAAAATGGAGAATAAGGTGGTAAAATTTGATAAGAGTTATTTAAGAATGGCACATGTCTGGGCCAAAAATTCCTATTGCCAACGGCGGCAGGTCGGGGCGCTGATTGTGAAAGACAGAATGATCATTTCGGATGGTTACAACGGTACGCCTTCCGGTTTTGAAAATGTTTGCGAAGACGAGACGGGCAGCACCAAGCAGTATGTACTTCATGCCGAAGCTAACGCCATAACCAAAGTGGCTAAGTCGAACAACAGCAGCGAGGGGGCAACGCTTTACATTACCGATTCGCCGTGTGTGGAATGCTCGAAGCTGATTATCCAGGCGGGGATTAGTCGCGTGGTTTACGACCGCGAATACCGGATTACCGATGGCCTGGCTTTGCTCCACCGGGCAGGTGTACAGGTAGATCACCTGGAAGTGCCTAAAGTGGCTAAAGTTTGAAGAGGCTAAAGCACTTAAAGTTGGAAGTTATTTAGTTGCTTTTGATGACTTCCAGTAATTCGCTCAGTATCATGGCGGTAGCGCCCCATACAATTTTGTTGTTCAGATAAAAACAGGGAACTTCAATATCTCTTCCGGTGAGGTAATGAATGGTTTTGACAGTTTGGTTTGCGGTGTTAAGGAAGTCCTCTAATTTCACTTCAACCACCTCCTTCGTCTCCGTATTGTCCACTTTAAAATCAGGTCTCTCTCTAACAAATCCCACAAAAGGATAGACATCAAAATGGCTGGGAGGGATGTACATTTTTGTTAGCTCCCCGAGGATTTGTACCTGTTCCGGATTTATTCCGACTTCTTCTTTTGTTTCACGCAGGGCGGTGGTTTTCAAGTCGGGGTCGGTTGGCTCGTATTGGCCGCCCGGAAATGCAATCTGTCCGCTGTGGATGCCATTGTAGGTGGCTCTTTTGATTAACACGAACTTTACCTGCTGACGGTCGTAATAGAACAAAACCAGCACGGCACTCTGTTTTGTTTTATATAGATCGGGATGCTCACTGAGGGCTTCTTGCCGGGTGAGCGGAGCCATGGCCATTTGTGCTTTCTCGCCCGGCAGGGGAAGAGCCAGGTTGTGCGTTAACTGCTTTATGAATGTCAAAAAATCAGGCATTTTCGTTTCTTATTATTTGTGGTAAATGCTCCCCGTTAACCTGTTGCATGGCATGGAAAATATTGTTGCCTGCTTTGGCTACATGATTTTTCACATGTTCCGGGCTGCGCTTTTGCCAATAATTCCGATCTCCGGCTGCTTTCACGAGCAGACAAAGATACGGAATTAGAGGGATGTTGAATGGAGAATGATTCATGCCCCTGAATAACATTACGGGTGTGGGCATCCAAAGCGGAGAAACTAGTTCTTAACGCCGAAAGGTATGCGAATGTTTAAGGAAATATTTCGTCCCATGTTGTAAATACCCACATCTTTCAACGTGGAGAGGTGGTCCATGTACTGCTTGTTGAGCAGATTGGTGGCCATGAGGCTAAAGCTGAAAACCTGGTTTTTCACCTTTAAATCAGTGCCGATACCGGCGTTGAGCAGAAAATATGCCGGCGTAGTGGTCTCAAATTCAGCGGCGTGGTTTTGTGCAAAAACGTAGTCACAGGCAATTTTGAAAAATGAAGTGCGCAGGGTTTTCCATTTATTTTCCCGGAGCATAACTTCAAAATGAAGCTTGTTGGCAGGAATCAACGGGAGATAGCCACCCGAATTTTTTTTGGCATAAATGTATGCGTAGTTTGCTTTCAGATGCAGCCAGTCGGCAGATGCAGGATGGACATGAATACCGACCTCTCCTCCCAGCAGGTGCGAGGGAGTCTGTTTGTAACGGTATATCTTCGTACCATCGGAAATAGCGCCGGCAGTGGGAGAGAGGAAGATGTAGTTGTCGATGTAGTTGTAAAAAGCGGAAATTTCGAAAGTGGTGTACGTGGTATGGATATGAAATCCCAGGTCGGCTTCGATATTTTGCTGGTTTTTCAGGTTGGCATCTCCTGTTTCATAACGGTTTCCGTGCATGCCGTTTTGGGTCAGCTCGGCAATGTTGGGACTGCGAAAAGCGGAGGCAAGATTGAAACGCAACAGCATATTTTCATTAAAATGGATGGTTGTACCTATGGAGGCGCTCACATTGACAAATTTTCTTGCCAGCCGGGGCATAAGTGTTCCGTTGTTGATTCCGGCATAATGTTCCGGGACAATAATCATCCTGTAATCATACCGGATACCTGCCTCAAGAATGGCTAAACTGCCAAAGCTGTGCCGTCCCATACTGAAAACAGAGAAATCGTTCAGGTTAGCATCTGGAATGACATGCTGGGGCGCTTTGCCGTTGCGGTTGGTTTGGCTCATACCCTGTATGCCGAGAAAGGCTTTTGTGCTTTCGCTAAAATGATAAACGCCTTTGATACGGTATGTGAAGGTCTTTAAACGCATGTTTACCAGTTCTTTAACTGGCGTTAGTGATGAGCTTTGCAGTTTCCGGTTATTGTTTTGGCAGGAGAAATTGGCATCAAGCTTAAAGTTCCCCAAGAAAATTTTGTTTTTTGAAATAAGCAGCTGGTCGGTTAAATCCTGATACCAGACGTTGTTTTTCCGGCCGTTTTCCGTAACGAGTGCCAGGGCGGGAGGGACTGCCATTCCGAGTTTCGAACGGTTATAATCGTAAAAGATACGGAAGCTGCCGATTTTTTTTATCAGACCGGCGTTTAGCTTTACACTATGTGTGTTGAACCTGGTATTGAAAGCCGTGGCACCCCCACCCTGGATAAAATCCTTGTTGCTGTTTATTTCGGTACCGGCGCCCCACACAAAACCTTTGTGGTTTCCTTTAATTTCCACGTTAGAGATTGTCCCGAGGGTGTTGCTGAAGAACTTCATGCTGGCGGCGCCCATGATGCTGCCTTCGCGGGCAGTGGGTTCTGCAACGAGGTTGATAACACCTCCCACTGCGCCCGATCCGTACATGAGAGAAGCGGGCCCTTTAATGATTTCCACCCTGCCAATACCAAGTCCATCAATCAGATAAGGATGATCCTCGGAAAACTGGAAGTTGGCCATGGGGATACCTTTGTTCAGCACGAGTACATTGCTCAGCGAAAGTCCGCGGATGACCGGTGTGCCAACACCCGGACCTTTGGAAATCATGCTGACACCGGGAACTTCTTCGAGGGAAGCCATAAATGATGGCTGGGTAATCTGCGTGATGTCCCTGGTCTCTAATGTACTTATCCTTACCGCGTTTTCATGCTGCGTGCCTGTAAAACTTCCGGTAATCACTACCTCCTGCCCCTGGATGACCATGGGCTTCAACTTAATATCGATAGTGATTTTATCTCCTTGGAAATCAACTTTTTTTGTCTGGTCTTCGTAGCCAACAAAAGAAAAGGTAACGAAGAACTGCCCGTTGGGGATTTTGATGATTTGGTATTGGCCGTTATTGTTGCTCACGGTTCCCAGCGAAAGGTCATTGATAATGATGTTGACGCCCGGCAGTGCTTCGTGAGTACCGGCATCCGTTATGCGTCCGGTGATGCTGTTTTGTGCGTTTGCTTTTAACAAAAGAAACACGGAAAAGAAAATGAGAAGTTTTATTTTCATTTTATTACGTTTTTTATTAGACAATCTCGTTAACCACTTATCTTGTGGTTGCTACATGAAATCGGCCAATAAAGGAGGAGCACGTAATAAAGAGGAGTAATTTAACTCGGTAGAAAATAATTCGGGAATAAAGTTTATAAAAGCTTTCGTATAAAAGGTGCGCTTTTCTTTTTTATGTATCTGCTTTTGAATAGTGTAAAAGGACAACGTAAAACCCGGGATGGGACATGTGCGGTGAAACGTGTGCCATACATCGCTGTTTTTTACCTTGCTATGGAAAAATACATGGTGATGAAATGTTTCGTCCAAAAGTTTCACTGTTGTTGGTGTAATGAAAACCAACAACAGTGAAATGGCCAGGATATTTCTTAGCTTTTTGGACATGCCTGTGAAACAAGTTTGTTTTTAATTTTTTACAGGAATATTTTTCAGTACATCCAGCGTGAGTTTCCAGAATTTCTCCACCGAAGCAATTTCCAGCTTTTCGTCCGGAGAGTGTACGCCACGGAGTGTCGGACCAAAGGAAATCATATCCATCTCAGGATATTTGTCGCCAATAAGACCACATTCCAGCCCGGCGTGGATAGCCAGCACTTTAGGCTCTACGTTGAAAAGCTTTTGATAAGTACTTTTGGTCAGCTCCATAATTTCAGAGCCGGGATTAGGTGTCCAGCCCGGATAACCATCTGATGTTTCGCTGCGTGCTCCGGCCAGATTAAAGACACTCACCACTTTGTTGGTAACATCGTCTTTCTCAGACTCTACCGAGCTGCGTTGGCTGGTGGTGATGAGGATGTTGTCATCTTCAAACTTCACGGAAGCGAGGTTGGTGGAAGTTTCCACAAAGTTTGGAATGTCCTGCGACATGGTGATGACGCCGTGAGGGCAGGCATACAAAGCGTTTGCCAGCGTGGTAAAATTGTCATCGCCGATAACCGTTTCAGGCAGGTTAGCAGCCATAGCCGAAAAACTCAGGTTGGCTTCTGTTGCATGGTACTCGTGTCTGCAGGTCTCTTCAAAACTTTTGGCTTCGGAGATGACTTGTTGTGCTTTTCCTTTTGGAACTGTTACGATGGCAAAAGCTTCGCGGGCAATGGCATTGCGCAGGTTGCCACCATCGAAAACGGACAGCTTCATATCGAATTTATCTTTGAATGTCCACAAAAAGCGGTTCAGCAGCTGGTTGGCATTGGCGCGTCCCTTGTTGATGTCGTCGCCGGAGTGCCCGCCTTTAAGACCCGAAACCACAATTTTCAGCGCTTCATGACCTTCGGGGACAGCTTGTGTTTGGTAAGGAAGCCAGACCAGCGTATCCTGGCCGCCGGCACAGCCGATGAAAAGCTGACCTTCGTCTTCCGAGTCGAGGTTCAGCAGTATTTCACTTTTCAGGAAGCCCGGTTTCAGGCCAAAAGCGCCGGTAAGACCGGTTTCTTCGTCCACGGTAAACAGGCACTCGATGGGGCCGTGTTCAATGTCGTCGGAGGCAAGCAGTGCCAGCTCCGTAGCTACACCAATACCATCGTCGCCGCCAAGTGTGGTGCCATCGGCAGTAACCCAGCCATCTTCGATGTGTGCTTCGATGGGGTCGTTTTCAAAGTCATGATCTTTGTCGCTGTTTTTTTCACAAACCATATCGATATGGCTCTGAAGGACAACCGGTTTTCGGTTCTCCATGCCGGGTGTGGCCGGCTTGCGAATCAGTACGTTATTTACTTCATCCTGTAACGTTTCCAGCCCGTGTTCTTTCCCGAAACGCAGCAGATATTCTATGATTTTCCCCTCTTTTTTTGAAGGACGGGGAATGTTGAGAATCTCTTTGAAAAAGTACCAGACTTTGGCCGGTTCCAGTTTTAATAATGCTTCATTCATAATACTTATATTTTTTGAATAGCAAAGATATGAAGTAGCCGTCAATATGAGGTTAAAATGTGTTAAGAAAAAATGGGAGAGAGGCTAAATTATCCAATTGCAAAGGTATTGTTTATGGCAATTTTCCGGTCACCCGGATGGCGTATTAACGAAATTTCAAATCTCAAGCGCCAAAACACAAATAAATTACAATTCCTTAGTCTAATTCGTGAACCACCAGCCCTGACCGGAGCTTCGGCTCAAACCAGGTGGTCTTTGGTGGCATAATTTTGCCACTGTCGGCAATATTTATCAGTTGATCCATGCTAACAGGCCAGAGTGCAAAAGCAACAGCCATTTCGCCACTGTCCACACGTTTTTTCAGCTCGCAAAGGCCGCGGATACCACCTACAAAATCAATGCGTTTGTCGGTGCGCAAATCCTTGATGTTAAACAACGGAGCGAATACCTCCTGCGTAAGAATGGTTACATCCAGTACGCCAACGGGATCGCAGTCGTTATAAGTGTCTCTTTTGGCCGTCAGCGAGTACCACATGCCATCGAGATACATAGAGAAATTGTGTAGTCTGTCGGGACGGTATATTTCCGGTCCCACCTCCCTAATGTTAAAAGAAGTGGCCAGTTTTTCTAATAACACTTCTTTAGTCATTCCGTTAAGGTCTTTGATAACCCGGTTGTAATCGATGATGGTCAGCTGGTTAGCCGGAAAATGTGCGGCGAGGAAATAGTTGTACTCTTCATTGCCGACGTGGTTGGGATTGGCTTGCCGTTTTTCGTTTCCTACCAAAGCGGCAGCAGCTGTACGGTGATGACCATCAGCCACATAAGTGGAGGGAAGGCTGGCAAACAATTCCACCAGCCGGTCAATAATTTTTTTGTCACGAATGACCCAGAAATGATGACCGAAGTTATCGTCGGAGATATAATCGTATTCCGGCGCATTATTTTTCACAAAGTCGGCCACAATTTTATCGACTTCGTCGATGGCGGGATAGGTAAAAAATACCGGCTCCATGTTGGCGTTTGTCGCACGCACATGTTTCATGCGGTCTTTTTCTTTGTCTTTACGTGTCAGCTCGTGTTTTTTAATTACATTGTTCATGTAATCGTCCACGCTGGCGCAGCCCACCACCCCATACTGCGTTTTGCCGTACATGGTCTGGGCATAGATATAAAGGTATTTGTCATCGTCAGGTTTCAGCCAGCCTTCGGCTTTGAATTTTTCAAAATTCTCTTTGGCTTTTTGGTAAACGGCTTCGCTGTAATTATCGGTATCTTCCGGAAGGTCAATTTCCGGTTTAATGATGTGCAGCAGCGAATAGGGGTTGCCGGCTGCTTCGGCACGAGCCTCTTCCGAATTGAGTACGTCGTAGGGTTGGGAAGCGACTTTTTCCGCCAGCTCTTTGGGCGGCCTGAGGCCTTTGAAAGGTTTTAAAACTGCCATAATGTCCTTATTTAATGAGAAAAAAAATTCGGCTTGTTGTTACAACAAGCCGAATATAAAAGTATTTCTTAATCTTCAGGCAAATAGTCGGAGCGGATATTGGGGTCGCGCGGCATGGGCTCGTTGTTGTAATGCCCGTTGTCGTTGTTATGGCTGTGATACCCGTTGTTGTTGTTGTTGTTGTTGAAGTTTCCGTGGTTGTTCAGCGAACGCTGCAGCGAAGATATGAGAGCGCCCACCATTTTGGTCATCTCCATCAGCTGGGTTCGCGACTCGTCCTCATGCGATTCGCTCATAATATTCAGCCCGTAAGAGAGAGTGGTATAGACCATGCACTGGCGGATGGCACTTTTGGCCATGCGCAGATAATAGATAAATTGCGTTTTGTTGCGGGCGGAGCCTTCGGCAATATAAAGAGCAATGTTGCGTGCCGAATCGTTAAATCGTATAGCGAGTTGTGTTTTGTCACTTTCGGGAAACAGCATGGTTACATCCTGTAGCCAGGTTACATAGTCCAGTGATTTATGGTAAATACGCAGGTCTTCAAAGCGAAAAAATGTTCCGGGACGTTCTTGTTTCTCTGTCTGCCCGTTTTTTTCTTCATTTTTATTTTCGTTGTACATCATAATTTTGTTTTTATTTAAAACATTTGCCATGCCACCTCTTGCGAAGTGGCAGAGTCCCCAAGAGGGGGGAAAGCTATTTTGATTAATAAATTAGTTAACTTTAAAAGTTGTGTCGCCCTTTTCAAGAAAGGCGATAATCTGGTTTGAAGCGGCTATGCCGGCATTGACGTTGGCTTCGGCTGTCTGTGCGCCCATTTTTTTGGGTGTGAAAAAGCAGCGGTCGCCAAATTCCTTTTCAATGTCTTCCCGGTTGCCGGGAGCAATATCCGCAATGTAACGGAAATCGTTTCTTTTATTAAACATTTTCAACAAACCCTCTTCATCAATCACCTCTTTGCGCGCTGTGTTTATTAGTGTGGCGCCTTCTTTCATTTTTGAGAGAAGCGTATAGTTGATGGATTTAATGGTGTGTTTGTTGGCGGGGATGTGCAGGCTGACGTAGTCGCAGACGCTATACATCTCTTCGACATTGTCAAAAACGCTTACGCTGTCGGCTTCAATGTCTGCTTTATCAACAAAAGGGTCGAAAGCAAAGACTTCCATACCGAAACCTTTGGCAATACGGGCTACATTTTTACCCACATGACCGTAAGCATGGATCCCCAGCTTTTTCCCTTTCAGTTCGGTTCCCGGTTTTCCGTTAAAATGATTTCGGGCCTGAAAAACCATCATTCCCAAAACCAGTTCGGCTACTGCATTAGAATTTTGTCCGGGCGTATTCATCACTACAATGTTGTGGGCAGTGGCAGCGGCAAGGTCTACGTTGTCGAAACCGGCACCGGCACGAACCACAATTTTCAGTTCCGGTGCGGCGTCCATGATTTCTTCCGTAATTTTGTCGCTGCGGATGATGAGGGCATCGGCATCAGCCACAGCCTTTTTTAAATCATCCTGACTTTCATATTTTTCAAAAAATCTACAGTCGTATCCGGCTTTTTCAAAAGTGGATTTAATCTGATTCACGGCAGCTTCTGCAAAAGGCTTTTCCGTGGCAACAAGAACTTTTGTCATAGTTCAAAAAGGTTTAGTTAGTACTTAAAAACAGTCAAACAGGGGGTTACCTGTTATTTGCTGGTTTGTTCAAATTCTTTCATACAGGCAACGAGTGCTTCTACACTTTCCATGGGAAGAGCATTGTAGAGCGAAGCACGGAATCCGCCTACCGAGCGGTGACCTTTGACGCCTACCATACCTTTGGCCGTGGCAAGATCAAGAAAAGCTTTTTCCTTGTCTTCCATGCCGTCGTTCATCACAAAGCAGACATTCATCAGCGAGCGGTCTTCTTTGTTGGCGGTACCTTTAAAGAAAGTATTGCGTTCGATTTCGCCGTAAAGCAGCGCAGCTTTTTTCTCGTTGATACGATGCATCTCTTCCACACCACCTAAATCTTTCAGCCAGCGCAAAGTCTGTAATAGCGCAAAGACAGCAAATACCGGAGGTGTGTTAAACATGCTGCCCTTATCGATGTGTGTTTTGTAGTTGAGCATGGTGGGAATAGCCCGATCCACTTTACCGAGGATGTCGTCGCGGATGATGACAAAAGTAACACCGGCAGGGGCAAGATTTTTCTGTGCACCACCATAAATCAGTATGTATTTGGAAATGTCAACCGGGCGACTTAAAATGTCGGATGACATGTCAGCAACCAACGGAACCGGCACATCCAAATCGGTTTTGGTTTCCGTACCATAGATAGTGTTGTTGGTTGTAATGTGAAAGTAATCAGCATCTTCCGGGATGGTATATCCTTTGGGGATGTAGGCGAAATTTTTGTCTTCCGAAGAAGCAACCACATCCACTTCGCCAAACAGTTTGGCTTCTTTAATGGCTTTTGTTGACCAGGCTCCCGTATTCAGGTAAGCGGCTTTTTTGTCGAGCAGGTTATAAGGAATCATGGCAAACTGCGTGCTGGCACCACCTCCGAGGAAAAGAACTGAATATCCTTTGGGGATGTTAAGCAAATCCTTAAAAAGTTGTTGTGCTTCATCCATAACGGCCACAAACTCTTTGCTTCGATGCGAAATGGACATTAAAGAAATACCGGTACCGGCAAAATCTTTAATTGCCTCTGCCGTCTTTTCCAGGGTAACCTCCGGCAGAATGGAAGGCCCTGCATAAAAATTATGTTTTTTCATTTGTTTAGTGTTTTTGAGCATTTCTAAAAAGTGTTGCAAAGATATAAGAAAGGTCAAGAAATCACTAAAAATTTTAATTAGAATATTTCTATTTTGCTATAAAAACAAGGAAAATTTCCATTATAATCAGGAATGGGAAATTGTATTTGGCCTGTAATATACCAATTATGATTCTAAATTGCCGATAAATAAATTATTAGAAGTACCCTTTACTTTTTCGTTGCCTCGTATGTTCATTATATGTATATTTACCGTTTAATCATATTATTACGCCACTAAGTGCTGAACAGAAAGCGAATTACAATCCGGATTAAGAGAGTGTACGGAGAACCGGAGGAGGCAGCCGGACATTGTTACATTTCTCATAGCGCAAAGGAAGAGCGGCTGATTCAGACGTTATTAGAAACTTAAAAAAAGAAGGAGTAAAAATGGAAAAGTTAAGTGTAAAAGGATTGGCAATTAGCCTCGGCGCCGCATGGGCATTGTGTATGCTGTTTATCGGATGGGTTTCCATATTTGGCTGGGCCACAAACATCGTTGAAGTAATGTCCCCGGTTTATATTGGGTTTAAACCAACCTTTTTAGGCGGCATTATTGGCGCCGCATGGGGTTTTGTCGATGGCGCCATAGGTGGCCTCGTTATTGCCTTGATTTATAATGCAATCGCAAAAAAGAAATAGTTTCTGAATTCCATCTGAAAAAGAAAGAATGAAGAAGTGCCGTCCGCTTTCAGCCGGAGTTTTAGCGGGGGAACTGTGTGCGCTACAGATTATTCTGATTGGGCTGAGAAGCAGAAGATTCTATTTAAATCATGTATGTATTAATGGCCTGTCCTGATGGGCTGCGAAAAAAACGTACTTTTGGTTTTTGTAAAATTTAATCAAATTTAAAAATCATGAAAAGAATATTTACAATTCTACTGGCATTGGCACTTATGCCGGCCATGAACACTTTTGCGCAAAGCAAAGACAAGGCAGTTTTTGAACCTTCACAAAACTCCTTTTATCCGAATGTCATTATGAAAGATGTGAAGGCTGTTCAGCAGCGGTTACATCCCAAGAAAACACAGAAATACTTCACAATGGATCAGTCGGGGATGAATCTGCCCGACAAAGTATCCGAATACAAATCGTTTTGGCATACGCCCACTACTTCACAGGGAAATACCGGTACATGCTGGTGCTTCTCGACCACTTCTTTTTTCGAATCGGAGGAACATCGCCTTTTTAATCAGGATGTGAAACTGTCGGAGATGTACACTGTTTATTGGGAATATGTGGAAAAAGCCAAAGGTTTTGTAAAAAGCCGGGGAACTTCCGTATTTGATGAAGGCTCCGAAGCCAACGCCGTTACCCGTGATTATAAAAAATATGGTGTGGTTCCGCGGTCTGTTTACGATGGTTTTAAAGATGGACGTAAATTTTATTCTCATGCTGAAATGATAAAGGAGATGAAAACCTATCTCCAAAATGTGAAAAAAACCGCTGCATGGAATGAAACAGAAGTAGTGGCTACCATCAAAGCCATTATGAATCGTTACATGGGTGCGCCTCCCACATCATTTACTTACGACGGAAAACAGTACTCTCCCAAGTCTTTTTTGAAAGATTATCTCAAACTCAATATGAATGATTATGTGGATGTACTTTCGTATGAACAAAAACCCTTCTGGCATCAGGTGGAGTATCAGGTTCCTGACAACTGGTGGCACAGCAAAGCTTACTACAATGTACCGCTTAAAGTTTACATGGATATCTGGAATGACGCCATAACACACGGATATACCATGGCTATTGGCGGCGATGTTTCCGAACCCGGATTTTCTCATAAGACCAATGTGGCACTTATTCCCGATTTCGATATCCCGGCTGCATATATTAATAATAATGCCCGCCAATTCAGGTTTTCAAACCGCACTACCACCGATGACCACGGCATGCATATGGTCGGTTACATGAAAGACAAAAACGGTCAAATGTGGTATCTGATAAAAGATTCAAGTTCCGGTTCACGTAGTGTTGATCCGAAAAGTCCGGAATTCGGCTATTACTTTTTCAGTACGCCTTATGTAAAACTGAAGATGATGGATTTCATGGTTCACAAGGATATGTTGAAAAAATACATGAAGAAATTTCAAAAGTAATCCGTGATTTATATCCATAAGATTAAAAGAGCGAATGTGAAATTTCACATCCGCTCTTTTTGGATCCTGATAACAGCAATACTTCCTAATCTTCATCCAGCGTCCAGCTGTAAATCATGGAGGCATCACCGGTAAAATCTTTTTCGCGGTCAATATCTGTCTGGCTTTCAAACTCCGGGCCAAAACGTTCAAAAGCGCTGAGGAATCCAAAGTCTTTGTCCGGTATCTTTTCCAGAATTTTTCCCACAAGGGAGATTGATTTTTTGGCAACGACAAGCCATGGCATGCCTGCCGTTCCAACAATATCAGTTACAATGCCTAATGCATCTCCGCCAATTCCTGTCTTGATGTCGTTGAGTACTTCGCCCAGGTCACGCGTGGCTTTACGACTGTGCCGCAGATAAAACTGCACGTTGATTTCACGATCTTTGGGCATTTCGCGGCTCAGTACAAAAAGACCTTCAGAGCCTTGCTGGTCGGTGTCAAACTGATACTCATTGTTATGCCGGCTGGTGAGCCGGAAAGGTTCCTGCGGGAGAGTAGAGACGATCATTTTGTCTTTCTCGGAAGGATGGTCGGCAACAACAACAAAATAGAGATGCCATCTCTTGCGGGGACGGTAAATTTTTACTTCATCAATTTCCAAACGAACTTTTGTCATAATATTAAGTTTTAATGGGTTGGCTATAAAATTACTATAATTCTGTGTAATGACTAAGTTTTTTGAGACTTTTTGTTAAATATTCAAAATATTTCGTTATTTCGCAGGCGATTTCCAGGGAAAAGGATTTTCTTTAAAGAAATTTTTCTATCATTGTAAACCAGAAATAAGTGGCATGAAGAATAAAGTGGTTGTCATCACCGGAGCCAGTTCGGGCATTGGAAAAGCGCTTGCTTTTACATTTGCACGGCATGGTTCGTCTGTATTTCTGGGCGCTCGCAGTGGCGATAAATTAAAGGAGATTGTCTCAGAAATTGAAGCAGATGGCGGGAAAGCCGCTTTTTTTACCATGGATGTTGCCCTTGAAAACGATTGTAAGAATTTTATTTTGAACGCAAAAGAAACTTTCGGAAAAATAGATGTGCTGATTAATAATGCCGGTATTTCCATGCGGGCTTTGTTTGCTGACACAACACCCGATGTGTTGAAGCGTGTTATGGATGTGAATTTTTGGGGAACGGTCTATTGCACGAAATATGCACTACCGTTTTTGCTGGAGACAAAGGGTTCTGTGGTAGCTGTTTCTTCGGTGGCAGGTATTAAAGGTCTGCCCGGAAGAACAGGCTATTCGGCTTCGAAATTTGCCATTCACGGGTTTATGGAAAGCCTGCGTATCGAAAATATGAAAACAGGGCTGCATGTGATGATGGCATATCCCGGCTTTACTGCTTCCAATATTCGTAATACCGCTTTGGTTGCCGATGGCTCCGAACAGGGAAAATCGCCTTTGGATGAGGGGAAAATCATGTCGGCAGAAGAGGTGGCCGCGCATATTTACCAGTCGGTAAAAAAACGTAAAACATCTATGGTGCTGACAACACAGGGGAAGCTGACAGTCTTTCTGAGTAAGTTTTTCTCCGGATTTCTTGATAAACTGGTCTATCGTCACATGGCCAAAGAACCGGATTCCCCTTTTAAATAGGAAATAATTTATAACAGAAATAAGAATCAATAAAATAAAAAAATGATTAATTCATATGAAATAATTCCAAAAAAAGGTCTTGGTGATCTAAAGTTTGGTATGGATATGGAGAAAGTGGTCTCTGCATTGGGTGAACCGGAAGAGGTGGATAATTTTGAGGGAGATGAAGAACTTAACGCCGTGCTTTTACATTACCAGGATAAGGGGTTTTCTGTATTCTTTGAAGGGGTAACCCGGCAGGTAGTGGCCGGCATAGAAACCGATTATTCCGAGGCCACGCTCTTTGGCGAGAAGGTTATCGGTATGACTGAAGAGCAGGCCATAGACCTGATGACGCGCAATGGTATTCCCGATTTCGATAAGGAAACAGAAGCGGGCGAAACACGACTCTCCTTTGAAGAGATTATGGTCGATTTCTATTTGCGTGATGGCAAAGTGGCATTTGTCAACTGGGATGTCATTGTTGATGAAGAAGGCAACCTGACAGATTTTTAATTCGGATTTCCCCGGGTATTTTCACGTTTAATGTATTTATAGTCAGCATGTAATAAACCTTTGTGTTTGTTGCAGAATGTTTGTATTGTTTGCCCGGAAGGGCTAAAAACCGTATTTTTGCCGGGTAATGCATTTCAAACTCACATCGGAATACAAGCCTACCGGCGACCAGCCGGAAGCTATTGCGCAGCTCGTAGATGGCCTGCGGCGGGGCGATGAGGCACAGGTGTTGCTCGGCGTAACCGGCTCTGGCAAGACATTCACCATCGCTAATATGCTGGCGCAGGTGAACCGTCCCGCTCTGGTGCTGAGCCACAACAAAACGCTGGCGGCACAGCTTTATGGTGAGTTTAAACAGTTCTTTCCTGAAAACAGAGTCGAATATTTTGTTTCGTATTATGATTATTATCAGCCGGAAGCCTATCTTCCGGTTACCAACACTTACATCGAAAAGGACCTTTCCATAAATGAAGAGATTGAGAAACTGCGGCTGAGTACCACCTCTGCGCTGCTCTCTGGCAGGCGGGATGTGATAGTGGTAAGTTCTGTTTCCTGCATTTACGGCATTGGAAATCCGGAAGATTTTACCAGCAATGTGGTGGTTTTGCAAAAAGGACAGGCGCTGAGTCGTCAGAAGTTGCTGAACGATTTGGTAAACGCTCTCTATTCGCGTACGCAGATGGAACTTGGCCGGGGAAATTTCCGTGTGAAAGGCGACACGGTGGATGTGTATCCTGCTTATGCGGATGATGCTTTTCGCATTATTTTCTGGGGCAACGAGATTGAAACGCTGGAGTCCATCGATCCCCTTTCCGGGAAACGCATCAACAGCATAGATACACTCACCATCTATCCGGCCAATATTTTTGTTACTACCAAAGACAAGATGAGTTCTGCTATTGCTGAGATACAAATGGATATGCAAAAGCAGGTGGATTATTTTCATGAAATCGGAAAACATCAGGAAGCTAAGCGACTGGCAGACCGGGTGAGTTACGATGTGGAGATGTTGCGCGAACTGGGATATTGTTCCGGAATTGAAAACTATTCACGCTATTTTGATGGGCGTGATTCAGGCTCGCGTCCTTTTTGTCTGCTCGACTATTTTCCGGAGGATTATATTACGGTAATCGACGAAAGCCATGTTACCATTTCGCAGGTCAGAGCTATGTATGGAGGAGACCGTTCGCGGAAGCAAAACCTGGTAGAGTATGGTTTTCGCCTGCCTTCGGCTATGGATAACCGGCCGTTGAAATTTGATGAGTTTGAGCAAATGTCCGGACAAACTATCTACGTAAGTGCTACCCCGGCCGATTATGAGCTGCAAAAGGCGGAAGGAGTGGTGGTGGAACAGATTATCCGGCCTACGGGGCTGCTGGAACCAAAGATTGAAGTACGTCCCAGCCTGAATCAGATCGATGATCTGTTAGACGAGGTTGACCATACTATCAAAGCCGGTCAGCGTGTACTGGTAACCACGCTCACCAAAAGAATGGCCGAAGAGCTGACCAAATATCTAATGAACCTGAACATAAAATCCCGCTATATTCATTCGGACGTGGATACACTTGACCGTATTGAAATTATGCGTGATTTGCGCCTCGGAAATATTGATGTGCTGGTAGGAGTGAACCTTCTGCGCGAAGGGCTGGATTTGCCGGAAGTATCACTGGTGGCCATTTTGGATGCGGACAAAGAGGGTTTTTTGCGTTCTGAGCGGTCGCTGACGCAGACGGCAGGCCGTGCGGCACGAAACTTAGACAGCAGAGTGATTTTTTATGCCGACAAAATGACCGGCTCCATGCAGCGTACCATTGACGAAACCAACCGCAAACGCGAAAAGCAAATGGCTTACAATATCAAATACAATATCACCCCGCGGCAAATTTTTAAGTCCACGGATGCCATTATGGGACAAACCGTTGTTGCTGATTCAAGAAAAGAGCACGAGAAAGCGTATGTGGAAAAAGAAGCCGGCATTGCCGCCGACCCTGTGGTGCAGTATATGAACCGGCAGGCTATTCAGGAGGCCATCGCAAAGACAAAAAAGGAGATGCAGAAGGCGGCCAAACAACTGGATTTTATTGAGGCTGCACGACTGCGGGACGAAATGAAAGGACTGGAGGAACTTATGGCTAAAAAAGAATGCTGAATGACATTGGCCAAAATGTGATGATCTCCGGTTTTAAGGAATATTATAAACTGGTGGATTTTTTCTCACAGTTTAAGATTAAAAACCTCCGTATTGTCATGGGGGTGCCTATTCTGGAGAAGGTGATGGACAAACGTTATTACGAAAATCTGAAAGGCGGCATCCTGCAGGCGATGGGGATGCTCTTTCCTCAAAAGATGAAACTCTACATCTATCCTACACTGAAAACAGATGGAAAAGAAAATGGTAGATTCAAAAAATATTGAAATAGAGGAAGACATCCGGCTCCTTTATGATTGTCTGATTCAAAACCGCTTTATCCTTGACCTGAAAAGTGAACTGCCGGAGCGGCTGTTTATAAAATCGCGGGAAGTGTTAAAGATGATTCAGAATGGAAATCCCGAATGGGAACATTATGTACCTGTGACCGTGGCCAGGACGATTAAAGAAAAGAAATTATTTTTAAAATAATGCCACTTAAAAGCTTTTGAAAATCCGGGCCCGGGAAACGCCGGGAGCTTTCACATCGATATCCAAAAAGTAGCCAAAAGGAGTCTGCTCACATTCGTAACCGGCATTTTTCATGCGGGCTTCGGCTTTATCGAAGAGCTCCTTGGTGAAATGCGGTTCGGCTTTGCTTTCCGACAAATGGGCAAAAGAGTGGAGGACAACCTTGCGGGTGTTGTTTTTCTTAGCACCCCATTTCAGATTCTTTACCAGTTTGGTTTCCACCGGTTTCATGTTTTGCTCATCGGCTTCTTCGGTTTGAATGAAAGCCACGAGACTCTCCTCAAATGCAGCTCCTTCATTTATTTCGGGGAAATCTTCTAATGTTTTGCTCACCGGCTGATAGGCAAACCGTTCGCAGTAAATCATCAATAATTTCATGGTTAAATAATTTTCGCAAAGATAAAAAACTTCGGAGCGTTTTTCTTAAAAGGTAGTCCGAAAAAGCGGATGGGCTCATTGCAATGATGCGAATAGATAAAGTAAGGGGGGCAAGGCCTTCCGAAAGATGAAAAAAATTACCGTATTTTTGTCAGACAAACAAGAGTACAATATGGCCATTCCGTTAGCAGAACAGTTGCGTCCGAATACGCTGGACGCGTTCATGGGGCAGGAAAAGCTGGTGGGCAAAGAGGGTATTTTGCGCAAAGTGATTGAGTCGGGGAATATTCCTTCGATGATTCTCTGGGGCCCGCCGGGGGTGGGAAAAACTACGCTGGCGCACATCATTGCCGAGCAGCATAGTCTGACGTTCTATACACTGAATGCGGTAAGCGCCGGGGTGAAAGATGTGCGAAAGGTCATTGAGTCGGCTTCGCAGTACGCCGGCAATGTAATCCTGTTTATTGATGAAATTCATCGTTTTAGCAAATCACAACAAGATTCGTTGTTGAGCGCCGTGGAAAAAGGCGTTATCACACTCATCGGCGCGACCACGGAAAATCCTTCGTTTGAGGTGATTTCGCCGCTCTTGTCGCGATGCCAGGTTTATGTTTTGAAACCGTTGGAGAAGAAGCATTTGGAGATACTGGCCGAAAAAGCCGTAAAACTGCTATCGAAACAGAACGGATTGCCAATTGAAATAGAGGAAACGGAAGCTTTGCTACGCATTTCCGGCGGTGATGCCCGTAAACTTTACAACGCACTGGAACTTTTTGTACAGCAGGAGAAGAGAAATAATCAACGGCTGGTGATTACCGATGAAAATATCATCCGGACGATTCAGGAGAATATTGTTCTTTACGACAAGCAGGGTGAGATGCACTACGACATTGTTTCGGCTTTTATCAAATCGTTGCGGGGCAGCGATCCCAACGCGGCGGTGTATTGGCTGGCACGCATGGTAGAAGCCGGCGAGGACCCCAAATTTATTGCCCGGCGCATGCTGGTCCTTGCCTCGGAAGATATCGGCAATGCCAATCCTAATGCGCTCTTGCTCGCCAACACCTGTTTTGATGCGGTGAGCAAGATAGGCTGGCCCGAAAGCCGGATTATCCTGTCGCAGACAGCCATCTATCTGGCCGGTTCTCCTAAAAGCAATGCGGCGTATATGGCCATTAATAAAGCGCAATCGTTAGTGAAGAAAACCGGTGACCTTTCGGTACCATTACACTTGCGTAATGCTCCCACCGGCCTTATGAAAGAGATGGGATACGGCAAAAATTACCGGTATGCCCACGATTATGAAGGCAATTTTACGGATTTGGAATTCCTTCCGGAGGAAATCAGCGGGAGCACACTTTTTGAACCGGGCAACAACCCGCGGGAACAGGAAATGCGTAAATCACTGAAAAACAAATGGAAAAACAGATATCGTTACTAATCCTTAAATCCGCAGCCCCTTGTCTGTTACATTGCCAAACTGCACGCCATTGTTGAGAATGCTCGCTTTGAGCTTCTCACCGTAGCAAATGCTACGTTTCCGATGCTCAAGCACTGCGCTCCCCAACACTGACGCACATTTCGGCACTTCATTACGAAAAGGCCTGCGGAATTAAGGCTAATCTTTGGCGGGAACTATTTTGTATCTTTTTAAAACCGGCACTACCTTGCTGGAGTTCAGCGTAAAAGTGTATTTTAATAGTCTGTCGGAAACGAGGTTACGCAGACGGTTTCGGTGAGCGGATTTGTCGATGTATCCCAAAAGATCATCTTTGGCCATATTCCACTGATCCAGCGCCATTTTCGCTGAATCGCAATCAGTGGTAAAACCGTATTGATCCATAAGAATTTCTGACAAAGCACCGGCAAAAAGGCTGTCCTCCATGTTGACTCTGTTTTTCCAGCCGGCACATAAAACGATAACATTTTTGTCTTGTCTGTTGAGCCAATCCGCCAGTGCATTCAGGTTGACAAAACTTCCGATGGCGATTTCAGATGCCGAAGAAGCCATTTTGATGGCTTTTGTTCCGTTGGTGGTGGAATAGACAATTTCTTTCCCTTTAAATATCTTGTGAAAAAATGAGGTGGCCGAATTATCCAAATGGGCAAATTTCACCTTGCTGCCGCCGCGTTCTGCTGCTACGATGTACCCCAGCCTTCCAAGAAAACGGGCATGGCGGATACGTTTCACGGGAATAATGGCTTTTACGCCGTAATCCAGTGCGGCACAAATGGAAGTAGTGGCACGAAAAACATCCGTTACCACTACAACATAAGGTCTCCGGGTTGAAATATTAGAAAACAACCGTGGGGCAAGAATTACTTCGATGGTCTTTTTCGGAGACATAAAAACAGCAGCCTATGCCTTATAAAAAGGCGGCCGGGTTACCACGGCTTTTAATTGTTTGTTGCGCACTTTGATATAAATTTCGGAACCCTCTTTCCAGAAAGGTTTGTCGATGTAAGCCATGCCAATACCTTTGTGTAACATGATTGACATGGTTCCTGAAGTGATATGCCCGATGACATTGCCCTCTGCGTCAGCTACCTCATACCCATGGCGGGGAATGCCTTTGTCAACCATGACAAATCCTTTTAAGCGACGGGGAACGCCGTTGGTATTCTGGCTTTCAAACAGGGGACGGTCAATAAAATCGTTGCCATCGGTGAACTTGGTAATCCATCCCAGGCCGGCAGCAATGGGGGAGGTGGTATCATCAATATCGTTGCCATAAAGGCAAAAACCGGCTTCGAGGCGCAGGGTGTCGCGTGCGCCGAGGCCAATGGGTTTTATTCCGAATTCTTCGCCGGCTTCCAAAACAGCTTTGTAAATATTTTCAGTCACATCGTTGGGCATGTAAATTTCGCAACCGCCGGAACCGGTGTAGCCTGTGGTGGAAAAAATAACGTCGGGAACACCGGCAAACTCAATCACCTTAAAAGTATAATATTCCATATCTTCCACACTTTCGTTTGTCAGTTTCTGCATGGCTTTCAAGGCCAACGGGCCCTGAATGGCCAGTTGTGAAACTTCATCGGAAACATTGGTGAGATGGGCATTTACATCGTTTTGGCTGTTGATGTGTGCCCAGTCTTTGTCGATATTGGCAGCATTCACCACCAGCAGATATTTTTCGGCATTGAAACGGTAAACCAGTAAATCGTCCACAATACCACCTTTGCCGTTGGGGAAGCAGCTGTATTGTACTTTTCCATCTGTTAATGCAGCCACATCGTTGGTGGTAACTTTCTGAACCAACGCAAAAGCGTGTGCCCCTTCCACCCAAAATTCTCCCATGTGTGAAACGTCAAAGACTCCCAGTTTGGTGCGAACAGTTGTGTGTTCAATGCCTATTCCTTCAAACTGCACCGGCATATCCCAGCCGGCAAACTCTACCATTTTTGCACCCATTTGTCGATGCATAGCGTTTATTGCTGTTTTCTTCATTTATTATTAGTATTTAAATTTGGAGTGCAAAGGTAATGATTTACAATTGAAAATAAAATCCTTCGTTGCTGTTAAAAACGGGTTGATTTTAACAATTGATGGCCGATAGCACAATGTAAACATTGTTTGTCTTTGCAGTAAGATGTTTTCAGTTGGATGAGTGCCTGTGACTGCATTGCATTCTCCGGTTTTATCCCTAACAGGCTGAAATTACGTGTGATATAATTTTTCTCAGGGGGTAGAGATGCTAACCAGTCCACTGCTTTTTCGCAGAGATGCTGCCGGTTGGTACGTTTCCCGTAAACAAAAACAAAGGGAATAATGGTGTTGATAAGAATGAGATGAAGCGACGGTTTTCCCATCTTTTTCGGTCTGGATGTGCCGGGCTTGCCAAAACGAAAATGCGTCAGCCAGTATCCGGATGCTTCGGTTTGTAACAGACTAATGACATCTGTGAGTTTTTCTGCCTCAAGAATCTTCTGCAAGAGAGCCGTAGAGCGGCAAAAAAGATGGGCAAACTGAGCTATACGGATGGTTGGAAAATTTTGTGGATGCATCCGCATAAATTTCCATGCTTCAGGTTGCATGGCTTTGAGTCCGTATTTCTGTGAAAGGAACTGATATTCAGCCTGTAACTGTTTATGGTATTCATCACTAAAGTTTTCCCGCAGCATGCCGGCCTGTCCAAAAAGCAGTGCTTCGAGTTGCGGCAAATGATACTTGTGTTTGGCCAGTATGGAAAAAGGCAGCGAAAAGGCCAGTTGTTCAAAGGCTTCCGAATTGGTTTTAAATCCATAACTGCGGAGCATTTTCCGATAGAATATTTCTCTGAAATCGTTTTTGCTCTCGTGTAGCATTTGTTCAATTTCTTTCGCTTTTTGTTCAAGGCGTTCGATGGATAGCCGGTGCAACCAGCTAAGAATTTCAAAATGCCCGGCTTTCACAATGTCGTCCTGGCACGGAATCCATTGTTTTGAAAGCAGGAAACCCCGGTATTTTTCATATAACTTTTCGTCGAATTTGTCTTTCAGTACCAGCGTGGGGATCAGCTCTTTGTTTTTCCGGCGGACAGGCCGGTCGTTTTCATAAACTACATGCAGGATGATGTTGTCGTAGTGCGGGTCATTTTGATGCCCGTGGCGGTACCAGTCGGAAGATTTTGTGTGTATCTCGATGTTACCTGCCCACAGCGTGTCGTCAATTTTGATGTTGCCGTTGAAGAAATCAGGGCCGCTGTCATAATTTTGTTGACCGGGATGTCGAATATGTATTTTTTCTTTCTTGTTGCCTGTCAGTGTTTTTCCCGGCAGGTGGTACTTCCACAGGTAATACAGAAAATCTTCGTTCATAATTGCGTTTAGGGTTTTCGGCCTCACAAGGTATAAAAGTTTTCCGGATATTGGGATAATTTGATAATAGGTCATTTGGATATTCGTCATTTGTTAATGGGTATTGGGAACTTTTGCCTTTTAACTTTTTCCTTTTTCCTTTTTCCTTTTTCCTTGTCTTCTGCGGCAGGGATGAAGCGGACAGCCCGCAGTATGGAGCGCTATTTGAAGCTTGGCGGGACAAAAGCGACAGGGGAGCTCTTTGTAACGCTTAGCTGAAAAGTGCTGCAAACGAGGACTATGAGCGGACAGCCCGTGAAAGCCTTGTGCGCAGGACCGCCCAAAAAAAATCATTGTTATAAAGGATAAATTAAAAGTCGGAACAGGAGAATTTTCAGTAAAAAAAGTTTTTATAAGTAACGGACATAGAGATGTTAAGCGACTTTTTTATGAATTTTTCTAAAAGTCTGTGTTCTTTTTCGCCCGATTGCTTGCAGCGGAGTGTGAAAATAATTACTTTTGTAGCGCAGCATATTTTGAGCAAATGGCAAATGAGAAAGTTCTAATTTCCGGTATTGAATACAAAGTCAGGAAGTTAATTGAGGATTATCGCTTGCTGTCGGCTGAAAATAAAGAGCTAAAAAACGAAGCGAATGCTACGAAAGAGAGATTAGCAGCGCTTCAGGAATTGTTGAACAAAAAAAATAATGAATTTTTAAAATTAACTTTGGCAAATGCCTTTGAAAATAAATTCGGTGTTGAGAAAGGAATTCAGATAATTGATGAGCTGTTGGGAGAGATAGACCGGAGTATTGATGTAATCAGTAAATAAGTAAAATATTTTGCAGGATAAAGTATTAAACATCAAGGTGATTATTGCCGGAAGGCCTTACAAGATGAATGTGCAGCATGAGCAGGAGGAGTTGATCAGAAAAGCAGCTGGATATGTGGAGGACTCGATAAACAGGTTTGCCCATTCATATGAATATCAGGACCAGCAGGATTTGCTGGCAATGATTGCACTGCAAAATGCCGTAGGAATATTGGAGCTGGAACAGAAAAAGGACTTTCGGGAGAAAGAAATGGAGTTGAAACTTAAAGAGATAGATGAAGTCCTGAGTAGTCAGTTATCGGCAGAATAACGTTCTTAGTTTAAGATTTACCCGCATAATCTAATGTTTGTAAACTCAACACTACAAATTTTAGGGATGAGCTTAGCGGATTGTAGAACAGGCCTGTTTACCTTCGTGGGATTTGCTTTTGGCAGACGCTGGACGTTCGAAAATCACGGCGACCCTATTCATGTTTTTCCGGAGTTTACTTTAGCTCCATGGTTATGCGGGTTTTTTTATTTTCAGGTGTTTGCCACACAAACTAAATGCTTATGGAAAACATTATAATTTATACAATGCTTGTTTTGGCAGGTGTTGGAATGGGTGTGGCTTTAACATACTATCTTCTCAGGAATGCGTTATTGAAGAAAAGTAACGATATTCTCGAAGAAGCTAAAGAAAAGGCGGAAGTGGTGAAGAAAGAAAAAATTCTTCAGGCCAAAGAGAAATTTCTGCAACTGAAAAGCGAACATCAAAAGCTGGTTGATGAGAAAAACAGAAATATTCAGAAATCTGAAAACCGTATTCGTCAAAAAGAGGTTACCCTGAACCAAAAACTTCAGGAGACACAACGAAAAAATAATGAACTGGTTGCCCTGAGGGCTAATTTGAATGCACAGTTGGAGATTCTTAATAAAAAACAGGCAGAACTCGATAAAATTCATGCCGGCCAGGTGAAGCAGCTAGAGAACATTAGTAAACTTTCTGCTAATGAGGCGAGAGAACAACTGATTGAGTCTCTGAAAGGTGAGGCTAAAATGGAGGCCATGATGATGATTCGCGAAATCACAGAAGAAGCCCGGCTGACCGCTGACCGTGCCGCAAAAAAAATTGTGATTGAAACCATCCAACGAACGGCTTCAGAGCATGCCATCGAAAATACTGTAACTGTCTTCAATATTGATAGTGAGGATATTAAAGGTCGTATTATTGGTCGCGAAGGGCGTAATATACGTGCGCTGGAATCCCTCACCGGCATTGAGATCATTATCGACGATACCCCGGATGCCATCCTGCTTTCGGGTTTTGATCCCATACGGCGTGAGATTGCCCGTCTGTCGCTGCAAAAGCTGGTAACCGATGGTCGTATTCATCCTGCCCGTATTGAAGAGGTGGTTACGAAAACGAAAAAAGAGGTAGAGCAGGAAATCCTGGAAATAGGAAAACGCACGGTCATCGACCTGGGTATCCACAACATGCATCACGAGTTGATTCGCTTGGTGGGACGCATGCGCTATCGTTCGTCCTATGGCCAGAACCTGCTGTCGCACTCCATCGAAGTGGCCAAACTGAGTGCCACTATGGCAGCAGAGCTGGGACTGAATCCCAAAATGGCCAAACGTGCAGGCCTGCTGCACGATATTGGTAAGATTGCCGAGAATGAAGCTGAGTTGCCTCATGCTTTGCTGGGACAGAAACTCGCTGAGAAATATAAAGAACATCCGGATGTGTGTAATGCTGTTGGAGCGCACCACGATGAGATGGAGATGGAAACGCTTATTGCACCTATTGTTCAGGTATGTGATGCTATTTCAGGCTCCCGTCCCGGTGCGCGCCGCGAAGTGGTGGAGGCTTATATCCAGCGGTTAAAAAAATTAGAGGAAATTGCATTGGGTTATCCGGGCGTGGTGAAAACCTATGCCATTCAGGCCGGTCGTGAGCTGCGCGTCATTGTGGGTGCTGATAAAGTTACGGATGCACAGGCAGACAGCCTCTCCTACGATCTTTCCAAAAAAATCCAGGAGGAGATGACTTATCCCGGTCAGATAAAAATTACGGTTATCAGGGAGACAAGAGCGATAAATTACGCGAAATAAATATGGACGGACGGGACGGACGCGTTGCAAACGCGCCCGTCCCGGAGGATGTCGATTAACGATTTGTGATTTAGGAAGTTGGCAGTATATTGTGCTTTACCAGGTTATCGGAAAACGATATCCTCTATTACTTTTTTACCGACTTTGTTGTTGAGTTTCTTTATCAGCTCCGAACGTTGCATCATCAGCTCCTGGCGCAAAGCAGGCGAATCAAGTTGTACAAACAGTTTTTTTGCTTTTACCCGCAGATTCTGTGTGTGCGCAGCATAAACACCTCCCACAACTTCTTCCCACGAATCAATAAGCGTTGTCTCCAACAGCTTGTCGCTGATGCCGTATGCCCGGATAAGCTGTTCGATGGCCTCTTTCAGACTGTATTGGTTATCGCGTTTTATCATGCCGGCTCATTGATGGTTCCGTTTTCCACGAAGAAAATTTTGTGGTCTATTTTTATCTTTTCAAAGATACTGCTAATTCTTGATGGTTGGGTGTCGGTGATGAAAACCTGGCCGAAATTTTCCTGGCTTACCAGATCCACAATCTGTGCCACCCGTTTGTCATCTAATTTGTCAAAAATATCATCGAAAAGTAAAATAGGTTTAAAGCCTTTTTTCAGCCGCATGTACTCAAACTGTGCCAGCTTTATGGCTATCACAAAAGATTTCTGCTGTCCCTGCGAACCGAATTTTTTTACCGGAAAACCATTCATTTGCAGTATAAGATCGTCTTTGTGAATCCCGCTGCCGGTATATCGCAGCGCACGATCGCGCTGGACGGAATCCTTTAGCAACGCGTCAAAGTTTTTCTCTTCGAGTTGAGAGTTGTAGTTAATTTCCACTTGTTCGTTTCCCCGTGACAGATAGCGGTAATAGCGGTCAAAGAGAGGATTAAACTCTTCAAGAAACTGTTTGCGTTTTTGAAACAGGGCTTCTCCCGGTTTTACCAGCTTTTCATCCCAGACGGAAAGCGAAAGCGCATCAAAGTAGTGCTGCTCGGCAAACTGCTTCAACAGAACATTGCGTTGCTGAAGGGCTTTGTTGTAATCCAGCAAATCGGTCAGATAAAATTTGTCGAATTGTGAAATCACGCCATCAATATATTTCCGCCTCAGCTCGCTGCCATCGTTAATCAGGTCGCGATCGTAGGGCGAGATCATCACAAGCGGAATCTTTCCGATGTGATCCGAAAAACGCTCGTAATCTTTTTTGTTAAAGCGGAACTGTTTTTTCCGGTTGCGTTTCTGTATGCAGCTCACCTTGTCTTCCGTTGATTCCTGGTTTTTATAATAACCATGCAGGGCAAAAAAGTCCTGCTGGTGCAGAATGTTCTGTGAATCAACGGAATTAAAGTAGCTTTTAGTAAACGAGAGGTAGTAGATGGCATCCAGAACATTTGTTTTCCCCGCTCCGTTGTCGCCGACAAGGCAGTTTATCTTTTCGTTGAAATCAAAATCCGCTTCTTCGTAGTTCTTAAACCGGGTTAGCGTAAGGCGTGACAAATACATGGGCTGCGTTTCTTTTTACGAATTTAAAAGTACAAAATTAATAACCTTTCCGATTATGCGGGACGAGGTGGAGAAAATCTTCTTTTGTAATTGAGAAGGTTTACCACTGTAGAGACGAAGAGACGAAGAGACGAAGAGACGAAGAGACAGGGGGAAAGTTATAGTCCCACAGATTATCGTTTAAAATCATCGAGAGAGGTGCTGATGGTGAAATAATTAGGTGATCCGGCCCGGTGGTAGGTTGATCGGGAATAGTTGATGCTGAAGTGAGAGATCCTGAGCCCAAAACCCCATGAGAATCCAACCATTCCTATACGCTGGTTGATGCTTAGCTCTTTGCGCCTGCGGTAGTTGTAGGAGCCTCTCAAAGAGAGATGTTTCCCGAGAAGCATTTCGCCACCGATGATGATATGTCGCATAAGCCGGTCGCTGAATTTAGAAAATCCGGTCAGAGCCAACGGCTCTCCTGTGAGGGGATCAACGCCTCCGGGGGGGTTGGCCGTATTGTAATAGCTTATGTTCCAGCGTTCTATATGGTCGTAAACAAACGAAAACCGAAAAGGGACATGTTCCAGCTTTTTGGAAACGGCCAGTTGCAGGTCAAAGGGGAGGGGAGCGGTATTTCCAGGCACGAAAGATTTGAGCTGCCGTCCGATATTGGAGCCCACCAGCGAAAAGATCCAGTTTGCATTGTTTTTATATGTACCGGCTACATCCACGGCTATTCCCACAGAATGGTAAGTTTCGTAGTGTGAATAAATAAGCTTTCCCGTGGCGCCAATGGAAAAACGGGAGCTGAGTTTCCTGCCCCATCCGATGCTCACGGCATAATCGGCTGCTCCGAAAGTCCCGCCCCGGTTTCCCGCGTCATTGGCATAATCAAATTTGCCGTAGTTCAAATACCGGATACCAAGCAAAAAACTGCCTGCTTTGTTAAAAGTTCTGGAATACTGTACTGCGCCGTAGTTGAAACCGGCGAAATAGTTGACATAAGCCAGCGACAGGTCGTTATTTATGGCCGGGCTAATGAATGAGGGGTTAACAAATGCAACGTTGATATCGTTATCGTCAATGGCAGCCATGTTGCTTCCCAGGGCAGAAAGTCGCGCAGAGACAGGCTCTTCAAGAAAAGTGTAGGCATAAGTTCCAAATGTCTGACCACGGGCCGGTACGTGGCAAAACAATCCTGACAACAGAAGAAGGAAAACGATTTTATGTTTCACTGACTTTTTAATAATGAAATAACGACGGGGTTCCCGGATTATTTTTGAAACCGGAAACAAACCTACAAAATTTCAGGGAAACCGAATGTGTGGTTTTTTTGCTCATAATCTTTTTGCTGCAAAAATCAGAAAGCTTAATAAGTCGGCAGGCAGTTATTTTACCACTCTTATCACGAGATGGAACTTGAATCTTGTTAACTGTCCTCCTACTAAACGCGTGATTGTTTCGCGTGCTTTGACCGATTGTAATAAATTGATAATATTTCACGCTCCCTCCTGTGCTGGCAATCTCCAACGTCCCTGAAAAAGGATTTAAAATCCTGTAACCCCAAACTTTCAGGTTGCAAACCTGAAAGAGCAGAAGTTGAAAATGTTTAATTTTATCAGTGGAACTATGAAACCATAAAAAAAAGCCCGGCTGGAAAGTCGGGCTTTTTTTTTTCAAAAGTTTGTCTTTATGCATTTTGTTTCCTGATTAAATTCAGTGCACTTCCCGATTTGAACCATTCAATCTGGTTTTCGTTGTAGGAATGTTTGGCCGTGATTTCGTCGGCAGTGCCATCGGCGTGATGGATGACCACTTTCAGGTCTTTGCCCGGAGCAAAGTCAGCCAGTCCTTTTACATCGAAAGTATCATCTTCCTGAATTTTGTCGTAATCGGCCTTGTCGGCAAAAGTCAGTGCCAGCACGCCCTGTTTTTTCAGGTTGGTTTCATGAATACGGGCAAAGGAACGTACCAAAACGGCTTTTACGCCGAGGAAACGCGGTTCCATGGCGGCATGTTCGCGTGAGGAGCCTTCGCCGTAGTTTTCGTCACCAATGATAATGGAGCCAGCGCTGGCATCGCGGTAATGCTGTGCTGCCTCCGGAACAGCTTTGTAAATACCATCCAGCTGGTCTTTGACCGAGTTGGTTTTTTCGTTGAAATAGTTCACGCCACCAATAAGCATGTTTTGGGAAATGTTTTCAAGGTGACCACGGAAGCGCAGCCACGGGCCGGCCATAGAAATGTGGTCGGTGGTACATTTTCCTTTGGCTTTAATCAGCAGATGCAGGCCTTCAAAATCGTTACCATCCCATTCGGGGAAAGGAGTAAGCAGTTGCAGCCGTTTTGACTCGGGGCTGACCTTAATTTCAATTTCACTACCGTCTTCAGCCGGTGACTGGTAACCGGGATCATCCACTTCAAAACCATTGGGTGGGAAAACCGTGCCTTCGGGGATTTCCAGTTTTACTTTTTCGCCATTGTCATTTACCAGCTCATCGGTCAGCGGGTTAAAATCAAGGCGGCCGGCGAGTGCGTAACACATCACCATTTCGGGCGAGGCCACAAAAGCGAAAGTGTTGGGGTTGCCATCGTTACGTTTGGCAAAGTTGCGGTTGAACGAGGTGATAATGGAGTTGCGGTGACCATCTTTAATGCTTTCGCGATCCCACTGACCGATACACTGGCCGCAGGCGTTGGCCAGCACTGTAGCGCCCATTTTTTCGAAATCGGCAATCAGCCCATCGCGCTCGATGGTAAAACGAACCTGTTCGGAACCCGGGGTTACGAACAATTCAGCTTTTGCGGTCAGCTTTTTCTCCACCGCCTGGCGGGCAATGTTGGCAGCACGGGTAATGTCTTCGTATGACGAGTTGGTACAGGAACCAATAAGTCCGGCTTCCATGTTCAGCGGCCAGTCGTTTTTCTTTGCCGTTTCAGCCATTCCGGAAACAGGCGTACGCAGGTCGGGAGTAAAAGGGCCGTTCAAAGCGGGTTGCAGTTCCGAAAGGTCGATTTCAATAACCTGATCGAAATATTTTTCCGGGTTGGCATAAACTTCTTCATCACCGGTGAGGTATTCGCTGATTTTCTCAGCCAGTTCGGCCACGTCGGCACGGCCTGTCTGACGCAGGTATTCGGCGGTGTTCTCATCAAATCCGAAGGTGGAGGTGGTAGCGCCGATTTCAGCGCCCATATTGCAAATGGTAGCACGACCGGTAGCAGACATGGCGCGGGCGCCTTCGCCGAAATATTCAACAATGGCATCGGTACCGCCTTTTACGGTGAGGATATCGGCCACACGCAGGATAACATCTTTCGGTGCCAGCCATCCGCTAAGTTTTCCGGTCAGTTTAATACCGATAAGTTTTGGAAATTTCAGTTCCCATGGCATGTCGGCCATAACGTCAACAGCATCAGCGCCACCAACGCCAATGGCCACCATTCCCAGTCCGCCGGCATTAGGTGTGTGCGAATCGGTTCCAATCATCATTCCGCCGGGAAAAGCATAATTTTCAAGTACGACCTGGTGAATAATACCGGCGCCCGGTTTCCAGAAGCCGATCCCGTATTTGTTGGAAACGGCGGAGAGGAAATCATAAACTTCCTGATTGGTATAAATGGCTTTGTTGAGGTCTTTTTTAGCGCCTTCTTTAGCCTGGATAAGGTGGTCGCAGTGAACGCTGGAAGGAACGGCGGTTTTGCTTTTGCCGGCCTGCATAAACTGCAGCAGCGCCATTTGGGCAGTCGCATCCTGCATAGCCACACGGTCGGGGCGAAAATCAACATAAGATTCACCGCGTGTATAAGTTTGTTTGGCGACATCCTCATCAAGGTGTGCATAAAGGATTTTCTCGGCCAGTGTCATGTGGCGGTCCAACAACTTTTTGGCTGCCTCAACACGTTCGGGGAAACGGGCATAAAGGCCTTTTATCATTTCAATATCAAATGCCATAATGATTTTATTTTAAAGTTAAAAATCAGATTTTTACGTATCAGAACCGTTTTCGCGGTAAGCTGCAAAAGTAGGAAAATAACCGAAAAACAACCAGGTACCCGAAGAGGTTTTTCTAATTCGAACTTTTTCTAATTCGACGGTTTATTCGATAAGGCCACGGCCTGTTTTTTTAATTGTACCATCGGCTTTGAATTCTCCGATGAGCTTGTCGAGAACACCGTTGATAAAGGTTTTACTTTTTGGTGTGCTGAAATATTTGGCCAGCTCAATGTATTCGTTGAGGGTTACTTTTATGGGAATGGTTTTCATTTCTTTCAGTTCCACAATGGCCATTTTCAGCAGAATAACATCCAACACAGGAATACGTTCATAGTCCCAGCTTTTTGATTTTTCCCGGATAATTTCGCTCAGTTCTTCATCGTTTAAAATTACTTTGCGGAAAAGTTTCTGTACGAATATTTTATCATCGTTCACTTTTTGTCCCGAAGTGGAATAAATTCCGGGAAGAGTGGCTTCGGAATTAAATTTCGGAGATATCCCATCGAAAAATTTTATCAACAGTACTCCCTCCAAGTCATAACCTTCTGAAAAATAGACGCTTTTTTCCTCGTAATAGGATTTTAAAAGGTCAAAATCCATCATGAGCCGATCCACCACTTTTATGAGAAACTTTTTATCTTCTTCGAGCGATGTGTGGGTATCAGCCAAATAGTCCTTGTAAAAATCAGCATCCCGCAAGAGTTTGTAAAATTTAAGAATCATATTCTGCTCCTGCTTCCAGTTGACTTTAAAAAGAGCCGCCTTTTTCTGAAAATCTTTGTTTTCTTCAAGAAGCCTTAAAGCCTGGTTTTGAACAAATTTCTGGTTAGGGTTCAGGTCATCTTCCGTGGGGAAATATTTCTTTTTGTTAAGCTCCATGCGTGTCAGGGCAAAATCTTTTACTTCCAACAAAAACGAAAGCTGGTAGATAAAAAGTTCATATAACTTATCAATACTTTGGAATAACTGTTTTTCGCCTGAAGGAAGGTCGGTATTACTACCTGAATACCATGAGTATAAGGCTTGTAAGACTTTAATGCGGAGATGTCTGCGGTATAACATTATAGCTGTAATATTTTATGAACGCTATTTTGGCGGCAAATTTAGAAATAATTCATTTGCCGGCCATACTTTTTTTATGACAAAAATTTTATCACACATTTGTGTAGTTTCTCAGTTTAACTTTAAACAACTTTGTATTGCCACATCCCGGCACTTTGCCGGCAGTTTAGTATCTTTGCCGGCAAAATACGTGAACTGTGGAAATTTTAGAGAAGCTGGAGGCTATTAAGAACCGTTGGGAGGAGCTTGCCGAGCAAATGAGCGATCCTGCCGCTATGGCGGATATGAAGCATTTTGTGAAGCTTAACAAGGATTACAAAGAGCTGGAACCGGTGGTTCATGCGTATAAAACGTATAAAAACCTGCTCGGAAACATCGAAAATGCGAGGGAGATTCTGGAGAAAGAGAAGGACCCTGAATTTCGGGAAATGGCCAAAGAGGAGTTAGAAGAACTTCAGCCGAAGCTGAAAGAAATGGAGGAGCAGATAAGGTTGCTGCTGATTCCCAAAGACCCGCAGGACAGCAAAAATGCGGTCATGGAAATCAGAGCAGGCACGGGTGGCGACGAGGCTTCCATTTTTGCCGGCGACCTGTTCCGGATGTACCAGAAATATTGCGAAACGAGAGGCTGGAAAGTGGATGTGGTGGAGTTGAACGAAGGAACTTCCGGCGGTTTTAAAGCCATCGTGTGTAACGTGATTGGCACCGGAGCCTACGGAACATTGAAATTTGAGTCGGGTGTGCACCGCGTACAACGGGTTCCGAAAACGGAAACACAGGGACGTATTCATACTTCGGCAGCTTCGGTGGTGGTACTTCCGGAAGCAGATGAGTTTGATGTGGAACTGCACGACAAAGACATTAGAAAAGATACTTACTGTTCTTCCGGACCGGGCGGGCAGTCGGTGAATACCACCTATTCCGCCATCCGGCTCACGCATATCCCGTCGGGCATTGTGGTTACCTGTCAGGATGAGAAATCGCAGATTAAAAACCTGGCCAAAGCCATGAAAGTATTGCGTACCCGCCTTTACGAAAAGGAATACAACAAGTATCTGGAAGAGATGTCCTCCAAACGGAAGACTATGGTCTCTACCGGTGACCGCTCTGCAAAAATCAGGACTTACAACTGGCCGCAGGGCAGGGTTACTGATCATCGTATCGGCCTGACACTCTATAATTTGCAGGCGATTATTGATGGCGACATCCAGGAGCTTATCAACAAACTGCAAATGGCGGAAAATGCCGAGCGGCTGAAAGAAGAATTCTAATGACAAAAACACCTTAACCGGACAACTATGACCTACGAGGAACTTTTCGGACAGATTCAGAAAAAACGCTCCTTCCTGTGTGTGGGACTGGATACCGACAGGGCCAGAATTCCAAAACATTTGCTTCCGGAAGACGACCCTGTATTCGCTTTTAACCGCACCATTGTGGACGCTACGCTGCCTTTTGCCGTTGCCTACAAACCCAATCTGGCTTTTTATGAGGTTTTGGGTGCTGCGGGCTGGGAAAGTCTGAAAAAAACGGTGGATTATATCCGGTCGAAAAGTCCTGAAATTTTTTTGATTGCCGATGCCAAACGCGGTGATATCGGGAACACCTCCGGCATGTATGCCCGTACTTTTTTTGAACAACTTGATGTGGATGCTGTAACACTTTCACCTTATATGGGACGGGATACGGTGATGCCGTTTTTGCAGTTTAAAGGTAAATGGGCTGTTTTGCTGGCGCTGACTTCCAATCCTTCAGCTGCTGATTTTCAGTATTTTGAAGATAAAAGCGGGAAGAAGCTTTTTGAAAAGGTATTGGAGACTTCGCGTGACTGGGGAACGCGCGACCAGCTTATGTATGTGGTAGGAGCCACACGGGCGCAGGAGCTGGCGAAAGTGCGTAAGCTGGTGCCGGAACATTTTCTGCTGGTTCCGGGTGTGGGCGCACAAGGTGGCAGCCTGGAGGATGTGGCCCGTTACGGAATGAATGACCATTGCGGACTGTTAGTCAACTCGTCGCGGGGGATTTTGTATGCTTCTTCTCAGGAAGATTTTGCCATTAAAGCAGGTGAAAGAGCACGGGTTTTACAACAACAGATGGAACTTATACTCCGGAGTAACGGATTGCTGTAAAACCAATTAAGATGTAAAAGAAGTTTTCACTTCTTATGTTGTAAATATTTTATATTTTTGCGCTGCCAATTTATCGGGCGTCTTGTTCAAAGAAGTTATGGGTCTGCCACACATCACGAAAAAAAGCGGGCGATGGTTTGACTCCTGATTTATAGCGTTTTGGTCCAGTAGCTCAGTTGGATAGAGCAGCAGCCTTCTAAGCTGCGGGTCGTGGGTTCGAATCCCGCCTGGATCACAGATAAGAGTGAAAGGTTTGTGCAGTTTTTTCTTCATGGCCATTTTGTTAAACAATACAATTTATATCGCCAATTCAGGATCATTGTTGGTATAACATGCAAGGCATAAATTTTTCTGAATAGCCGTAGTTATTGAGAAAAATTTCATCGTCTATAAAAAACTCTGAAAATCTTGATGCAAAGTAATTATTAGAAGCCCCCTTCAATAAGATTCTCAACATCCATCCTCATACTTCCTGGGACTTCTGAGACAGGCTCACCAATTCTAAAAAGCATTAAGATTGTTTCACCTTCTTCTGTCATGTCTTTATGGATGTTGTCATAAATATTTTTCATTTCCGGATATTCTTCAATGGCCTGAGACAATGGCTGGATGGCGAGACCTAATGTATGCGCTGTTAGTTGAATCCTGCTGTAAAGTCTGCCCGCGTTAAATTGTTGGTGTCTGGAATTACCCTTGCTGATAATTAAAAAAAATCCTGCATTGTTTTCAGCAGCCATTTTTGTTTGGGTCATAAATGCGTCCCTGGCGGCGGCTAAATTACTCATCCCTGGAAATACCGTCAGAAGAGCTTGCATTAAATGCATCTTAAATCCTGTTATTGCAGAACCTTCAAAGGAAAATCCATACCGGTACCTGTTTTTTTCTCTTTCGTTTTTTCTGAATAATTTTATGCTTTCCCGCATTATTCTTTCAATTCCTGATTCTATTTCCGCACTTTTGATAACATAGTTTTTTATTTTGTCATATTTTTCGCCCTTGCCGATATAAACAACTCTGATATTTTTAAAATTGTTCTGACTTTGGAGAATTTCCATATCTCCCGGAGATAATCGGCTCTTTTTGTATGCCACCCTGTAAGTATCCGGCTTAAACATTTCAATATAGAGCGGGCTTTGTTGTTTTTCGGTTTTTTCCAATTCAATATGAGCGACTCTTTTTTGCTTCAATTCTTCCTTTGAAGCGTCCCTGGAATATTCTCCGTCAGGAAATAATGTTATTTTTAAATCATACCCTAACTTATTGCCGGCCAGTGCCATGTATTCAAACATTGTTCCCTGGCTTATGGTTGCCTGCGTGTAATAAGGATCGACTTCAGTTGCAAGACGGTTTGTCTCCAGATACACATCAAAATTTTTATCATTGTCCGGAGCATATTTGAATTTCCAATTCTGCATATTGTGCCCATTTGCAGCTAATATCCCATGGGCAATTATCTGAGTGCGCGGGTCGTTGTATTTTTTGTAATAATCTTTGTTCCAGGGGTCGAGATACGACTTGTGCATATAAAATCCCTCTGCAACAAACGAAAACACCGCTAGCAGCAGAAACGCGCTCACTATAATTAAAATAACATTGGTCATTTTTTTCATTTTTTATGTATTATTTTTTAAAGTTTAGAAATTTACAGGTCTGTTTAATCTTGTTACAATAGCGGAGAAAGCACAACATTGTCCCCTTCCGGTATTATGCATTTACTGTTTTTCTCCAATGTCTTTTATCAATTGTCTCCCTGATATTATTTCAAATCCCTTTTCAATCTTCTTTTGTAGTTTGTTGTTCTTTGTTGCTGTACAGTCAGAAACTAAAATGCAATGAAAGCCTTTGTCAATTAAACTATCCATTGTCTCTTTCACGCAATGATCTGTTGTAAAGCCACATACATAAATAGTATTAATTCTGTTTTCTTTTAAAAGTTGTTCCATGTCGCTACCCTCACAAGCATCAAAACCATACCTGCCCCGGACTATAATATCTGTGTCTTGATAAACTCCGTCTGTAAATTCGGCTTTCCATGTTCCTTTTGTAAAGCGTTTTAGCAACCTTGCAGGGAAAGGCGTTTTTTTATATCTCTCTTTGTCTGTTTTGTCTAAAATTAAGGGGGCCTGCATTACCTTTATCCCTTGCTTTCTTGCTGCTGCAACAACCTCTTTTGTATTACTCAGGACATTTTTTGACGTATATTCTTTCCTGATTATTTTATGGAAAATACCTTTTTCCGTCCATGTTTTTTGAAATTCAATTAACAAAATTGCTGAGTTATCCATATCATTTATTTTTATGATTAAATATTCACAGCAAAATTACTCATGGCTTTACTAAAAGTCATTTACATTTGTTGATACGTATTCATTTTCTTTCTTAATCGACTGAGCTGGGTTGGTGTAATTCCAAGATAACTTGCAATGTGATAGTGTTGGATTTTACTTTCTAAATCCGGAAATGCATTCCTGAACAACAGATAATTGCTCATTGCTTCTTCTGATAGCAATCTTATTTCTCTAACCTGCTTTTGTTCCAAATACGCAAAAGTCAATTTTTGTATGAACGCGTTAATCTCTTTGTGTCTGGTCGATATTTTTATTAGTTCTGTATATGGGATACATAAGATCATGGTTTTCGATAATGCCTGAATGTTTGTAATAGATTTTTTTTCAGGTGAAATGCCTGCTGCTACAAAATCGTTTTTTTGTAAAAAAAGTTTATTCCATTCTTCCCCCTTTTCATTCAGGTAGAATATTCTTAAAATCCCATTACTGATAAGCCCTAAATCTCTTGTCAATTGGCCTTCTTTTGAAAAGTAATTGTTTTTGTCAAGCTCTTTTATGTAGATGAGAGGTTCTATTTCAGACCAACATTCATTACCCAATGGATAAACTTTGTCTATTGAAACTCTTAATTGTATTTTATGTTTATCTGTCAGCTTCATATTTCTGCATGCAGTTACGTTTCAGGCAGTAAGTAGCGTGTGTTTTCGGAGCCTCCACATCCGATTTACCGTAAACTCGGATTAACATTTAATCTTCAAATTTAGTAAATTTTTCCATATAGCTTTCAAGCCTCATATTGGTAATTGTACCCATTAGTATTAAATTTCAATCATTTCATTACCGGAAATATTTTCTTCTCTGTTCCATTTATTGAACAGACAGCCCGGATTGCCTCTTGCTGGTAGCGGTAAACGACATTATCCAGGCTCAGCGTACACAATTGTTTTCGGGACAATAGCTGCTATTTGTACTGGTTTTTTCCTTAATTCAAGTCGAAACTTTCGTTAATTATTTAACAATAGCGTTACTTTATTAACTATATTTGCAAAGTGATGTTCAGTTACCTCTTCAAATGCTTAAGGATGCGTAAGAACCTAATTTTGTTACCACTGTTGTTTGCGATAACTTTTAGTTCCTGTTCGTACTATGACAACAAAACTGTTACGGTTGATTTCAAAGAGCAGAAATCCGGCAACCCACCATCGAAACCCGACTCTGAACCGGTATATGTTGCCATTGCATCGATGACTTCCCCAAAAGTAACTTATAAACTCAAGTTTCGCATCCCAGAAACACTAATATTTCCGTGTAAAAAAACAAAAAAAGACCACCAGAGATAAAAAGTTACCGGTATATAAACGGTTTAAAGAATTGAATTCCAAGAAGACCGAAATGGTAGTTCAAATGTTCCGCAGGATAAATCAGCGGAAGATTCCTGTTAATTATATTTTGTTTGATAGTTGGTTTACCTCCATGAGTCTGATAAAGAAATTACTATCCGTAAACAAAAATGTCAACATTATTGGAATGTACAAATACAACAGTAAACTTTTGATTAGCGGAAAAGAATTGACCATAAAGCAATTAAGAAAATACCGAAACAAAATGAAAATCTCAAATCAAATCAAATCAAATCAATTCAAGACAATAGATTTTGCCAATCATTATGCGGTTATCAGGTCGGTAATTGACACAAGCCTGAAAAATTCTCAAAACGTTTTCGGTACGCTATCGTGTTTGGCTAATCAAAACTTAATCGCTGCTGAGTAGTAACAAGAAAAAACTTTTTTTATGCGTGGGTAATGAAGCAGGAAAGCTGTGACTACGTAAGTTTTCTTTAGCCTGGTTCAGCCATACGAAATCTGGATGGGGCATTGGCCATCAAACAGATAGGTGATCTTCTGTTACAAAAACGGCAAATGTTTGTGACAGAATTTGCTCGCGCTCTTTTCCTGCTCTTTCCCTGCTCTTTCCCCTGGAAAAGTGTAAAATGATAAATTATGCTTATATTCGCAACATAAACGAACAATAGCTTAATTGATAAACTTCACCCTGCCTGGTTTCTTAGGAACAAGCAATCTGATCTATTTTAATTATGGTAAAAGAACACACTCCATATGTTTATGACAACAACCACTGGAAAGAGTTGGTTGACCTTTTACCGGTTATGATTTTTGAATCGGATCTGGCCAATGAAATAATTTATACCAGTGAGAATGTCAATGAAACCCTGGGCTATCGTCCGGATGAGTTAATTGGTAAAAGCGGGTTTGAGCTCTTTCACCCGGAAGACAAACAATATTTACTGCAAAATATCCGTAAAAAGCTGGAAGGCAAAATGCTTAAGCCGGCCAAATACAGAATTCGAAAGAAGAACGGCGAGTATATTACTGCTGTTTTTCGTGCGGTTCCTGTGATGAAAGATGGGAAACAGGTTGGGATGATAGTAGCAGCTATCGATATTACCGCACAAGAAGAGAAACAACTTCAGTTAGAGAAAGAGAGTTATCTGCTCAGAAAATCCCAGGAACTGGGGCGTATAGGAACCTGGGAACTTAATCTGAAAACAAAGCAGGTAAAGGCTTCTGAGGTGCTTATTAAATTGTATGGGTTGCCCCAAAAAGCACACTATACCATAGAGGATTTTATGCAGCATATACACCCGGAAGACCTGAAAGAGTGCAGCCTGGCGTGGGATGACCAGGGTGTGTTGAAGAAAGGTACTTTTAACAGCACTTACCGCCTGCTGGTGAATGGAAAGGTGGTATGGATTAATGCTGTCGGTGAGGTGAAGTACGATGAAAAAGGAGACCCCCATTCTGTTATTACTGCTGTACAGGACATTACACGACAGAAACTGGCAGAGATAGAATTGAAAGAATTGGAACAGCAAAAAGCTGCCATTCTGAATGCCATCCCTGACATGATATTTGTGATAGATAAGGAGGGCGTTTATCAGGATTATGTGGCAGGGGTAGATATTCAATCCATTGTGTCTCCGGAGCAATTTCTCGGTAAAAAGATAACAGAGGTAATGCCATCCGAAGTGGCAAAAGAACACCTGACGTTACTCCAAAAAGCTTTTGCTACCGGAAATATACAAATTGCCGGTTATCAGTTGGAAGTAAATGGTGAAACAAGCCATTTTGAAGCCAGAATTAGTCCTGTGGATGATAACAAAGCGGTGGTAGTAGTGCGCGATGTGACCCAACGGGAAAATGACCGCAAAGCGCTTCTCGAAACCAATGAAAACCTGAAACTCTATTACAAAGCCATGGATGAGAGTCCTGCTTCAGTTGTTATTACGGATGCACAAGCCAATATTCAATATGTAAACCATCACTTTACAAAAATTACCGGTTACCTGCCGGAAGAAGCTATTGGACAAAACACCCGGATACTAAAATCGGGCTTCCAGGATTCCTCTTTTTATCAAGACTTGTGGAAAACCATTCTGTCCGGAAAGACCTGGCGGGGTGAATTCCATAATAAAAAGAAAAACGGTGAACTTTTTTGGGAAGCGGCCAGCATCAACCCCATTTACAATCAGGAAAATGAGATTACTCATTTTGTTGCGATTAAAGAAGACATTACCCAAAAGAAAAAGGATATGCAGACTGTGCGGGAAATGGCTTCCATAGTGGATTCCTCCGATGCCATTATTATCGGAAAAACCATGGATGGCATCATCCGTACCTGGAACCGGGGCGCCGAGCGCGTGTATGGTTACAAGGCGGAGGAAGTTATCGGCCTTCCTGTAAATATTATTGTCCCTCATGCTTTGAAAAACGAGCTGGAAACAATTACAAATAAAATTAAAGCCGGCGAACGGGTGGAAAATTTTGAAACACACCGTATTTGCAAAAACGGAAAAGAGGTTGAAGTATCTCTTTCCCTTTCGGGAATTAAAGATGAAAAGGGAGCATTGACAGGTATCTCAGTTGTGGGCCAGGATATTACCCGCCAAAAGCAACTGGAACGGGAGCTAATCACAGAAAAAGAACGGGCAGAAGAAGCCACCCGTGCCAAAAGCTTGTTCCTGGCCAACATGAGCCACGAAATCCGCACGCCCATGAATGCCATTCTGGGATTTGCTGAAATTTTGTCTCAACGCATTAAAGACCCCGTACAGCGTGAGTACCTCTCATCCATGCAAAGCAGCGGTAAAGCCCTGTTGAACCTGATTAATAATTTACTCGATTTTTCTAAGGCGGAATCGGGTAAGCTGGAGCTACACGAGCAAAGCACCGATGTTCGCTATCTTGTGCATGATATTGAAAGCATTTTTCGTTTGAAAGCACGGCAGAAAAACCTGGATTTTGTTGTGGAAATTGACAAAAATGTTCCCCGTGATATGTTTTTGGATGAGTTGAAGATACGACAGGTGCTGTTGAATCTCACCGGTAATGCCATTAAGTTTACAGAGAAAGGATTTGTGAAAATTAGTGTGAGAGCTGAAAATATTAAAAAACACACTGCTGACCTGGTACTGGAAGTTCAGGACACCGGGAAAGGTATTCCTCCGGCATATCATAAAAAGATATTCAGGTTGTTTGAACAGCAGGATACAGAGATAAGTTCCCGGTATGGTGGAACCGGTCTGGGACTAGCCATAACTCACCAGATTGTATCACAGATGAACGGAAGTATCGGCTTGGAAAGTGAAGAAGGCAAGGGCAGCCTCTTCAGGGTTTATTTGCCGGCAATTTCATTAACAGGTGTAATACCGACGAAAAAGGTTCCGCCAAAAATAGCCTCATCGCCGGATGTCCGGTTTGAGCCTGCCACTATTTTGATTGTCGATGATACTCTTAATAACCGTTTTGTGTTAAAAGCTGCTTTCGAAGAATACCCTTTTCACGTTCTCGAAGCAGAAAACGGCCGGCAAGCACTTGAACAAATGGAAAAGAACAAAGTTGATCTGGTGTTTATGGATATTCGTATGCCGGTTATGGATGGTATGGAAACTACTAAAAAAATACGTGCCCATGAGGAATGGTCACATATCCCTATTGTAGCCCTCACAGCATCTTCCAGTGAATTTGAAGGTAAAAAGCTGGAACGGAAAGGATTTAATGCCTATTTACGGAAGCCGGCTTCTTTGACACAAATCGAAAACGCTTTGCGCGATTTTCTCAAGTATAGCCCGGTGGTACAGGAAAGTGAAACCACTGTTCTGTCAGAAGGAACCCTGAAAAATTTCAATACCCTTGTGGAAGAGTTGGAAAAAAAGGTGATGCCGTTGCAAAAGGAACTGTTGGGTATTAAACCCAGGCAAAAAGTGCGTGCCATGGCACAGGCATTGCTGGATATCGGACAAGCCCTGTATTCAGTGGAAGTTAAACGTTATGGAGAGCGGCTGATGACCGCCAACGCAAACTTTCAACTCGTGAAAGAAAAAGAATTAATTGAACAATTTCCGCAATGGTTAGAGCAATTGAAAAAAACCGTAGCGGAGAAATCGTAAAGTGTTAATAGAAATGACGAATAGAAATATCAAATCAAATGCTGAATTTAAGCTGCAAATGCAACTTTTTGTTGATATAGTATCTTCATAATTTTATTCGGGATAAACTTTGAAAAATGACTATTCTTAAAAATACAACTGCAGCCGCCCTGTTTCTAATATTTGCACTGATTATCATTGCCGGAGTAAACTGGTATGCCATTGAAAACATGTCTGCCTTGCATAACAAAGAAAACATGGCAAGCCATATCCGCGAGGTAGTGCAAAAAACCACAAAAGCTGAAAAGCTGACAGCCCGTATAAATACCGGATACACCGGATTTTTGCTTACCAATGACGAAAAATTCCTGGTTCCCTTTGTAAAGGATATTCCCGCATTAAAAGAAACCGTTGCCAGTTTAATCCAATCTACGGCTGATAATCCGTTACTACAAGAAAATGTTAAGCAATTAAAAGTATTGCTTAACAGCCTTTCGGCTTATGCAGGGAAGCTTGTCCAAACCTACCGCGAAACAGGGGTGAAAGCAGCAGTTAAAATTATGAACACTGCTGAAGAACAGCATTTGTTAACAGAAATTCAAAATGTTTTCTCTAAAATTGAGCAGGAAGAAAACCACTTGCTGGCACAACATACAACCAATGTTCGCCACCGGGTAAAAATCATTTTTCGCATCCAGATTCTGGGCATGCTGATTATGGTGATATTCCTGTTGCTGGCCTATTGGCTTATAAGAAGAGAGCTGATACGGCGCAGACGTGCCGAGGAAGAAACCAGGCAGGCAGCCAAAGAGCTGGACCACTTTTTTGCCTTGCTGCCCGGTTTGTCGCTTATTATTGATTTTAAAGGCAGGGTGCTTAAGCTAAATCCATGGTGGCAGCAGGAGCTGGGCTACACCCGTGAAGAGATGGATGAAATACGGTTTTACGATTTGGTTCATCCCAAAGACCAAAAGTTGGCCCTCAGTGCTGTGAAATCCCTGTTCAGGGGAAAAACGGTGACCGGTCTGGAAATCCGTGTGCTAAACAAACAGGGTAAATTCCAATGGTGGGCATGGGCTGCCGCTGCCGATCTGAACAGAAGATTGATTTATACCTTTGCTCACAACATCCACGAATTAAAAACTGCCCGGGAATCAATAGGCATGCTTTCGGAACGTTTTCAGTTGGCTACCCGTATTGGGAAAATTGGTGTTTGGGACTGGGATTTGAAAACCAGGGAATTAGCAGTGGATGGAATTCTAAAAGAAATTTATGGCGTAAAGCCGGGGGATAAAAATCTGGTTCGGATGTGGGTTGAGCGAACCCATCCGGAAGACCGGCATTTTATGCTGGATAGAATTCAGGAATGTATCCGGAACCATGAAGAATTGAGCGAGACTTTCCGGATTGTCCATCCCGTTGATGGAGTGAAACACCTCCAAACCATTGGGAAGGTGATGTTTGACGAGAATGGAACGCCCTATAGAATGATTGGTGTAAGCTGGGATATTACGGAGAAAAAGAAAAATGAAATAGCTTTGCAGGAGGCTCGTGAAAAAGCCGAGAAAGCCACCCGTGCCAAGAGTTTATTCCTGGCCACTATGAGCCACGAAATACGCACGCCCATGAATGCCATTCTGGGATTTGCTGAAATCTTGTCTCAACGCATTAAAGACCCCGTACAGCAAGAGTACCTTGCTTCCATGCAAAGCAGCGGTAAAGCCCTGTTGAACCTGATTAATAATTTGCTGGATTTTTCCAAGGCGGAATCGGGCAAGCTGGAGTTACACGCACAAAGCACCGACGTTCGCCATCTCGTGTATGAAATTGAAAGCATCTTCCGTTTGGAAGCACGGCAAAAACAACTGGATTTTAAGATTAGTATTGCCGAAAATGTTCCCCGTAATATGTTGTTGGATGAGGCAAAAATACGGCAGGTGTTAGTAAATCTGACCAGCAACGCCATTAAGTTTACCGAAAAGGGCAGTGTGAAAATCAGTGTGCGGTCCGATAATATTGATGACATCAGAGCCGACCTGATTTTAGAAGTGTCTGATACAGGAAAGGGTATCCCACCCGAATATCATGAAAAAATCTTTCAGCTTTTTGAACAACAGGGTGCCGGCATTACGCGAAAATATGGCGGAACCGGCCTGGGTCTGGCCATTACCATGCAAATTGTTCAGTTGATGAAAGGACGTATCAATCTAATGAGTGAGGAAGGAAAGGGCAGTACCTTTCAGGTAGTTTTGCCGGCTATTCTACTTGCGGGAGAAAAAGCTATTCGAGATGGTTTGCCAGAGTTGGATTTTGAGAAACTGGTGTTTGAACCGGCCACAATTTTAATTGTAGATGATACTCCGGGTAATATCGAAGTGTTAAAGGCGATGTTTGAAAACCAGCCGTTTGTATTACTGGAGGCACAAAATGGCAGGGCTGCCCTCGAAATTATGGGTAAAAATAAAGTGGACATGGTATTTATGGATATCAGTGTGCCCGAAATGGACGGTATCACGGCTGTAAAGGCTATCCGTAACCACAAAGAATGGTCGCATATTCCGGTGATCGCTTTGTCTGCATCGTCAACTGATTTTAGTCCTGCTCAACTAATAAAGAAAGGTTTTAATGGTTACGTGCGGAAACCTGCTTCCCGGGACGAAATTTTAAGGACGTTAGCAAAATATCTGAAATGTGACATAAAGGATGAAAGCAGTAACGATGATATCAAAACATTAAGCCGGGAAACAGTCCGGAACTTTTCCCGAATAATGGAAAGTCTGGAAAATAAAATTCTTCCGCTTCAGCAAAGCCTGCTCGGCATCCGTCCACGCAAGGAAGTAGAAAATCTGGCTAAATTTCTTATGGGCATTGGTAAGAAGTATAAGTCAGAAGAAGTGTTGCGTTATGGGGAAAAATTATTGGCTGCCAATGAGTATTTTCTGTTGGAGAAAGAAAAAATGTTGATTGAAAATTTACCTGATTTTGTGAAACAGTTAAAAGATATGTATAATGATTACAGAAATAAATGAAAACAAAAAGATCCTGATTGTTGACGATAATCCCCGCAATGTGGAGGTTGTTGCTAATTTGCTTTCAGGGAATAATTACGACATTGAATTTGCCGTGAGTGGGGAGGAGGCGCTGGAATGGGTCGAAAAAGCGGCTTTTGATCTTATTTTGATGGATATCATGATGCCGGGCATTGATGGTTATGAAGCCTGCCGGCAGATAAGGGAAAAGGAGGCATGCCGCGATGTCCCCGTAATATTTCTCACGGCCAAAACCGATACGGAAAGTCTGTCCAAAGCCTTTCGGGCAGGGGGTGTGGATTACGTTTCCAAACCGTTTCGTTCGGAGGAGCTGCTGGCCCGCGTTGCAACCCATCTGGAGCTGAAACAGCGGCGTGAAGAACTGAAGGAACTCAATGCCCGTTTAGAAGAAAAAGTGCGTGAAAGAACCCGTGAATTGCAGGAATCCAACACAAAACTTTCCATTGCCCTGAAAGACCTGAAACAACTCGATAATACCAAAACAGACTTTTTGCACATGGTAAGCCATGAGCTGCGGACACCGCTTAACGGTATCATGGGAGGAATGGAACTGTTGAAAACACACTCTTTTTCCGATGAAGTTATGGATTATCTTAGTATCCTGGATTTATCTACCCGGCGGTTAGAGAGTTTTTCCTATAAAGCTTTAGATATTACACAGTTGCAAACCATGGGTGTATCGATAATGCATTTGAATAGAATTTCCCTGTCTGCCTTTGTGGAAACCTTTATAAGGGAATATGAGAAAGTAAATAATATTCAGCCCGGCCGCTTGCTGTTTCATTCAGATACTTCGAAGAATCTGGTGGAAGCCGACAATAATTATTTTCGGAAAGTATTGGAAATCATTGTGGAAAACGCGCTGCAATATTCTCCGGAGGACAAACCTGTCCGGATTATCGTGGAAGAAAAAGATGATAATGTAGTGTGTACAATAAAAGATCAGGGGAGTGGCTTTCCCGGGTCTATGCTTGAGTCAAGTATGATGGCCTTTTCACCCGGTGTGGAACATCAGGATCAAAGGACGGGCTTAAGCCTGCACCTTGCACGGATGGTTATGCACTATTTAAATGGCGAACTGCAACTTTCCAATGCACCGGAAGGCGGGGCTGTTGTCAGGTTGGTTTTACCAAAAATAGTACCCGAAGAAGAAAAAGAAGATAAATAGTTTACAGCGTTGCCGGGATGTTTTTTTTGGCTTTTGCTGTTGGCTTTGATTTGGTCCTTTTCGGACTGAAAAAACGGGATTTCTTACAGGATGGAAAAAGAAAAAGCCGCTCAAATCCAATGGTTCAAGCGGCTAATATATTTGCTATGAGTAGTTTAGTGATCCCGCCGGGATTCGAACCCGAATCATCAGAACCGGAATCTGACATTCTATCCGTTGAACTACGGGACCGGTTTGGAATGAATAATGTTGAGGGATGAATGTTGAATGAATGGCTCCGACATAAATTGGCTTAAACTTTATTCCTTTGTGCTGTTTTTCTTGAAGCGATAAAAATTGAAGTTAATTCATGGGCCTCTTTCAAGAGGTCTTTTATATTATCATCATTCCCAAACTTAAAAAGCAACAAAAAATCTAACCAAAATTCACATTCATCCGACTCTTCGACCACAATACTCAGTTTTGAAATGAAACCTGCTGTCGTTTGTGCCAATCGTGTTGCTCTGTAATTTGCAGCAACAGAAGTTGCACATCTGATAAGCTGACCTTTCACATGATTTCCAAAATAAGAATGGGGAAGTGTTTCCGAAAATTTCACACATTCATAAGCAAAAGATTTTGTCCTTGCTACTAAATTCTCGCCGCGCATAATTAACAGTTCTAGATTTCTAAACTTATAAAATTTATTGTAGTATCCATTTGTTCCCCTTCATCACTCCTTCATCATCATTCTTTCATTCATTCATCATTCATTCATTCATCATTCTTTCATTCATCATTCTTTCATTCATCATTCTTTTTGTGGAGCTGGAGGGATTCGAACCCTCGTCCAAACATGAAACCAATATGCTTTCTACATGCTTAGTTTGTCATTGATTGTCGGGAAATACACGGGGACAAACACCCAAAATATTTCCTTAGCCTCTAAAATTTCATTTTGGCCGTGAGGCGAAGCCAAAATTAGTCTGAAGTTGCTTGCGACTCGTTATCAGGCCGGAATCAGACATCTCCACCTGCGAGCCGTCTCGTCCCCCGTACTTCGACGGAGAATGAAGCCTGTCTACTATAACTTCGATCAGGCTGCGAGAGCGTAATTAGGTTCGCCAAATAAAATAGTGTGTAACGCGGTTTTACGGGTTGTGTTACCTTGCCCGGCATGCTTACCTATCCGTTCAAATGCTGTCAAAACCAGTCAGCCCCTCATGTCAAAGAACATTCCCCAATCGGGATGGCAAAAGTAATAAAATTGTTCGGTTGCCACTGTTTCTATCAGCAATTTTTATGCCAACGGCGAAAAAAGCTATGCCGGATGTGTTTTATTCCGGAATAGATTTACAAAAAGTTCAGGACGAGACAAGAGCATGTTCTCACAGCATCAACGGCTTTACAAAAGTCTCAATATCTTTTTTGGTGATTTCTTTTTCGCAGAGGATGAGCAACCGTTCCACGACATTGTGCAACTCCCGCACATTGCCGCTCCAGTGAAAAGTTTGTAGCATTTTCAGTGCGGCATCGGTAATTTTTTTCGCCGGCTTTCCCTGTTCCTGAGTCAATTCATTGATAAAATACTCTACAAGCAATGGAATATCGTCTAACCTGTCGCGCAGCGGCGGCACCTGTATGACAATAACACTCAACCGGTGATAAAGGTCTTCACGGAAGTTTCTTTTTTTGATTTCTCCGGGCAGGTCTTTGTTGGAAGCGGACAACACACGAACATCAACCGTAATTTCTTTCTCTCCGCCAACACGTGTAATCGTATTTTCTTGTAAAGCCCGTAAAACTTTAGCCTGAGCCGACAAACTCATGTCCCCGATTTCATCGAGAAACAAAGTCCCGCCATGGGCCAGTTCAAAATCGCCGCGTCGTTGTTTTACAGCCGAAGTAAAAGAACCCTTTTCGTGTCCAAAAAGCTGACTTTCGATCAGCTCGGAAGGAATGGCGGCGCAGTTGACCTCAACAAAAGGTGATTTCTGCCGGTTGCTTTGTTCGTGAATCTGTCGGGCGACCAGCTCCTTGCCGGTACCATTTTCGCCTTCAATAAGCACCCGTGCATTGGTTGGCGCCACACGGGCAATCATCTCTTTCAGTTGAACCATGACAGGTGAGGTACCCACGATTTCATACTTCTTCTCAATCTCCTTTCTCAGTGTTTTTGTCTGGTTCACCAAATCTTTTTTATCAATGGCATTGCGTAGTGTAATGAGCAGCCGGTTCAGATCAGGGGGCTTCACAATGAAATCGTATGCGCCTTTTTTGATGGCTTCCACTGCCGTTTCAATAGTTCCGTGGCCTGAAATCATTATGACCGGACAGTCAGTGAACTGTTGCAGAGCTGTCAGCACTTCCATGCCATCCATTTCGGGCATTTTTATATCCAGCAGGATGACGTCATAAGCCGTGGCTTTGGCCAGCTCCAGACCATCCATGCCGTTGGCAGCCAAATCCACCTCATATTTTTCAAATTCCAGAATCTCTTTCAATGTCCGGCGTATACTGCTTTCGTCATCGATGACCAATACTTTTGTCATAGGTCGTAATTTTTCTTCAAAATTAAGCATTCTTTGCATTTACGGCCGGGAACTTTTTTGCCTGTCTGCTATGAATTTTTTACATTCGCAAAAAACTGTTGACACCATGGCAAAATATTCGTTTAAAGATAAGGTGATCGTTATCACCGGCGCTTCTTCAGGAATAGGGAAGGAGCTGGCTTTTCGGATGGCAGAAGCTGGCGCCTCGCTGGCCCTCGGCGCACGGAATATGGAGAAATTGGAGGCCGTGGCTGAAGTGTGCCGGCAAAAAGGCAGCCGTGCCATCGCTATTCCTGTGGACGTTTCCGACAAAGAAGATTGTAAAAATTTCATCGAAAAGACAGTTGATAAATATGGGGAAATCGATGTCCTCGTAAATAATGCCGGGATAACCATGTGGGCTTATTTTGAGGAGTTTACCGATTTGACGCCGTTTGAACAGATTATGCAGGTAAACTATTTCGGGAGTCTGTATTGCACGTTTTATGCGTTGCCTTATCTGAAGAAAACCAAAGGCCGTTTGGTGGGCGTTTCCAGCCTTACCGGGAAGACCGGTGTCCCCACACGAAGCGGTTATGCGGCGAGTAAACATGCCATGGCCGGATTCTTCGACACGTTGCGCATCGAGTTGAAAGACACCGGTGTGAGTGTAACTATGATTTACCCGGGATTTGTCTCCACCGAAGTGCGTGCACATGCCATGGGTAGCGATGGGAAACCGTTGGGCAAAAGCCCGTTGAATGAAGCCGGAGCCATGTCGGTCGAAAAATGTGTTGACCTTATGATTCCTGCTATTGCCGGACGAAGACGGGAACTGGTTATGACGACCAAAGCCAAAGTTGGATTATGGCTTAAGCTGATTGCCCCGTCATTGGTAGATCGCATTGCCCTAAAGGCTGTGTCGAAGAAGAAATAAAGGCTTTACAAAAGCCTTTATTTCACACAAAAAGCGATGATTAACATGGTCTTTTAGGCCAAACTCAGGTTAAAAGGTTTTTTTATCCCTGCAACTTTTTAAGACGTTGTTCGTTATAATATGCCCCAATTACCGCTAATATAATGATTCCCAGTGTGTAATAAACAAAATTGGGAATAGGAACAGGGTAGCCACTGGCGTAGGAATGCAATCCTGAGAGATAGTAATTTACCCCGAAATAGGTCATTAAAATGGAGAAGAAGCCGATGATGGAAGCAAGATTAAAGGCGAACCTGGATTTCATCCCCGGGATATATCGCATATGTGCGATAAAGCTGTAAACCAATATACTGGCCAATGCCCAGGTTTCTTTGGGATCCCAGCCCCAATAGCGTCCCCAGCTTTCGTTAGCCCATACCCCGCCGAGAAAAGTCCCGATGGCAAGCATATACAAACCGACAATGAGCGTTCGTTCGTTGATAGTAGTCAGCTCTTTAATGTGTTCGGCCATAATCAAACGATTTTTGGGCGTTTTCATAATCATTAAAATCAGGTTGAAAAAGCCCAACAGAGCACCCAAAGCCAGGAATCCGTAGCTCGCTGTGATTACGGAAACGTGAATAGTCAGCCAGTAGGATTTCAATACGGGTACGAGGTTGGTAATTTCCGGATCCATCCAGCTTAAATGTGCCACAAACAGGATAATGGAAGCGAGTAAAGTAGTGGCGGCTATCGTCATTTTCGACCGTCTTGAAAACAGTAAACCCGCCAGCACTGTAACCCATCCAATGTAAATCATTGACTCATAACCATCGCTCCACGGGGCATGTCCCGAAATATACCAGCGAAGTCCAAGCCCGAAGGTCTGTAATAAAAATCCTATAAAAATGATGCCCACAAAGAAATTCAAAATTATCCGGAGAGCTTTATTGTCTTTAAAAATGGCGACAAACGTCAGGACAATCATAATCAGGCCTATTATGCTATACGCAATGGCGAGTCGAAAGAAAATCGTCCAGCGGTTGTAAAGAATTTCGGCATCGATTTTCCTCTGCGAAGGAATCAGTGTGGCGCCGTATTTCTTTTGATATGAAGCAAAATCTGTCAACAGCTTATGGGCCAGTTTTGTCTCCCCATTTGCCAGCGACTGTAAATATTGAGGGATAACACTGACAACCATCAGCGAATCTTGTCCTGACAAGGTAGTGGGCTTCGATGCCGGTGAGTACCAGGCATGATGCGGGTCTTTCGAATCAGGTATCATTTTAAGAAATCGTCCCGTATAAATCATGTAGGCAATGTTCATACGTTCGTCCACTTTCATAACCTCCTTATCGAACATGCCTCTCTGTGAAGGGTTTTCAGAATAAACCTCCGAAACGTATTTTTGAAGTTTGTACGTATTATTTCTCATGTCGATAAAGTCAAAATAGGAGGCGTATTTTCCTTTTATGCCAATAATCTTAGCCAGTTTTTTACTGGAGACTTTAATCATGGGAACCTGTTGCCAGTACATTGGATTGCTCATCATTCCCAGCAAAACCTGGTCGGGAGTCAGACCGTGGAAACTGCTTTTCCATGTTAGCTTTCTCAATATCTCACTTGCCAAAGTGTTCACCGGCTTTATTCTGCCGTCGTTGGATTGTACCAAAAGATGACCAAATTGATTAGCCTCCGTTTTGTTTATTTTCGGAATCTTATTAAAATTCAAATGCCCGTGCTGGTGGGCATAACCGGCTGTTGAAAAAGTGGCTGTGAAAAACAGTATAAGAAGAATTGCTTTGGCTGTTGCCGAGGTTTTTCTCAAATATCTTCCCAGGGCAGAAAAATGGCTGTTGGCGTTCAGTAGTGACAGGAACATACCCAAAGCCATCAGAAGATAACCCAAATACGTAAAGAAAGTTCCCCAATAGTCGTGGTTTACCGAAAGAATGCTGCCGTGCTCATCCCGGTCGTAAGAAGATTGGAAAAACCGGTATCCTCTGTAATTTAAAACATGGTTCATATAAATATGGTAAGGCATATTAAGATTTTTTTCTTTATCAATAACGATCACACGACTGGCATAACTCGAAGGGCTCATGGAACCGGGATAACGCTTCAGCTCAAATTTTTTCAGTTTAATAGAAAAAGGCAGCTTTATCTCATTAGAGCCATAATCCATTTTTATATTGATGTCGTTAAGTGTGAAAGAGTTTTCCTTCCCACGATAACCTTTTCCTCCTCTGAGCATAACCTCTTTTGACTGGTTCCCCGACGTGGCTTTCACAACCAGCACGTCCATCAAATTGGCATTTTTGTTCCCATTGGGCACGTAATCTATTTTGCCATGAGCATAAAAATTAGTCAAAACAATATCCAGTCCGTTTTCGCTGTATAGTTTTCCTTTTTCCAAAGGATAGGGTTTGCCGGGAGCCAGATTAGCAGATGGTCCGCCCTGCATATAGGAGGTGATGCGAATCGAATCCGGAGACGTAATGAAAAGCAAGCCCTCTTTTAAGGAAATATTCACCGCTGTGGTGTCATTTGCTTTTCCAAATTTTATCACATGATGTCCCACTTGTTGTTCATCACCGTTTTTAAGATAAAGATTCTGTCTGCCCTTACCGGTTGAGACAACCAAAGTAATCAGAGGGGCTCCGCTTTTGCCTTCGGAAATTACTTCATGGGCATTGGGAATGAATCTAACTGCTTCTAATTCAATGCGTTTGTCGCCAACCTTCAAATTTTGGTGATAGGCATCTGGTGTTAGAACGGAAATAAGCACATGTTTCTCTGCTTTAGCAGAAGCTTCACCGGTTACGGCGCTGACCTGTACATAGGTACGGTTGGAAAGTATAGAGCCGGAGGTTTCTCCTTCACGCAAATGCATCATGCCGTCAAAGCTTACAAAACGGGTGATGGCTGCTCCCAAAAGGATAATCAGAAAAGCGAAATGGAAAAGGAACATCGTAAATTTCCCCCTGCGATACATGCGAAACCGGATAATGTTGGCAATCAGATTTGCAGCCAGCAAACCAAGCAAAACATCAAACCATGTAGCATTGTAAACCACAGCCTGGGCTGCCGTACTGCCAAAATCGTTTTCGATAAAGGTAGCTGCTCCAATGCTAAAGGTGAAAATCAGAATTAAAACGCCCATGCTCTGCATGGAAAAAAATATATTGGATAACTTTTTCATATTATTTTGGTTGTTTTGATGAAATAGTAACTCATGTCCTTATTTTTTTAAAAGATGATTAATGTTTTAAAAGCATGTTACAAAATTAATTTACCATCCGGGGTACATGTTACATAATTATGGCAAAAACTTATATATTTTCAAAATCATAAAGCAACTGAATTCAAGCATCTATTGTTGAATTTTAGTTTTTATTTTTATTTATGGACACCTCCAGCGCTCCTACACCAAATTTGATGATGGATGCCATGGAATCTTCCAAATGTTCATATTCTTTTAATTCTTTAATAATAGCATTTTTTAATGTTCCGTTTCCCACGCCGTGAATAAAAGTGATTTTGCGATAGCCTTCGGCAATGGCACTTTCCAGCGCTTTTCTGAAATAGTTCATTTGTAATTGAAACATGTCGCGACTTTCCAGACCGGCAATATTATCAACTATTTCGCCAATATGTAAATCGACAACTGCTTCACCAACATCCGTGCGAAATTTTTCAATGAAAGGGATTTCGCGTTTAACGGCGGTTTTCGCCTTTTTCGGTTCGATGTCAAACTTTTGTTGCGCAGCGTTTTCCACTGCTTCGCGGAAAGTTGAACGCAGGGCAATGACCGAAATAATAGCTTTCCCGTTGGTGAGGGTGTTGGCCTGGTAACTGCCTTCTTTGAAAAACCTGTTTGCCCGGATGTCGATTACAGAATGGATTGGGAAAAATATCCTTCCGGGATTTGTTTCGTGCATCATGATTTGAATAACGCCCCGAAGCCAATTGTCAATTTCATCGCGGGTGATGGTTGCCAGTATAATTTTTGATTCCGGGGGAACCGAGCCGTAGTCGACTCCTTCCAGCTTTTCGTTTTGTTTCAGGAAAAGGTTGTAAAGTATATCGAAAGGCGAGTGATTCACCAACAAGACATCCAGGTCGCCTGTGAGGACCCATTGCTGTTCGTGCGGCTCAAAAAGCAGATAAAACCCCTCCTCTTCCTTTGCCCGTGCCCAGGGACTGATTTCGCTTACGTTGTTTCCTTCAACCGGGGGATCCTCCTCTTTTGGAAGGTGTTCTTTAGGTGGATTCCCCGAAGAAAAAATTATTTGTTCTGCCTCTTGTTCGCGGAAATCAGGGATTAAATCTTTGCTGAGAACGGGTATCTCAAACCCATCTTGAGTTTCAACTTTTACTAACTTATTATCTATTATTGCGGTAACCACCCCGCCCCCTGTTTCATTTAGAAATCTGACTTTTTCACCAATCTTAAACCGCATTTTCTTTTTTTGCTTTAGACAGCAAATGTAAGAAATAATAATTTGGCAGAGTAATTATTTTGTTGTTTCTAATAAAATTGTGTGCCGGGATTTGCTGTGCTTTTAAGAATGATGAATTGAACGTTCTCTCACGACTTCTTTGCTAATTTACTATTCGCACACCCGCCACTGGCCGTGGTTTGCAAACCCGACTTTTATCGAACCGGGGAATTTCCAAACCCGGATGGTAAATCCGGAAGAGACTTCAAACGGTTGTTCTACGGGCGAAGATGGACAGCTTTCTGACGAATTCCATTTTTCAAGACCAAAAAAGTTTCAGGATGAAAAATAATTATGTTTATATTTGACTTTTGATTTTCCTATGAAAAAGACGCTGAAACTTCCGCTTATTCTCCGGCTTACAATTGTATTGCTGTTTTTATGGCTTACGTACTTCATTCTTACCGAGTTTCGTAATTATCTTTATCCTATTACGTTAGGCGGCCTTTTTGCTTATTTGCTCTATCCCGTCGCAAGCTATCTTGAAAAGCACAGTGTTCCGCGAATCTTTGCCAATATTCTGAGCATTATTTTGGGTATTGCCGTGGTTAGCGGAGTGTTTTTTTTCATTTACAAGCAAATGGGTCTTTTCATCGAAGACCTTCCGGGATTAAAAATCACGGCATCAAGAAACATCAATTCGATTTTTAAATATTTAACGCAGTTGACCGGCGTTGAAACACCTCTGTTGAAAGAACAATTTAAACTCTTTGCGGGAAACCTGCTGAGTTTTAGCGGAAACAATTTTAAAAATACATTCGGAGCTACATTCCAAACGGTTTTTACCGTGGGTATTATGCCTGTTTATATTTTTTTCCTGCTTTTCTATCGCAATAAGTTTCACAATTTTATACTCATGATTGTTCCCGCAGAAAAGCATACCATTGCGCGGAAAATTCTTGATGAGGTGAATCAGCTTGTGGTACATTACATGACCGGCGTTTTTATCGTGGTATCCATACTGGTGGTTTTAAACAGTACGGGTTTTGTCATTATTGGTATGAAACATGCCTTACTGCTCGGCGTTTTAGCAGCAATAATGAATTTTATACCCTACTACGGAACCATTATCGGCTACATGTTTCCGCTATTTATTGCTGTTTTTACTATGGGCTCACCACAATATGCCTTTCTTGTGATTGTCCAGTTTATTATTGTACAATTTACTGAAAATAATATTCTTACCCCAAATATTGTGGGTTCGCATGTGAGTATTAACCCTTTTATGATTATTCTTGCCATCACTTTCGGGGGATTTATCTGGGGATTACCGGGAATGTTTATTGCCGTTCCCGTGGCTGCGGTTTTTCGTGTTCTCGGCGAAAATCTTCCCGAACTTGCTCCCATATCTTATCTGCTGGGGTCGGAAGGAATGGAGGAACACAGCATTTCGCGCAAGAAGCTGGCCAAATTTTTTTTTAGAAAAAATAAAAACTTTAAATGATGCTGAAACATATTGTTATGATAAAATTCAATGCCGATCAGGATGTTGAGAAACTTTCGGGCGAATTTAAACAGCTTTTGGATGCGCTTTTGTCTTCGGTGGAATCGTTAAAATCCATGGAAGTAGGACTAAATATCAGCAAAAAACCATCGGCGTACCATCTTGTACTCACCGCAGCCTTTGACAATGAAACCGGATTGGATACTTACCGTTTGCATCCCGACCATGTCAAAATCCTCGACCGCATGAAAGATACAGTGGAAAAGGTGGCGGTGGTGGACTATCTTGTTTCGTGATGATTTCTTTCTGCTTTAGCGTCCGTGCTTAAAGCATTTCTCATCGCAAAGGCACATTAAACGTCTTACTCTCGTCCGCATCTGTAACGCAGGCGCATTTGTATTGTCTTTAAACATCCTTTTACTCCTGTTTCTGAAATCCTTTGCTCTCATCCGGTATTTTTATTACTTTTACCTTCCAAATTGAAAAAGTGATTAAAATGGCCGAGATCAAATTGAAAAAGTTGTTTATTAAAAATATGGTTTGTAACCGATGCATTATGGCTGTGGAAATCGAACTGAAAAAACTAAATTTAAAACCGGTTTCTGTGATACTCGGAGAAGCTGTAATTGAAGCCGAGCCGGATTCCATAGCTCTTGCGAAGCTGAACAAAAACCTGCAATCCATTGGCTTTGAGCTTATCGATGACAGAAAAAGTCAACTGGTCGAGCAGATGAAAACAGAAATCATCCGGTATATCCATTATGATAAGGAGATTGACGGATACATAAATTTCTCTGAGCATTTGTCCCGTACCTTAAGGCTCGAATATTCCTATCTTAGCAATCTTTTCTCTTCCGTAGTGGGGACAACCATTGAGAAATATATCATCCTGCAGCGTATCGAAAAAGTCAAAGAGCTGCTGGTTTATGGCGAGCTTACCCTTTCCGAAATCGCCTGGCAGACCGGCTACAGCAGTGTGCAGCACCTTTCCAATCAGTTTAAGAAAATCATAGGCATGAGTCCTATGGCCTATAAAAAAATGCAGGAATATAACCGGAAGACGCTGGACCAGGTGGGGAAATAATTCAATTTATTTATCGCCAACTCAGGGTCGTTGTTTGGTATAATAAGCTGGTTTGTCTGTTCCATGCCCATTTATTTCCCTTTCTGCCGGATCTTGCCGTGCTCCAAAAATGCCTAATTTTGCAGATTGAAAATTCCGGCGTATCCGCAAGCTTTACACGGAATCTTAAATCGTTTTAAAAGTATTTTCTTTTTTTATGAAAAGTTTTTTCAAGGCAAATGCCTTTGTTTTAAGTGCGTATTTCGTCCTTTTCGTAACGGGCGTTTTTTTCGTGGTTTCTTATTCCAAAGCAGACTTGCATCTCATTATAAACCAATGGCATACAGGGTTTTTCGATATCTTCTTTAAATATGTTACTTTCCTTGGAAACGGATGGATGGTCTTAGTATTGTTTTTGGTGTTTTTGCTTATCAAAACCCGGTATGCAGTTATTTTTCTTGCCGGTAACTTTCTGATTACCCTGTTGGTACAGGGGACAAAACACTTGATTTTTCCGCATGCTTTACGCCCGGTTGCTTATTTTAAAGGCGTTCACGTGTTACATCTTATCCCGGGTGTCGCCATGTATTCCAATAACAGCTTTCCTTCCGGACATGCAGCCACAGCCTTTGGTATTTTTGTGATGCTGATTTATATAACGAAAAACCGAACACTGAAGTTTCTCTGGCTGATAATAGCATTGCTAACAGCTTATTCGCGGATTTATCTTTCCCAGCACTTTATGGAGGACATCCTGGCAGGTTCGCTCATAGGAGCCATCGTCATGTTCTTAACCGTTTATTATTTTAACCGTTATTTTCGGGACCTTTATAATTATTCCATATTGTATCGTTTGTTTCCTAAAAGTAAAGTATGAAACGAAAACATATCGACCTGTTATTTATTGCCCTCGCAGCCGGCCTGTTGTTTGTGCCGTTTCTTGGGGGAGTGCATCTATTCGACTGGGATGAAATTAATTTTGCGGAATCGGCTCGTGAAATGCTTCAAACGCACGACTTTCTGACAGTTCAAATTAATTACCATCTCTTTTGGGAAAAGCCGCCTCTTTTTATCTGGATGCAGGTGCTTTCGATGAAACTATTTGGGGTGAACGAATTTGCCGCCCGTTTTCCCGATGCCATGGCCGGCGTAGTTACGCTCATGGTGCTGTATTTGATAGGAGAGAAGTTATTCAGTCGCCGTTTCGGACTTATCTGGGTATTGGTGTATGCCGGTTCCATTTTACCACAACTTTATTTCCGGTCGGGGATTATCGACCCCTGGTTTAACCTGTTTATTTTTCTCGGAATCTATTTTATGGCTTTGTATCTCGAATCCCGTAAAAACCGGAAAGAGGATCTGAATATTTTTCTGTCGGCGGCTTTTATAGGACTGGCCATTATGACCAAAGGGCCGGTGGGGCTGCTTGTTTTACTACTTTCGCTCACGGTTTGGCTCATTCTGCGCGGGTCGTGGAAGAAGGTCTTTCGCTGGCGTTTCCTGCTGATTTATGGTTTTACACTGTTGATAGTGGGGGGATTTTGGTTTATTCTTCAAATTGCTGATGGAAGAGCCTCCCTGATTATGGATTTTATTCAATATCAGATTCGCCTGTTTTCTCAGAAAGATGCAGGCCATGGTGGTTTTCTCTTTTATCATTTTGTAGTCCTCTTTTTTGGCGTTTTTCCGGCTTCGGTGTTTATGCTTCCTGCTTTCAGAAGATTACATGACAAAACGGATAAGCAAAAAATTTTCCGTAACTGGATGATGATAAGTTTCTGGGTTGTGCTCATTCTGTTCACCATTGTGAAAACTAAAATTGTGCATTACTCTTCTTTTTGCTATTTCCCCATTACCTTTTTTGCAACCTATATCATTGTCAAAATGATAAAAGGAGAGCTGAGATTCCCTTCCTGGCTCAAAGTCGCACTAATAGCCACTGCTGCTGTTGAAGGGTTGGTATTCATAGTATTACAACTGTTTATTCACTACAAAGACCGGATTATTGCCAAAGGCTGGATTCACGATCCTTTTGCAGCAGGCAATCTTCAGGCAAATGTTCACTGGTCGGGATTTGAATTTTTGCTGGGAGTCTTTTTGCTTGCCGGGGTCCTGATTTCACTCTTTTCCTTTCGGAAGAATATTCAAAGAATGGTCACAGGAATCTTCATTACCACTCTGATTTTTACCACACTTTCTGTGTTTATCATTACCCCGAAGGTGGAAGGCTATTCGCAAAATGCTGCCATTGATTTTTACGCCAGACATGCCGGAGAGAATGCTTATGTTGATGTGTGGGGATTTAAAAGTTATGCACAGTATTTCTATTTTCGCAAAAAGCCTCCGGAAACTTTACCGGCTGTCAGCCCGCAAATGCAGTTAAACGGAGAGGTTTCCAAACCTGTGTATGTGGTTACGAAAATTACCTCAAAAAAAGCATTTCAAAAACGATATCCCTCTTTTCGTTTGCTTTATGAAAAAAACGGATTTGACTTTTTCAAACGAAATCCGGAATCAAAAACCAAAATAAAACCTGACATAAATGATTAACGAAAAAAAAATTATTGTTGTGCTGCCCGCTTACAATGCAGCACAGACTTTGGAACAGACGTATAAGGAGATTCCCTTTGATGTTGTGGATGATGTGATTTTGGTGGACGACCACAGTAATGATAAAACCCTGCAGGTCGCTACTGAACTGGGGATCCGCCATATTATCGAACATGAGAAAAACAAAGGTTATGGCGGAAATCAAAAAACCTGTTATAACAAAGCCTTGTCGCTTGGCGCCGATATGGTTGTGATGTTGCATCCCGATTACCAATACACGCCCAAGCTCATTCATTCCATGTGCTATTTAATTGCCAATGGAGTGTACGACGTGGTGATTGGCTCGCGAATATTGGGGAAAGGCGCTTTAAACGGCGGGATGCCCTGGTATAAATATGTGGCCAACCGGGGACTTACATTTTTCCAGAATCTGGTGATGAACCAAAAACTTTCGGAGTATCACACCGGTTACCGTGCTTTTTCGGCCCGTGTCTTGAAGAGTATCCTTTACAATAACTGTTCCGATGATTTTGTTTTTGATAACCAAATGCTGGCGCAGATATTTTATGCAGGATGGGAAGTAGCTGAAATAACGTGTCCTACCAAGTATTTCGAAGAAGGTTCCTCCATAAATTTTAGTCGCAGCGTTGCTTATGGACTGGGTGTTATCAGGGTCTCGTTAATGTATTTTGCCCAGAAGGCCAAATTGGGAAACTTTGAAATTTTTAAAGGAATCGAACCCCGGAAAGAGGTATGATGTTGCTGTTAACAGTCGTGATTCTTCCGCTTTAGGCATCTATACCTAAAGTTATTGCCTTTTTTCTGTACAAAAATCCTATAACTCTTTTCCAAAATTGTGTAACAGCAACCTGCTGGTACTCATCTAATTTTGCGTCATAAAACGGAAGTAATTCTCTGTCCGGTTTTTATTATGGTTAAAGAATAATAATTTACGACAGAGAGCCGACTTCTTACTTTTCAATCAAATCAACTTAAATACATATCATGAAAATAAAGACATTGCTGTTTCTAATGACTTCCCTGTTTTTAGGGGGCGTATTGTCGGCCCGAAACACCGGGTCGTTGCAGGAACTGGTAAAGAAGGCCGTGGAGGTCAATCCCAAAATCAAATCGTTGCAGGCCAAATTAAATGTTGCCAGAGAAAACATTTCCATTGGGACAAATCTTCCTGACCCTGTTTTTACGGTAGGATTGCTCAATGTGCCTGCTAACACGTTTTCGTTCAGGCAGGAAGCCATGACCGGTACTGCGCTGAACCTCTCGCAAACTATTCCGTTTCCCGGCGCGCTAAAAGCCAAAGCCGAAGTAAAAGCCATGGATACCCTGATTGTCAAACAGGAAATTGGTGACCTGAAAAATCAAATTGCACAGCAAATGGCCATACTTTATTATACCCTTCAGGAGAAACGGCGCGAAATAGTCCTGACCAAAGAGAGTGTGGATTTGTTGAAACAGATCTCTCTGGTGGCCAAACGAAAATTTGAGGTGGGAACAGCCAGCCTCGAAAATATTGTACAGGTAGAGGTGCAGATAACCCGTGTAAAAGATAAAATAGAGGCGCTGAAAGGAGATGCACAGTCGATGCAGGCGCAGATGAATGCCTATCTGCTACGCGATGAACGGACTACCATTGCTACGCCGAAAATCCGGCCTATAAGCCATGAAATTTTTGTGACCGATACCCTGTTAAAACTTGCTGCCCTTAATCGCCCCCTGTTAAAAGGAATAAAACTCTACCAGACCAAGGCAGTGTTACAGCAAAAAGAGGTTGAAAAAAAATACTATCCTAATTTTAAAGTTGGCCTGCAATATACTCTACGGAGCTATAACCAGACCACCGGTAAAAATTATCCTGATTTTCTCGGACTTGTTGTGGGGGTTACCATTCCTCTGGGCTACGGCGGAAACATAAAAGCTCAGGTAAATAAAACACGGTATCTGCAGGATTATTATGGTCAGCAATTTCATTCTTCCCTGCAAATCCTGCAACAGTCGTTTGGAAAAATCAATGCTAAAATCAACGAACTCCGCAGCCGTGAGAAACTTTTATCTAAAACCATGTTGCCGCAAACCATTCAGGCTTATCAGGCTGCCCTGGCCGATTACCAGGTGAATAAAATTGATTTTGTGAATGTAATCAAAGCGGAAGACGATATCTTAAAAATAAAAACAGAGCTGGCAAAACTGCGTACCAGTTATACTATTCAGATTGCGCAACTCAAATTCTTAACCGGTTCAAAATTAACCTATTAATTGAAAAAAGCAAAAACATGAATAAGAAATTTTTTATCTACACAACTTTAATAGTAATCGGTGCTGCACTTGGCGCCGGAGGATACTATTTTTATGCGGGAAAAACCTTGAAACAAGAAGCTTCTTCCACAAAAAGTGAAACAAACCAAAAGTCAGGCAAAACCAAAAGAAAGGTCTTGTTCTGGCGTGCCCCCATGAATCCGAATGAGATACATGATGCTCCGGGCAAATCATCCATGGGCATGGAATTAATTCCTGTTTATGCCGACGCTTCCGGTGCAGCCGGTGTTGTTTCCGTCAACCCTGTTATGCAGCAGGATATGAACGTGAAAATCGCAACAGTTAAAGCGGGTGAGTTAAATGCCGATGTGCTGACAAACGGTATTCTGGATCCTGATGAACAAAAAGAGTATGTGGCTACTACAAAGATTGGTGGCTGGATTGATAAGATGTACATCAACTACACCGGACAAAAAGTACACAAAGGCGATAAGCTGATTAAGATTTATTCGCCCGATCTGGTGGCGGCACAGGAGGAATACCTGACTGCATTAGCCTATGATAATGCTATGAGTACTTCTGGAGCAAGGAGTAATTTAACAAAAAATGCTATCCGGAAATTGCAACTGCTCGATGTTACAAATGCCGAGATTCAACATCTGAAAGAGACAAAAAAGGCAAAGAAATACATTATTCTCACCGCTCCTTTCGATGGAACCGTCTTGTACAAGGGAGTTGACGAAGGTGCCAAAATCAACAGAGGGACACCCTTACTAAAAATTGCCAACTTGCGTAGTTTATGGATTCTTGCCGATATTTATGAGTACGAGTTGTTTAAAATCGGACTGGGTGATAAGGTACAGGTGACGTTTGATTACCTTCCGGGTAAAGTTTATACAGGAAAAGTTTCTTTTATTTATCCTACACTTGATACAAAAACGCGTACCATCAAGGTACGTATTGATCTTCCCAACCCCAATGGAGAGCTAAAGCCGGGTATGTTTGCTTCGGTTGACATCAAAGGGAAAAGTTTTGGTGTTCATCCTCTTGTTCCCGAGCAGGCCATATTACGCAGCGGAAGGGTGAATACGGTTATTGTCGCTTTGGGAGGCGGAAAATTTAAGCCGGTACAAATTGAGCTTGGCGCTTATTCCAAAGGCTATTATCAGGTACTGAGCGGGTTGAAAGCCGGAACACGCATTGTGACCTCGGCACAATTCCTCATTGACTCCGAGTCTAACCTGAACGCTGCATTAAGTGGTTTCATACCTTCCTCATCAAACAAAAATGCCAAAGGCAGGCAGGCTGATGTCAAAAAAGAAAAGAAGGATATGAAAGGCATGGACATGAAAAAGGCAGCTGGTAAGAAGGTCAAAGGGAAAGGAAGCCGTTAATTTGAAAGCCATTGACAAAAGCGGAGACATCAACCCTTATGACATTATGAATCAGAGTTTAATATCATATAATTCAGGTGCTTATATCGTTTGGAGCATGAAACTTCGTAATAAACGTGTTGGTTATCTAAAAAATAATTTGAAAAACACGGGCTCTCTTATAACTAAACTCATATAAAAAAGGAGATAAAATGACACCTATAGAAAATAAAAAGGAAGGCTTTTTAGCTAAAATTATAGAATGGTCTCTCAACAATAAGGCGATGGTCATTATTCTGACTGTGGTCTTAATATTAGTCGGTGGTTACGCTATAAAAAATACCGCCGTGGATGCCATCCCCGACCTCAGTGATGTGCAGGTAATTATTCTTACAAAATTTCCCGGACAGGGTCCTCAGATTGTGGAAGATCAGGTTACTTACCCCATCACTACCAAAATGCTTTCAGTTGCCGGAGCCACAGATGTAAGGGGCTATTCTTTTTTCGGCTTCTCGCTGGTTTATATCATTTTTGATGATAATACCGACCTCTACTGGGCACGAAGTCGTGTACTGGAATATCTGAGTTCAATGCGAAGTCAACTGCCTAAAGGAGTTTCGCCCGAACTGGGGCCTGATGCCACAGGCCTGGGGTGGGTATATGAATATGTATTGAAATCTAAAAAGAGAAGTCTCGCACAATTACGTTCCATACAGGACTGGTTTTTGCGCTACCAATTATCTGCAGTCCCGGGCGTAGCTGAGGTGGCCAGTATCGGTGGCTTTGTAAAACAGTATCAGGTGAACATCAATCCAATAAAACTGGCCTCTTACAACATTTCTCTCGCCAAGATAAAAAAGGCCATTCAGCAGAGCAACAATGATGTAGGCGGCAGATTGCTTGAGATGGGAGAAATGGAGTTTATGGTTCGTGGTCTGGGCTACATAAAAAGCGTTAAAGACCTCCAAATGATTGCTATTGGGGTAAACCAGGCCACAGGTACCCCCGTTTATCTGAAAGATGTGGCAAATATTGACATTGGTCCTGAATTACGCCGGGGAGTGGCTGATTGGAACGGCAAGGGTGAAGTGGTAGGTGGTATTGTGATCCAGCGTGTTGGAGAGAACGGCTTAAAAGTTATAGAACGTGTCAAGAAAAGGCTGGCGGAATTGAAGAAATCACTTCCGGCTGATGTGCAAATCCTTACGGCTTATGACCGATCCGGACTCATTGACAGGGCTATCGACAACCTTAAAGATAAGTTGCTCGAAGAGATACTGATTGTTTCATTGGTTATCTTTGTCTTTCTTTTTCACTTCCGAAGTTCGCTGGTGGCTATTTTTACACTTCCCGTGGCAACGGTGGGCGCATTGCTTATCATGCACTTGCAGGGACTTAACGCAAACATCATGTCGCTTGGGGGGATAGCGATTGCCATTGGGGCCATGTCGGATGCTGCCATTATCATGGTTGAGAATGCGCAGTTTCATGTGTTGCACAACCAGTTGAAGCCGAAGGAAGAGCAGAAACCGCACTGGGCAGTTATTTTGGATGCTTCAAAAGAAGTAGGCCCTACAATCTTCTTCGCTCTACTCGTTATTGTTGTTTCTTTCCTTCCGGTATTTGCACTTCAGAATCAGGAAGGCCGGTTATTCAAACCTCTGGCTTATACGAAATCCTATTCTATGGCCGTTGCAGCTCTTCTCGCTATCACCATTGTTCCCGTTTTAATGCACTTTTTTATTCGTGGGAAAATGGTGAAGGAAGAAGATAATCCGATTACAAGATTCCTGATGAATATTTATCATCCCATTGTCGATTTTGTAATGAAAAAGAGATGGCTTGTGATAATTTCAGCCTTGTTGATTGTTGCTGCTACCTTGTTCCCATACAAAAAGCTTGGCTCGGAATTTATGCCGCCACTCTTTGAGGGTGATCTGCTTTACATGCCCAGTACTTTACCTGGAATTTCCATTACGAAAGCCCGTGAGCTGTTACAGCAAACCGATAAAATCATTAAATCATTTCCCGAAGTAGAGTCCGTCTTTGGTAAAATAGGAAGAGCAGAGACTGCCACCGACCCGGCTCCTTTGTCGATGATTGAAACTGTGGTCAGGCTAAAACCGAAGAGTGACTGGCCCAAGGATATTACGGTTAAAGACTTGATCAGTAAAATGAATGGTGCCCTCAATATACCAGGTGTTACCAATGTGTGGACTATGCCTATCAAGGCAAGGACGGATATGCTTTCCACCGGGATAAAAACTCCCGTAGGTATAAAAATTGGTGGCCCCGATTTGGGTGTACTCCAACGTCTTGGGAAAGAAATTGAAAAGGTGATTCGAAAAGTCCCCGGAACACGATCGGTTTATGCCGAACGCTCCGAAGGGGGTAATTATGTTGACTTTGACATTGATCGGGATGCCATCGCTCGTTACGGTCTTACCGTTGGCGCTGTGCAGGATGTCTTTATGTCTGCTGTAGGCGGGATGAATATAACCAAAACAGTGGAAGGGCTGGAGCGTTATCCTGTTAATTTAAGGTACCAACGCGACTACAGAGAAAATATACCTGCCTTGAAGCGGGTATTGGTTTCACTTCCCAAAGGGGGAAATATTCCGCTTGACCAGCTGGGAACTTTTGTGGTGAAGAAAGGCCCTCCCGCCATCAAATCGGAAGATGCTATGCCTAATGCCTGGGTTTATGTTGATATAAAAAATACAGACCTCGGTTCCTATGTAGAAAAAGCAAAGAAAGCTGTCGAAGCGCAAATACATCTTCCTCAGGGATATTCATTGATATGGAGCGGGCAGTTTGAATACATGGAGCGTGCCAACAAAAGACTGGCACTCGTTATTCCAATTACGCTGTTTTTGGTGAGTTTGCTACTCTATTTTAACACTAAGTCATTTGTGAAAACAGGTATTATCTTACTCTCACTGCCTTTCTCTCTCGTGGGTGCTATTTGGTTCCTCTATTTTGCCGGCTTCCACATGAGTGTTGCTGTTTGGGTAGGTATGATTGCCTTGCTGGGTGTGAGTGCCGAGATTGCGGTTGTTATGATGCTCTACCTTGACATTGCCTATGACAAGGCAGTAAAACAAGGCAAAATGCATTCGTTGAAAGATTTGCGCGAGGCAATCTTTGATGGTGCGGTAAAACGTATCCGGCCTACTATGATGACCGTTCTGGTGCTGGCTCTTGGTCTGTTGCCAATTATGATTGGGAATGCTACCGGTAACGATGTGATGAAACGGATTGCAGCACCTATGATCGGTGGTATTTTTACCACTATGCTACTGGGACTAACTATTTTCCCGGCGATCTTCTATATTATTAAAAAAAGAAAATTTAAGAAAACTGCTTTAATTGAGGAGCAGCAGAACTAATCCGTTAAGGGTGTGCCAAACAGATTTTAGGGAGAAGAGAACCAGCCTCTTCTCCCTTGATAAAAACAGATTTTAAAAGTTTATACTGCTGGCATAAAGTTTAATCCTTAAAAAATAATACGATGAAAGAAATTAAAGCATATGTCAGAAAAGAACAAGCTGAGATTGTGATACGAAAGCTTGAAAGGGCAGGTGTGACAGGAATGACTGTCCTTGATGCAAATGCTCTGTCTCAATGGGCTGATAGCGAATATTTTAGTTATTCTATTGATCTGGTCCAGAAATATTCCACTGTGGTAAAAATAGAATTGATTTGTGCTGCAAATCGAGTGGATATACTTACGGAAGTGATTAAAAAATATGGATATACAGGGAAAAGTGGTGATGGCTGGATTTTTGTTTCAAATGTTGAAAAATCCATCCGGATCAGAACCGGTGAAATCAATGTGATCAGCTAAGCTCTGGCTAAGATTCTTCCCTTTTTGTCAATAAGATGCTCTTATAAAGCCTGCCCTTTATTTATGGTTGTGGTATTGTATCAGGTGCTGTAATCATCAGGTTATTATTACATTGAGTAATATTATCAGAAGTCCCCTTAAACAAGTATCTCCCTAATTTTAGAAGTAGCCATCGTCGTTTTTTGTTAAAGAATTGTTTATACCAATTTGATATCAGAATTTATAACGGTAATTTTGGTGTCAATTTGGTATTAATGGGCAGTTGACGTTATTGGTATTCTGCTTCAAAATGGTAAAAAGTATTGCCTCCACAAATTGATTATCATTTACTTCTGTATTGTTCAAAGAGTTTCCAAACTTTAATTATGGACAAATCTCTTTTTTTTTATACTTTTGCGTAGTAACTTTTTTTGGAAAGAATGATACAATTTTTTGAGTTTAAAATATTCTTGTATCATTCTTTCTTTTCAATAGCTAACTTTTGACAATTTCAAAACTGAATAAATATGGGATTTGATAAGACTTTAGATTGTTCCAACTGTTCATTGGCATCATCGGTTTTTTGTCATTTAGAGCCTGATGAACTGGATAGAATTGAGAATTCCCGAATAGAAGTAACCTATCGTCCCGGAGAAACCATCATTAAAAACGGGACGCCGAATACTCATGTGATTTCATTCAACCAGGGATTGGCAAAAGTAACTCTGGAGGGGAAGAATGGGAAACATTTCATCCTTGACTTTATCCGGCCACAATCTTTTTTCTCAGGTCCCGGTTTATTTATTGATAAAAAGCATCATTTTACTATTACTGCTGTTGAGTCATGCAAATTATGTTTGATAGAAATGGGCACTTTTCTTGATATTATGAAAGGAAATGCCAGGATGGCTTTTGACTATATAGAAAACTCAAATTACTTCATCCTAAACATGGCAAATAAGATGGAAAGCCTTTTGGTAAAGCATCATCATGGCAGGGTGGCTGAAGCATTGCTTTATTTAAGTGGGAAAATCTATAAAAGCAATCCATTCGATCTGAGTATTTCAAAAAGTGATTTATCTGAAATGACCGGATTATCCAAAGAAAGCGTCTCCCGCATATTGCATGAATTCACTAACGAAGGCCTCATTCTGGTTACGGGCAAAACCTTTCATCTTCTTAAAGAAGATTTGCTTGAGCAAATTAGCAGGAACGGATAGCCCTTCTTCTTTTTTAAGAGAACAAAGGCTTGACCCCGATAAAAATTTCCGAAATCGCCAATTATTTCGTCGATTCCCGTCACTTTATTTGTTACAAATCTTTAGATGAAAAACTTAATTAAAACAGATTTTTATGGCATGTTACACAAGCTAAATTTTTCCATTCTCCACCAATATCGACAGGGTGTTTAAATTCAAGGCTTGACTTAATATTAGTCGTTTCCATTTTGCCCGGAATCCCCTGTCTTATTATTTCGTGACACAGGTTGCAGTCTCTGGAAATTACATCCCCCTCTTCATCGACAAAGGAATTATTATGGCAACGAAAGCAACCATTTGTTTCAAGGTGTCCGACATAATTGAGATGCGAACTCCATTGGGCTTTCATCTCGGGGAAAATATTCTGTTTGTAGGCAGTTTGAACACCTTCTATTGCCTTGTCTATTAGTGCTTTGCTGCTGTCATATATTTCCGGGTACATCGACTGATAATAGTCTGTAAATTTAGAACGAATAAATCGATTTGCGCTGTCAGGGGTGGGAAACGAATTGTTGTATAAAATATCCATTGCTTCCATTTTAACATCCGGCAGATTTTTTGGGATTTTACCCGCACTCATCGCCTCATCAAAAAATCTAATAGGCGATTTAAAATCATGAGAAGGACGGTTATGACAATCGATGCAATCCATTACGCGATGTTCTAAAGTGTCGATTTGGGTGTTAGTGTAAACATTAGCCGTATCCCGATAAGTAAAAACTTTCCCGGTCTTAAGGTTCGTATATTTTACTAAAGCAATTGTGTCGCGCTTGAAGTTGGCAGACACGTATTCTATTTTAACTTCCGGGTTCACATGCCAGTGAATGCCACTCATTAGGCCTAAAGCTTTATGTGCGGGTCCTGTTTTCATCAACATGGTGATATCCCACTCTGTATTTTTCTCGTCTGACAGATAATATCTTTTTGAAATCAGCTCTCTGTTGTAGAATTTTTCAGGCCAATGGCATTCTTCGCAAGTTTCTCTTGCAGGGCGCAGAGAGTAAACCGGTGTTGCTATGGGTATTGGATAAGTATTGGTTAAAACAGCATAAACCTGATGTAAACCTGAAAGTTTAGATTTTATATACCAACCGGCACCTGAGCCCACATGACATTCTACACAAGCTACCTTTGCATGAGCCGACTGGTGATAAGTGGTGTATTCGGGAGACATCACTTTGTGGCACAAAGTCCCGCAAAATTTATTAGATTCGGTATAATGAAAAGCTTCGTAACTACCCAGGGCAGTAAACAAAACAATGGCCGCAGAGCCTAATAAAAAAATAAAAACAATCATCCGCTGCCCGGGGTCGTTCAAATCAACTTTTGGAAATTTCAATTCCCGCTGAACCTGCCGTTTTTTATCTCGTTTAAATTTCCGCCATGTCCCAATCGGGATTAAAAGCAAACCGATTATCAGGAAAACCGGCAGTATGATGTAGGTAAATAGTCCGAGATACTGACTAACCCCTCTCGGGAAAATAGTAGAAATCAGAATCAGGAACAGTATTATTAGAAAGCTAACAGAGGCCAGCACAACACCACTAATGGTTGTCCAGCTATAAAATGATTTTGGCAATTTTTTCATATCAATCTTATTAGTAGTGAATTACACTCAGCATAACCCTGTAATAATACCATTTTTATTATTTTACTTTATTGTTAATTTATCTGTTAAAAGTTCCATAATCTTGTGATTGTAAACCCAATCATGAAGTCTTTTTTTGTCCAGTCATGATGGTTATTCATATAGATGTCCTGGGGCAGTATTCCGTCAGCAGTTGTAAAATAAATCTGGAAAGAGTGTCCTGCTGTTTCAACCTGATATCCGAAACCAAAATTTGGTTTTGCCGAATTGGTTTCGGTAAAACTCGTTTGTTCGGAAATACCCTGAATCTTCAAAGGGATATCATATTGAAATATAATGGAGGATTCGGGTGAAAATTTTATTTGACCGTTCATCCCCACACCAATGTTATCATGATTCCTTTTCGGGGCGACCATATTATAATGGGTAAAACTTCCTGTAACTTCCAGAGATAACCACTCGCTAAATTTTCTACTCACAATCAATTGGCTAAAATAGGAGAACCTGTCGGTAAATTTATAGCTTGTACCAAACGCACTGTTGCTTCTTCCATCAATGGCAAAATCACCAAATACGGCAACGGCAACGGGAATTCGATTTGACCGTGTTTGCTCAAGGATTACCCATTTTGCCTGAAAGTCGTTGTACATATTTTTTTTGGTGAGGCCATAGCCAATCGTCAGGTTTTTAACAGGGGTATAATTCAGTCCAAGGCGTATGTTTGCCCCGGGAGCATAGATACCAAAAAGGTCAGATATTCCCTTTTGGTTTACCAGACCGAACCTGTGTTGGATAATACATTCCAGTGTTTTTGCCTGTGGAGAAAGCGTTGTTTGGTTATCAATCAGCAACTCACTATCCCATGGATAGTTTACCGGTTTATCACTTTTCTTTTTTTTCGAAGTATTTTGTGCAAACCCTGCGCTTGCGATTAAAAAAATAAGCAGAAAACTTAATATTAATTTTTTCATCCGTTGATAATTTTGTGTCATTAAAAAAAATTTAAAAACTATATCTGAACCATGCAAAGCCTGTTTCTGTTGTTTCCAAAAGAAAATCACATGCTTTCAGATAAAAGACCCCTTTATACTATTTTCATGATCGTTTCATAAACCGTACTTAATTGTTTAAAGCGCCTTGTTTAATCCATTTTAAAACATACTGAGCCTGAGCGTCTGTATATTTTTTCCAGGTATGACTTGAACTATTATCCGGATCAGGAGTCCAATAGATTGCACTGGATGCAGGATCTGATGTATTTACCAGCCCCATACTTATAATGCTGTTAAAAGCATTTCCGGTGGTTAAATCAGGAGCCTGTCCTCCCGTGTTATGACAGGCTGTGCAATTCGAGCTATTATTAAAGATAGGTTCGACATCCTTTACAAAACTAATTGTATCCGTAGGGGGGGGTGGGGGAGTTGGCTTTACAAGGATGTCATATTGGCATGAACTCACCAACACTATTGATAGTAAAAGCATAAATGCCAGAAAATTACGATTTGTCTTCATCCGTTTATTTATAAATTTATAATGGCATTATAAAACTGCGCAAAGGTCATATTATGCAGTATGACCATTTGCGCAGTGTTTGGTGTTGATTAACATTTAAAACTTATTTACTACCTAAAGCCTGAATGCTGTTGTTGAGAAGTGTCTTAACATAGTCGGCGTTGTGAACACCTTCACTTCCGTCTGCTTCTACCATATTATAATTAAGTAAGGCTCCGGCAACATTAGCAGACATTTTCCCGGTAATAATTCTACCACTTGCAGACATTGCTCCATGGTTGACCAAAAGTGTTTTAAGCTGTGCCAATAAATCAAGCACCTCTGTTTGCGTAGCTGCAATTTTTGCATCTAACCCTGAAGGGTGACAAGTGATACAACCTGCGGTGTTAATTTTTTCATGACCGTGATACAGATAAGTCATTCCCATTTGGTGTCCGCCAGCCTGTGTGCCAAAAGGTTCTGCCATGTGACAGGTAACACACCCATTGGTAACAACGGTGGTGTGAAATGAGTTTGAGTACCCGCTTCCAATTTCATACCCGCCGCTTCCTGCTAAAATACCTGCCTGAGGGCCATGGTGTACACCCCAATAGGGTGAGGTAACAGTAACGGAGTCGCCGCCTACAACCGGCAATGGGTTAGGAACGCGGGGTTGGTGACAATTGGCGCAAAGGTTTCCTTTGCCAAAATCCACGGTTTTGCCACTGATCCATAATTTCACAGGGGCTGTTGTTGTATTAGTCCAGTCGGCAGGCGTATAAGTTTGATGAATTTCATGACAGGTGTAGCAATTTTGAGGGGCAGGGTCTTCGATGGTAGCGGCTGTCGTATCTGGTCTTTCTCCTCCGGAGGGTGTGTTTTCTACAGTTTCAAGAAATCCCTGGCTTGTGTGGCAGGGAGCGCAGGTTTTGGTGTTTCTTTCAAAGTCACCGCCTGTGGCATGAACAGAGGCTTCCCATTGTAATGATTTTGCCAGGATAGTCTGAGAGTTGTCATGGCATTTAATACAACCGGCCGTTCCATCAGTCCCATTGGTGCCATTGGTACCATTGGTGCCGTCTTTCCCCGCAGGTCCTGCTGGCCCAACTTTAGTACATGACGTTATAACCCCCACAGATAGTATGAGTACGAACATCAAATAAGAAGTGATTTTCTTTTTCATAGTTTGTAGTTTTTTATTGTTAAAAAATATTAAAGACTATTAATGAATGTTAACACAAATTTAAAATAAAAAGAATCCATTGAATGTTTTGGTGATTGATGTTTATTCTTAATAAAATGTTTATTTTTGGAAAACAAAGTGATATATATCAACAAATGATTGGTTTTTAAATTTATACTTTTTCGTTTTGCCTGTCACCTTATAAATCAATCTTTTGCAGGTAATATATCAAGGCTCACCAATGGATTTAAATAAGCCGGAAATGCAAAACAAGGTAAATAGATGTGAAGCAAAGCCTGTATTTTTTAATTCGTTAAACAATGAACAATTAAAAACAGTAAATGCAAGTCGATTTGTCGTACACTTTAAAGCCGGTGAAACAATCTTTAAGCAGGGTAGTGCGCTCACTCATATCATCTATATCATAGAGGGGAAAACAAAGGTCTTATTGGAAGATTCCAATAACCGGACTATTCTCCTGAAGATCCTAAAACAGCCTGATATTATTGGCGGGCCGGGGTTTAGTACAGATTACCGTCATCATTTCTCTGTGGTAGCTCTGGAGGACACAAAAACCTGCTTTATTGATGTTATTCTTTTTAAGCGGCTTGTTTTATCGAACCAGCCGTTTGCAATGAGCCTGATTGCGTATTTAAACCATGAGATTATTGATTTGTTTGACAAGTTAAAAGACTTGACAAACAAACATATGAATGGCAGGTTGGCCGATACTTTGATTTACCTCTCGGACGATGTCTATCAAAGTCCGGAGTTCACCACGCTGCTTAGCCGGTCAGACATTGCAAACATGTCGTGTATGACCAATGAAAGCGTTATCAGAACATTAAAAGACTTTAAAGCTGACGGCATCATCAATTGTAAAGGTAGTTATTTCAAAATTTTGAAGAAAGACGTTTTGTTAGATATAAGCAAAAAAGGATAACAGCCTTTCCATTAAAGAAATTATTTCTAACCACTAAGGGATTGCTACGAAATAACCTAACGGTTTCGGCTTGTTCTTTTACGCTTTTTCTTCGTTGCAAAAGTTTTAAATTCACCCTGTGAAATATTAGCTTTGCTATTTCACGGGGTAAACAGTGGCTATTCGCAGCTTTTGCGTCTTGAAAAACCGCAATCTCGTTTTAAACGAGACCCGTCACTTTATTTCGTTACAATCCCTAAAGGAAGATGGCAAAACCGATAACGGCATTTAAAAACCGAATGGGCTTCCTCTCGTAACGTACACCTTCCCATGTATTAAATCCAAACCGCATTGTTCGCCCCAACAGCTCAGCATCTGCTTTTAAGGCAAAACAGGAGGAAATTTTGTATTCAATGCCTATGCCGGGCTCAAGGACAAATTTATGGTCTCTTGCGGTGGTAATCTCATAATAACCCGGGCCGGTCATGAAATAGGTTGGCTTATATAATTGGTAGGCGGTGTTTGCCCATAATATTCCTCCCAGCAATTTAGCATTCGCCGAAAAGTTTTTACCTATGTTCCAATGGGTATAAATTCCCAGCGTAGCATTAATTACCCGAAAGGGGTCTGACCGGATGGTCAGGTCGCTTAAAAACGGGTCTGCATCCACTTTTGCTCTTGCTAAAGCAGACACATTAATGGGATGCAAATTAAGCCCGACTTGTCCGCCAATTCCATAATGCTTAGTAAAAAACCAAGCCCCATCTGCGCTCAGATTTATTCCGGGCTGAGTAAAACTTCCTTTTTCCAAATCATGAGAATTATATGGTTTCAAAGGTATTGAAATACCGCTACGTAATGAAATGAAAGAGTTGGTGCGCTGAGCAAAGCTTTGCAGACTCAGAAAAACCATCAACAGGAAGAGTAATCTGTTTCTCATAATCAAACACTTAAATCAAAGCTGAAATTTCTCTTTTATAATAAAAATTACAAAAAGAGTATTTCACGAAAAACACAATACACTGACAGTACAAAAATATCAAAATATTGGTTCTATGTCGATTTGTGTGGATAGCGTTTTGTGTCAATACCTGCTTCGCCTCTTTGGCAAGGTCATTTCCTGCCAAAAAGTGACAGGTTTTAAAATATAACGTACTAATAACCAGAGTTGATATAAGATTTCCTTGATTACGATCAGCTGCCTGTTGTGTCGTTGTACAGATACTTGTTTTTGTGTGGCTTTTGTTGAGGCTAATAACCTGTCGCCCTTACAGGGCTGTGAATACACTGTTTGGCAATATCAATTGCCGAAACACGCTGTTGGATGTATCATAAGAAAGAATGCCATTGGGTAGTTGGAGAAACTTCTGTAAAATCTTTCTCTGGCAATGGCATCCTTCCTGATATTATTCCGGGTTTCCGCACTGTATAATCCCTACAACAATCTCCGGAAGAAAAGAATGCGTATAATTTGTGAAGTTTCGTTACAGTACGTCCGGGGGCAGTCTCCTTAAAAACAACAAATATTTATTGAATGGATGGGACTGGGTGCGCAATCTTTTTTACATACTCATCATAATTAAATTTTTTGTAATGCTTGCTTTCTGTATTATGGCAACGAATGCATACTTCTTTTGTAGGAAGAATAAGTCCTTTAGCCAACGATTTTTTACGGCTTCTCATTACAGAGTACGATTTGTAACCACTACCCGGGCCATGGCAAGATTCGCAAGATACACCTTCGCTCATTTTTAATCCTGCAAGCAAATCTTTATTAACACTACCGGCAGTGGAATGGCATTTAATGCATTTTGGGTCTTTTTTTTCAGTAGCATTCAGCGATTCCATAGCTTTTGCATGCTTTGATTGCGCCCATATTTTGTACTGGGCACCGGTAGAAGTTTTGTTATGACACATTTTGCATTTGGCTACCCCTACATATTCATAATTCTGGGCGGTCAAATAGTTTCCTCCCAGAAAAAAGAGGAAACAAGCGATTAATAAACTTTTAATGTACATGATTTTAAAAATTTAAGGTTAATAATTATTTAAATTTACAACATTACTTTTTATCAAAAACTATCGCTTAAGCGAAAAAATTAAACCGATTATCGGATGAGCATTTTATTATTATCAGATCATTATGAACAAGTTAATAAACTCCGGCAATTAATGAATATACAATAAGGACAACCAGGGTGATGCCGAGTGATAAAAACAGGAAGCCAAAAAATTTGTCTGTATTAATCCATGACCTCGGTATTTCTTTTTCAACCACTACCTCATCCAGCTTTCCTGATTCAACCAATTCTTTATACTCACGTGGCCGGTCTTTCTTGTATTCTTCAAGAGGAACATAGCCGGTAAATATTACAGTATCCATTGGAAATGATTCGGGACGCAGGTGGGTATTAAAGAAATGAATGGTAAAGATAAACCCGACAGCCAGCAGGGCCTCATCACTATGAATAATTTGAGCCACATTGATTGCCCATCCCGGGATAAAGCGTGTGAAAAATTCAGGAAACCAGAGAATCAAACCGGATAAACCAATAATTGCCACGCCCCAAAAAACTGCAAAATAGTCAAACTTTTCCCAATAAGTCCAGCGTCCATATTCAGGCCGTGGGCCTTTGCCAAGAAACCATTTGATTGATGCACCGAAATCCTTGATGTCCTGCTTATTGAACATCAGCGAGTTCTTTCCAAAGATGAATTCTTTAAAACCAATACCTTCTTTGGCTTTCAACTGGAACAAGGTAACCAGGTGAAAAGCAAAATAGCCAAAAGTGATAACTGCCGCAAACCGGTGAATCCTACCCGCAGACCTGACTCCGCCCAACAATTGAGCAACCCATGAGGCCCATTCCATGTGCGCAAACTTTAGTGTCATGCCCGTTAAGGCAAGCAACAGGAAGCTCAGAATAACCAGAATATGAGTGAGCCGTTGTGTGTTGTTGAACCGTTTGTAATATTTCGTCAGGCCAACAGGGGTGGTATATTTGTTAATCTTTCGTTGTTTAAGTGAAGAGGGTAACCACAACAGTGTATGTATCCCAAAGAAACCAAATACAGCCAAAAGCAAACTGGTCATTGCCCAAAATGACCAGGACAATACCGGGTTATTACTGTGAGTGGCATGTGTCAGATAACCGGTAAATTCAAGGGTGGCATTTGCGTGGCATTTCTTACAGGTGCTCACAATGTTTTTAAAGCCCACCTTCGAATTGGGATTGTTTACTTTAAGAATGTGATGCGAGCCGTGGCAGTTAGAACATCGGGCAGCATTCATATCTCCCAACAAGTAGGCCTTTCCATGAAAAGTATATTTGTAGGATTCAGCAAGCTTTTTATGACAGGAACCACACTGAACAGTGATCTCATTCATAAATTTATCCCTATCCGTTTCACTTATCAAATGCGGTGAATGGCAGGTGGCACAAGTAGGATAAGTTTTGGTTTTATCTTTATTTTTATTAAGGACTGAATGAACACTGGAAATATATTTTTCATAGATGCTCTTATGACATTTTGCACATGTGCCGGGGACATTTTCAGGATACACCGAAGAAAGAGAATCACTTTCCTTTAATTCATGATGTGTGGTATGACAGTCAGTACAAACTGCGCTTACCAGCAACCCCTGCTGAATCAACCCCTTACCATGAATGCTGATTGAATAGTCGTGGTAAGCATTAACTTCGTTCAATTTTGCTACTTCATTTGCCTTACCTCCGGTTTTATGGCATTTTCCGCAAAGTTTGGGTATATTCATCCGGTATATTGGTGAACTGTCGTCAAACCTGGATTTAATTTTGTGCGTTCCATGGCAATTGGTACAATATGGTGCTTCTTTAACCTTTCTTAAATAATCCTTCCCGTGACCACTGGTAAAATATTTATTTGAGACTTTGACGTGACAGTTAGAACAATCCACGCGACCAACAGTCTTACAAGGACGTGCCAGGTTAGGAGAAGCTCCGATATGACATTTGACACATTGTATTTTGGAATGTACCGAATTGGCCAGATCAGACAAATTAAATTGCAGCGTATCACCCGCTTGTGATATTAAATATTTACCTTTTGAAGAATCTTTCAGATGACATTTTAAGCAGGATCTATTAGGGATAACATTTTCAATCTTTTGTTTCTTAACTTTATGAGGCGTATGACAAGCAGTACAGGCGGGAATAGCACCCGGTGCCTTTTCCCACAATTCACTTCTGATTACCTTTTTGTGCGTTCTTTCAATATTGACGTGGCACTTCATACAGGTGTGGGCAATCCGTTTGGGGTTAATGGATGAATTTGGACTTTCAGGTGGCAATATCAAATGGCTGTTGTGGCAATCATTACAAGTTGCAGTAACAAGCAAGCCGAATTGAAAAAGACCTTTTCCATGTATCCCCTGGCTGTAATTTTTGATGATGCTATGCTCATCAAGTTTATAAATTCTGGCTACCGGAGCCCCTTCCTTATGGCATTTTCCACATAAGTAAGGAATGTTCATCTTATAGGTCCTCGAATTGGGGTTATCACGTGGAATAACATTGTGAGCGCCATGACATTCTTTACAACTAGGGGCATACCGGACATCTAATTTCATTGCCTGCCCGTGAACACCGGCATCATATTTAATTTTATTTGCTTTGTGGCAACTTCCGCAGTCAACAGTTTTTAATTTCTTTAATTTATCGGCATGTGGATAGTCCTCTGTATTAACATCATCATGGCAGGCAATGCACTTAACATCTTTATGGACTGATTGTTTTAATATGCTGGTATTAACAAACACTGAGACCGTTTTTCCAGTTACCACTGCTGTTAATTCAGGGTCTTCGTGGCACATCATACAGTCGTCATTAGACTGTGCGACTATGCAAGTGAAAGAAAAAAGGAAAAGAAAAAGAAGATAAAACTTTATCATGCTACCTGAAAATACTTTACCTCTTTTCATATCTGATTATATATTATTAAATGTGGCATTTAAATTAGAAATTTAATATTGAAGTTGTTTAAAGCTGACCTGATAAAATAACGCGAAAAGCTATTAGATTCAGTGCCTTCCAATGACTTTTGTTTGTTTTGAAACGCACTAAATCAGCCTTCATTAAAAGCATCAGGCCAGGCATTGCCCCCCCAATAATAAATTGAAACATAAACTAATGACTTTTAAAGTTGCTAACACCAAATCTAAATCAAAAAGAATTCGTTGAATGTTTTGGCGGGCGATATTTTCACTTTAAAAAATGTTTATTTTTGGAAATCAAAGTGACATATATCAACAGGTGATTGGTTTTTAGATTTATACTTTTCACTTTGTCCATCTCCTTTATAAGCAACTTTTTGAGAAATAATATATCAGGGCTAAGCCGATAGTTTTAAGTATATCCGAAATACAAAATATAATAAACAGATATGTGGCAAACCCTGTGTTTTTTAATTCTCTTAACAATGAATAATTAAACGAAGGTAGCCGCTCACATATCATCTATATCATAGGAGTAAAAACAAAGGTTTTGTGATAATTCGAGTCCTCTGTAAAACTTTCAGTTACCATCCAAAGTAAAACGATATATCTTTTAAAGAACAAATAATCAATATTGTGAAACTTCTCCTCCCATTTCGAACGGGATTCAGTATATGACAAAGTTCTTTAAAGTCACGTAATGTGTCAGAGCAGCAATATGGTTATTTTACCTAATGCCAGCCATCAATCATGCTCTTAAAATTACTCGTTGCAGTTTTTCCCACGGTACAGAAGTACAAATGAATCAGCCAAAATATAGTTAGAAAGAAGCCCAAAAACTGATGGAACAGATCTGTTAACCAGATACCACTCTTGCCAAATAAGACGGTCAGTGTTAATTCAGGAAACATCAGGCCAAGGCCGGTGATAATGATCAATGGAAGAAGAAGGTACATGGCAATAACATAACTAAGTTGTTGCAAAGGGTTGAATTTCCTCTCTTTGGTTACAGGAAAAGGATGGGGTTCCTTTTCGAAAATTCCCCAGGAATAAAACTTAATTTGCTTCCACAGATCCCTTCCATACCCTTTCAACTGGATTTTATAGTATTTTCCGTTCCATGTAAAGCGGTTTGCAAACGCAAAAAACAAAAAGTTAATAACGAGGATTATTCCGCAAATATTATGGATTGTAACAGAAAAATTAAATGGAATCAAATGAGAATCCTTAGCTGCATATTGCATACTGAGTCCTGTAAAGACTAATAAAAAGAATAGCAAAGCGTTCAACCAATGCCAGACCCTTACCCAAACGGGATATAAATAAATTTTTTCTTCCATATCATTTTTTTATTATACGCAGAATTCCATGAATAATAAGCACAATAATTACCAATGCGAATAAAACCACACTCACTACATTCAGAATATAATTCCTGTTGGCACCTATCACATATGAATTGTTTAAAATAGTGGCATTCAGGAAACCGAATTTACTCCTGTGCCTTCTTGACTGAAATTTATACAGTGTGGCCATGAGAAAAGTATTTTTCGAATGGCAATTTACACACTTTTTAACTGCTTTTCCTTTAGGTAATATGTCGTGATCGACCATCGTACCGTTCTGTACCTTCGCATGGCAGTCAAGGCATCTTACATGTTGAAAATGAAGTTTCTGATTGGGAAGCCAATCATGGGCAGCAATCATATTTTTAGGTGCGGAATCAGAAAGTACCGAGAAATTGATCTCTTTTGAATGACAACTTAAACACATTTCATTGTCATAAATAATTACCTTGCTGATATCTTTACTTTTCCTTGCGGTAACTTTATATTTGTGGGGATTATGACACAACCAACAACTGAAATTGCTGCCGAATTCTTTGAAGTGGATACTAGCCTTATATTCTTTGTAGATATTCTCAAAATGAAACTTTGCCGTATTCTCATCCCCTTCATGGCAATCAATACAAGTGGGCATCTCTTCCATTTGCAACTGTCCGTTGTGTGGGAATTTAGCGTAATCGGCGTCGTGACAATCAACACATTGAAATGTGCAATGGTTTTGTTTGTAAAACGACGCTGAATCAATAACATAAAAAGGATTCATCCTTCTTATCACATTCTTATCGCTCAAGTCATTATAGTAGGTGTAAAATCTATGCTCGTGACATTTAAGGCACTTATGGTTTGCGGCAGCATTTTCAAACTTATTTTGTTTAAGAGTATCCTGAGCAAAAGCTGAATGAAAAACAACAAATAAGCTCATGAATATAAGCGTACTGATAAGGATACTATTCTTCATAATCTTTCAAGATCTTTTGTTTAATAATTTATGCTCAACTGTTAATTGGTGAACACCTATAATATTGGCGGCAAAACTACTACCTTTTTTTAAAAAAATCTCTCTTCTGATAAATTTTTTTTAATTATTTCAACAACTTTATCTGATGTAGTAAAGTTACTGATTCAAACTCAGCGGAATGAGCGGCCCGGCTACTCCGGAATAGGCGACACGAGATGGGGCAGCTCCCCCAATGGGGGTTCTGTTCTTTCCTGTTGTCTGCTAAATACCAGTTTGTTACGCTCCTTAATTAATTCGCCCGGGGTGCTCACGTTTTCGGGAAAAATTAGTTTTTAATATCAGCAAAAAAGCGATGGAAAGCAGGCAGGTTTTTTGACAAGTTCCGGCTTGTGCCGATGGTATTTGGGCGACTTGGCTTAATTTTTTTTGTTCATCCCGGCGAAGCCTGTTTTCTATTCAATATCTGCAAGATACTTTAAAAATCCGGTTATAAGAAACATATAAGTTTTTACCATAATTATGTAACATGTAACGCCGGATGATGAATTAATTTTGTGACATGATTCAAAAAGTATTAATCATCTAAAAAAACAAAGACATGAGTTACTATTTCACCAAAACATTAAAAGGAGCTTCTTTTGAAGAAGCCATCGACCGCACAAAAAAAGCATTGAAAGAAGAAGGCTTTGGTGTGGTTGCCGAAATTGATTTTCAAAAGACATTAAAGGAAAAGTTAAACGTGGATTTCAGGAAATACCGGGTTTTGGAAGCCTGCAACCCTCCTTACGCTTTAAAGTCCCTGACGGCCGATGACAAAATCGGAACTATGCTTCCCTGTAACCTTATCGTTCAGAAAAACGGGGGCCAGGTAGAGGTGAGCTCTATAGATCCTGTTGCCGCGATGGCGGAAGTCGATAATGAAGAGATGAAAGGCATTGCCTTGGAAATAAGCGAAAAACTAAAGAGGGTGGTTGCTTCTTTGTAAAAATATTGTCCCCGATTTCCGAAAGAAGCTTGCTTTGAAAACAGAATGCTGTTCATAAGCAGGCTCTTTTGGGTTTTGAACTTTTCTCATGTCGCCATTTCCCGAATCAAAAAAACATATAAGTCTTTCCCATAATTGTGTAACGCCTAAGAGACTGTTTGATACTATGTTTGTAGAAAATTAAAAGCCATGAAAAATTATCTGAATACAGTACGGTTTCAATCGGAAAAGATTATTTCCGGGGAATATGAAAACAACGTTCAGCAAGAGTTAAACGGATTAGAAGGGGTTGAAGGCCTGCATTTTGGCCTGGATTTTGTAGATGTTGATTACTACCCGCAACTGGCATCCCCTGACTCTCTCAGAAAAGCCTTGTCGAGGGTTCCATTTGATTTTCGGGAATCGCCTGCCAAGCGTAATCGCGGACTTTTTAGCGGTCTGATTTCAAACATGGCAAAGGAAAACAAAAAAACGTTTGGGAAAAAAGGCCCTTCCTGCTGTGGATAAGAAAAAAAGAATAAATCAATAAAAATTAAGTCATGTTGCTCAAATTGTTCATTCTCACACTTGTCATTGTTGCTGCTGCTTTGCTGGCTATGAGCTTTGCGTTGGTTTGGAAGAAACCGGCTGAAAGTTGTGAACGGGATAATTCCGGGTTGGGCGAAGTCTTTTCCTGCGATACTTGCGGCATGAATGAACCGGGGTCTTGTACCCCCGATAGAAAGAGACAGACATTAAATAAAGTATTAACCGTTTAAAAAATTAAAGTCATGATGAATTTTGGGAATATGGGCTGGGGAATGGGTTACTGGTGGATAGGTGGCCTGGTAATGATGGCTCTCTTTGTCTGGTTGCTGTATACCCTCTTCGGCAGAAATTCTGTTGAAAACAGATATCGTATGGAAACGGCTCGTGATATACTGTTAAAAAGGTATGCCCGCGGCGAAATTACCAAAGAAGAATATAACAGCATTTTAAAGGATATTTAAAAAATCTTCGGTATTGTTTTCCTGTAAAAACTACCAGATTAAAAAGTTTCAAAACATATAATTGATAAACAAATGGATACTCATTCAAAAGCAAATAAAAAAGGGGAGGAGGGAAACATAAATTATTTCTGCTCCATGCGCTGCGAAGGCGACAAAACTTACGATCATCCGGGCGATTGCCCTGTTTGCGGAATGCATTTGGTTCCTGTGGGCGGTCCCTCGGGAGCACACGGTGAACAACACAGCCACACGCCGGCACCTCATGTGCATACACACGACGAACATGATCATACACACGAGATGAAGAAGCCGGCACATTCGCCAATGGCTTCAGATTCCGGAAAATACTACTGTTCCATGCGCTGCGAAGGCGACAAAACTTACGATCAGCCGGGCGATTGTCCGGTTTGCGGAATGCATCTGATAAAGGAAGTAAGTCTGAAAAGCAAAAAACAGGTGGTATATTCCTGCCCTATGCATCCTGAGGTAAAAAGTGATAAACCCGGTTCCTGTCCAAAATGCGGGATGGACATGGTTCCGGAAAAAGGAGTTGAGAAAAGCGAGGAGGAAATAGCCTATAAGAAAATGGCGCATCGTTTTTGGTTCGCCCTGATTCTCTCTGTACCCGTCCTCATCATCTCCATGTCCGATTATGTTTCTTTCCTTGATTTCACAAAAATAGCACCCGAAATGGTTTGGCGGTGGATTCAGTTTGCTTTGACAATCCCTGTAGTCTTTTATTCAAGCGGTGAATTCTTTGTCCGGGGCTGGAATTCAATAAGGAGGTGGTCGCCAAATATGTGGACGCTTATCTCTCTCGGCGTGGGAGCCGCTTTTCTGTTTAGTGTGTTGGGAATGTTTTTTCCCGGATTTTTCCCCGTTCAATTCAAGGATGCCCAGGGTTATGTTCATCTCTATTTTGAAGCGGCAGCATTTATCCTTACACTGGTACTTTTAGGTCAGGTTCTGGAATTACGCGCCCACAGCAAAACCAACACAGCCATAAAAGCGCTGCTAAACCTCGTTCCTCCAATAGCAAGGGTAATTCGCAACGGGAAAGAGCAGGAAATTCCCGTTGAAGAGGTCATGGTCGGTGATATCCTTCAAATCCGTCCGGGAGAAAAGATCCCTGTGGATGGTACTATTTTCGAGGGGGCTGCTGTCGTTGACGAAGGCATGATTACCGGAGAATCCATCCCGGTAGAAAAACTTGAGGGAGAAAAGGTCATCGGTGGCGCTGTTAATGGCAGAACGACCTTTAAAATGAAAGCCGAGAAGGTTGGCTCTGATACGTTGCTTGCTCAAATCATTGAGATGGTGAACAAAGCAAGTCGCTCCAGAGCGCCTATCCAAAAGCTGGCAGATACGGTAGCAAAATATTTTGTGCAGGTGGTGATTTCGATTGCTGTTATAACCTTTGCTGTCTGGTATTTCTGGGGACCTGAGCCGGCACTTGTGTATGCCTTTGTGAATGCTATTGCAGTACTGGTGATTGCCTGCCCTTGTGCTCTGGGCCTGGCAACCCCCATGTCTATTATGGTTGGTACCGGACGGGCAGCCCAATCGGGTGTGTTGGTGAAAGATGCCGCAGCTATAGAAGAAATGAATAAGATAGATACCGTTATTGTGGACAAAACAGGTACGCTGACCGTAGGGAAGCCTGCTTTGAGATCCTATGTCTCTTTCAACAATAATAAAAAGGATGATGAAATTTTGCAACTCGCGGCTTCGGTTGATAAGAACAGCGAACATCCTGTGGCCGAGTCCATAGTGAAAGGAACTCGTGCCAAAAACATTCCTCTTTTGGAGGTAGATGATTTTGAGGCGGTTACAGGAATGGGAGTTCAGGCAAAACTAAACGGAAAAAAAATTGGGCTGGGAAATTTGCGTCTCATTGAATTTTTTGGAGCAGAATTACCAAAAGAGAATAGAGCGTTGGCAAAAAAATGGCAGCAGTCCGGGCAAACTGTTATGTTTCTGATTATTGATAAAAATGTGGAAGGGATGGTAAGTGTAGCCGATAAAATTAAAGAGACTTCTGCAGCAGCCATAAAATCGTTGCACAAGTCCGGACTTAAGGTGATAATGCTTACCGGTGATAACGAATTTACGGCAAAAGCCATTGCTACCGAAATGGGTATTGATGCCTATCAGGCCGATTGCCTTCCGGAAGACAAATACAATAAGGTAAAAGAATTACAGGAACAGGGACATGTTGTAGCCATGGCCGGAGATGGTATTAACGATGCGCCGGCACTGGCATTGGCCAATATTGGCATTGCCATGGGTACCGGTACCGACATCGCCATGCAAAGCGCCGAGATTACCCTTGTAAAAGGCGATTTGAACGGAATTGTAAGGGCACATGACCTGAGCAGGAAGGTGATGCGTAATATAAAACAAAACCTGTTTTTTGCCTTTGTTTATAATTCTATTGGCGTTCCCATAGCTGCTGGTGTACTCTTCCCGTTTTTCGGAATTCTATTGAGTCCTATCATTGCCGCAGCTGCCATGAGCTTTAGTTCAGTTTCGGTTATTTCGAATGCCTTACGGCTTAAAAATCAATAAAATTAATAGATATAAAAAATAAATTATTACTAAAAAAATAAAGAAAAATGGAAACGATTCATCCCATGATTGTCCACTTTCCCATTGCACTTTTGCTAACAGCAACGCTTATCAGTTTTTTGGCTGTTCTGTTCAAAAAGAAGAGAGAAGAGCTGAAGATCGTTCTCTACTGGATAATGATTCTGGGGGCTATCAGTGTCCTTGCGGCGTTAGCCAGCGGACTCTATGAAGATGCAAGAGGTGTCGTTCATGACGATGCAATCCATAAAATTATGGAAGTCCACAAGCTTTTGGGCTTCATTATTACTACTGCTTTTGTTTCGGTTACTTTGTGGTTTGTCTTTAGAAAGAGTAAAATTAAATACAAGGAGTTATTGATTATCACCTTGTTTTTAATTGCTACCTCTTCTGTTCTTGTTTACTCAGCTTACCTTGGTGGTAAAATGGTTTATGAAGAAGGAACAGGCGTTAAGCCCATGGAAAAATATATAATGGAAATGCCTGGCGGAAGTATGTATGATCATGGGGGAGGAGCTATGTACAATGCCGGTGAACAGGTGGAACATAAACATTCCGGAGTGGAAAAAGGTGCAAATTCTCCCCGGGACTCAACGGACAGCCATGAACATTCGCACTAACAAATAATTAAGATGAAGATTATTAACAAATTAAAAAAACAAAGAAATGAAAAAACAAATTTTAACACCCATGATCCTGGTATTTTTCTTCCTTATCGGGGAAGTCTTTGCCGGGAACGGAATGATGAACAGAGCTTTTGTTAATTCAAACCTGATGCCGAATTTGGGAATGCAATACCAACAACCTGATTCAGCTTCCATGAAAACGCATCCCAACATGAAAAGCGGAAACATGATGATGAAAGGAAATAAAACCATGAAATGCTGCGATAGCGCCAGACGAATGAAAATGATGGAACAGATGGGCAATATGAACATGCAGGGGATGGACTCCGCAAGCCGTAGCAGGGTGATAAAAAAACATATAGCTATGATGAAGAAGATGATGAATGGAAATAAAACCATGAAATGTGACAGCGCCATGCGCATGAAGATGATGATGGAACAAATGGGAAAAATGCATGGCGACAGCACCAAACACAAGTAATTGGATGTCAATAAAATAATACATTATAAACATATAAAAAATCTAATAATAATCATAAATTATTGAAGCAAAAATTATTTTGATACATAAGGGGACTTCTAATAAGTGCTTTCTGAGATTCTTTCGGAGATTGTGATGTGCAACAAGAATTAATTTGCAGGCTTCTGAATATATTTATTAACAACAAAAAAATCAAAAAATCAAAAAATGAAAAATTTTTATTATCGGGGAAAAGGTAAAAAGGTACCAGTTTCCTCCAAAAGAAGGTTAGGCATTGTAGGAGCAATTATTTTATTTATTGCTTTTGCAACAACGCCTGTTCCGGTCAAAGCAATTCCCAGCTTTGCGAGGCAAACAGGTTTATCATGTTCTGCCTGCCATACGGTATTCCCGGAGCTCACTTCCTTTGGAAGGCAGTTTAAGTTAAACGGTTATAACATGACGAACATAAAGACCATTGTACAAAAGGAGTCTTCTTCAAACGGGAAAAGTAGCAGGGACGTATTAAAACTGCTTCATATCCCACAGATATCTTTGGGTTTTAACACCGGGTTTACCCGCCTGGCAAAAAATATACCCGGAACACAGAATAATAATGTTGAATTTCCACAATCAGTGAGTCTCTATTATGGAGGTATAATCGCTCCTCATTTGGGTTCCTTTATACAACTTTCCATGGAGGACGATGAGGGAACTTTTGGAATTGATATGCTTGATATTCGTTATGCCAACACTACCCGGATTGGCAAGACGCCACTTTTATATGGTTTAACCCTGAATAATGGTCCTATGATGGAGGATGTATGGAATACCGCCTCACCATGGAGCTATCCTTATTCGGCTTCGGGCGTGGCGCCGGCTCCATCGGCAGGTACAATTGTTGAAGGAGGCCTTATGGGGACATTGGGTGCTGGTACCTACGGGCTGTTTGGCAACACCCTCTATCTCGGTTTTAGCGTGTACCGGACTGCACCCTTTGGAACGGTTTTCCCTCCCGACAATTCATCCGTAATGACGATTAAAGGATTAAGTCCGTACTGGCGCGTTGCTATACAACACCAATGGACAAAAAGTTACCTCGAAGTGGGTACTTTCGGATTATCAACCAGGTTGTATCCCATAGGGGTTTCAGGGGCAACGGATAATTATGCTGATTTTGGATTTGACCTTCAGTATGAACATTCTTTTGCAAAGTGTCAATTTACCCTGCATAGCAGTTATGTTGCAGAGAAACAAGAGCTTAATGCCAGTTCCCAAGCCGGTGACAGTCAGTTTTTGACAGATAAGATTAATTCCTTTAAAACGGACGCCAGTATCTACATCCGGAAAGGTTATAAGTTTACTCTCGGGTATTTTAACTATAATGGTAATTCAGACAATATTATTTATGCTCCGGCTTCTGTATCAGGAAGCAGAATGGGACTTCCAAACAGCAGCGGCCTAATGACCCAAATTGATTTCCTGCCATGGGAAAATACTAAAATATCCCTGATCTATACCGCTTATAATAAATTTAATGGAGCGACAGATAATTATGATGGCTTTGACAGGAACGCCGGTGATAATAATTCAATTTATCTCCAGCTTTGGTTTCTTTTTTAAATTGCTTGAAGTTAATGGGATAACAATATAAATATTAGAAGTCACCTTAACTAAAAAATAAAATATTATGAGAAAGTTTGTTTTTTTCGCAATATCAATGCTGTTTGCCCTTTTGCTGGCTTCGTGTAGCAAGAGTATTCCCGCAAAATATTATTCAGCCCGGGATGTGGCCGGAACATATAAAGGTTCGCTGGTTACCGGAAACCTTAAACATGACGGAACAGCAGATGTTTCTGCAGTAAACGATTCAATTATCAACATCCATTGTTATGATAGTGTCGGTTTCGACACCACTTTTGTCATGGAATTGTATCAAAATGGAGACTCGGTCATGCTTTGCAGTACGGGCCAGGATTTTTACAACCAATATGGTCATTACATGACCGGGCAACATCATATGTATGAGATGGGCAACATGATGGGAGGGAGCTCAGGAATGACGGACTGGCAACAGCATATTAGCAGTCAGCATCAGGCCGGGGATATGCATTATGGGGATTTTGATATGGAACATGGAACCTTCAACTATTGGTTTGATAATCATTCAGGAGCTCAAAATGGCACTACATTTTATGGCAAACGCCAATAGCTGACAAATCATTATCTTAAAAGACGGCTGCCGAGGGTAGCCGTTTTTTTTATTCCCATACAAATGCAATAAGCCGGTTTTCTCAGCTGAAAAATTATCCTCTGGATATTGGAGTTCTGTATTTTCACGGGGCCAACAATGTATTTTATGCTGAACATCAGTCAGATATTGGCCGGAAATAGAGAAAAAATGTTTAGTTTTGAATTCTAAAAACAAAATGACCGACGAAGAGGGCCTGTCAAATACTTCTGAAACACATTAACATGTATTATTTCACCCAAATAGATCCCGATTTTAAACTAAAAGGGTCACGTGATCCTCTGGGGTTCCAGAGCGTTTGGGCACATGCCGGCCACAAGTTAATAGCTCACCTGTCAACGGTCTCTACCAGCCTTGTCGATTTTCAGATATTGTGTTATGCCCAATTTTGGTATAAAAACAGGAGTAAGGATGATAATGGGTTTGTCTCTTTTTTTATTAAAATAGAGCAAGCCTTTGCTTATGCCCGAAAAATATATTTAAATCAAACAGGTTTTAATGGAATTACGGTAATCTCGAAAAGAGTAACGGATAATAAAATAGTAATTAGCGAAAATCAAAAATTCCTGTTAGCGAATAACGACACGCAAAACATACTTACCAATCAACGAACCTACGGTATTTATGGTAAATACATTCGTCCTTTTAGGGATATGAAGTTATTAGAGTATCCGGATTTTGATAAAATTATTGAAAATTCTGTAGGTGAAAAAACAGCCTCTAATGCAATTGCAAAGATAGTTGATGAGATTTTTTATAAAGAGAAATACAATATAAGTACTTCTAATCTAAAATTTTTTGCCAGTTTAATTGAAAGAATAACTGAAAGTGAACAGAAATTATTTACCGAACGCATCTTAAAAACGGAAAACCGGAATCATGTTCAGGATTTGCTTTTTGAGTATATACAGAAACAGGAAAGAAACTATTTAAAAGATTTTAATCTATACTCGTTTACCCGAAAACTGAGGACAGATCCTCTTTTAGAAGATAGCGTTAAACCTGTACTTGAGGAAATAGAAAACACAGAACGTATCGTAAGTGTCTGTAATCATGCTTATAATAAACTATTGAGTAAAGCCGGTTGGAAAATGGCAGAATTAAAAAAGGAAAACGATTTTTGGGCTAACATTAGACCATACGGAGGTGCTGAAAATTATGGATATTCCAATCAGGTTTTGTATAATTTAAGAGATGTCCTTAAACTTGATACCGAGAGCAAAGTGAAAGGCCTGATAGCCAGAAACCAGGTGGTTAAGAGTTTTAATGGTAACCATCGGGGCTGGACAGAACTAAAAGATAATAAAGTAATCATTTTATATGGGCAGACAGATAATTTTATGCCTGTAAACGACTATCCTGATTATTTTGAAAACAGCTATTTTATCGATGGTTATCTCAGCCTGTATAGTCAGATATTAGATAAAAAATGGAAGAACTAATACTAATAGAGAAACTTGAAGAAAGCCTGCGAGGAAGGAAAGTAACAGCAGCACTTTTCTATACTTATAATTTTGATTCCCGATTTTTTGAGAATTATCTTCTGCCAATTTTTTTCTCAGGCGTTCCGTTTAATAATAACGAAATACAAAATACTATTCTTTGGCGACATTATCAAAAATATCTTCCTCCCATTACTGTCTATTGCGATTTCTTCGCAAAAGATAAAATTGCGCCCTCATTAGCTTACGATGTCAGACCGATTGTCTTGAAAAAGAATGATGTAAGATGGCCGGCTTTTCACCCAAAACTGAGTTACTTACTTTTAAATGACTCTGGTTTAATTATTATTTCAGGTTCGAATAATCTAAGTTTTGCTGCCTGGACAACCAACCTGGAAGTGTTTACGATTACTGAATTTAAGAATGGCGTATATTATCCAAGAGCCATAAAAGATGATTATAAAAGGTTTATTGAGTCTGTAAATGATATTTATGGAAAGGAATATACCGATGCCGAAACGGCAATTCATGGTTTCTTTCGCAAGGTTTTGTATACGAAAAAGATTGGGCAATATAAAGGTAATTACAGCTCTGTTCAATCTTCATTTTTTGATAAATTAGAGGAATTAAAAGCAGAAAATCATGCAAAAAAATTTAAATCTGTAGAAATTATCAGCCCATATTTTTCATCGGCGGCTGTGGTGCAAAACATTAGAAAATATGTAGATGGTGATATTAAAATATCAATACCATATAGTGCGAACAACGTCGCTTCTATCCCAAAAGAGTTATTTGAATCCTATCAAAAAGAAAATGTTCAATGGAGTGATATCAATGTGTTAAATAAAGAAAAAACATTTCGATTTAACCATAGTAAAATATTTCGATTTTATGGAGAAGACAAGGTGTTTACAATTATTGGCTCTGCTAACCTGTCTGCCGCAGCTCTTAATGGATATCATAGCAAAGGAAATGTTGAATTCGCTACAATTTTCTCTGATATGAAAAACGGGAGAGAAACGGATCTACTGAAAGTAAGAAGTGGTTTTGAAGATATTGTTTTCGAGAAAGGAACTGCGGAATCGGAATTTGATGAAAGAAGAAATCCTCCGGAATTAGATTTTACTTTGGATTGGTGTAAGAAAGAATTAGTTGTCGAAAATCCGGGCAAAATTCAGGCAGCTATTTATTTGTCAGAAGATGAGCGTTTTAGTTTGTGTGAACATCGGAAGAAAAGTAAAACATATATTGATTTGTCAGATAATCCTGATTTAATAATAATATTGTCAGATAATCCTGTAATTAAAGTAAAGTATCAAGATGCATTTTTTGAATTTTATCCAAAGCAAATATTTATCGAACATAGGCCTCTTCCTCCTAAAATAAGGATTAATGATATTGAGCTTATTAAGCTTTGGCAATTATTAGAAAATGACGTTGAAATTGACAAAACAAAAATAACCAATTACATTGAACGCTTCATAGAGAAAAAATATGATGAATTTGGTAATGAATTCCGGATAAAAGAGAATAACGAAAGTATTTTGAATTATATGGCTACACATTTGGCAGCAATTATAGGCCTGGAAAAGAAACTTTTTAAAGAATGTCCTTATTCCACACAAAGAGACCGCAGAGCTTTTAATCAGAAACAAAAATCACTTATAGAATATTATCTTATAGCTGACAATATTGATACGGTAACCGGCTACCGGCGCATTCTTGCAAAAAAATATGAAGAAAAAGAGATGATTGGTGGCTTTTACTGGCTTTTACTAAAAATATTGCGGCAAAAACTATACAAAAATCAACGCACCAAACAGATTTTAAAAGACCCGGACATAAAAAAATCTTTTAACAGAGCTTCAAAAGAACTTTCAGGCGAATTACAAAAAATAGAAAAGCTAATAAAAGTAGATCCGAAAATATTAATTTGGGTGGAAAAGAACTTATAGCCATGGTAAAAATAATTAATGATATTCTTGATCTGAAATCACATGAGTTAATTGACCAACAAGTTGCTGACAGACAAAAGAATGTTATTCTTAAAGGATTTAATTATTTACAAAAAGATGGTAATGATTTTTTGTATATTGGAGATGAGGTTGGGTTAGGCAAAACCTATATTGCCATAGGGATAATGTCTTTGCTTCGTCACTTCTCTTCAAAACGGGACTATAAGGATTTGATTATTGTTCCGAAAAGCAATTTGCAAAAAAAATGGCAAAAAGAGATAAATAAATTTGTAAAAACAAATTGGAAATATAAAGATACCCGCGTCAAATCACTAACTAATACATCGGTAGGGTTAAATGATAACAGGACTTTGTTCGGGAGGCTTTCTGTTAATTCATCTTTTGATTCGGCATATTTAATCTTCCGTATGTCTTCCTTTAGTTTAGGGATAAATAATAATAATTGGAATGATTGGATAAATGAATTAAATGATAGATTAGGAGGCAATGAAATAGCTTTAAAATATTTTAAATGTGGCGAAAAAAAAGGATATTTCAGACAACCTAAGGATAGTAAAGAAAGGGATAGAAAACAAATTAAGAGACTCAAGCGATTTTATGCCTATTTGCTTAATATTATAATGCCGGAGATTGACTGTTTGGTGGTTGATGAGGCGCACAATTACCGCAAAGGGAACTCAGATGCTGATATGTCTTCAAGAAATGCTGTAACTTCTTGTTTGTTTGGAGTGAAAAAGGACTCTTTACAGGAGGGTATTTTTATCGATGATGAGAAATTAAGAAAAGAGTTCTTCGGATTGATAAAATCTAAAGCAAGGAAGGTGGTGCTTTTATCAGCAACCCCTATAAAATCTTCATTAACAGATATTATTAACCAAATTGATTGTTTTAAGGAACATAACTATACTTCTGAAAATATTAAATCCGGTATAGATGGGTTTATGATTCGGGGAATCATGAATATGAACATTAACGGTCAGATTTATTCACGAAATCAATACAGGTATGAACACCGAAATGGGGGCGTTATAGAAGCCGATCCGGAGAAACCGCTTAAGCTTGATAACGATACAGATGCGATTACTTTTGGGCTTTTTCAATATAAACTTATAGAAAAACTTCATAAGCCTCGTTTCAATAAATCTTTTGAAATCGGGATGCTTGCTGGTTTTGAGACATTTTGCCATGATTCCAAAAGAATAATTGAGAAAGAATTCGAAGAGGTAAATTCATTAAGCCACAGGCCCCAAGACTCAGTAGATTCTGATATTATCAGGGAATTAATTGAAAGTTATCAGATAATAATGAATGTTGATGACTATCCCCGACACCCAAAGCAGGAAATTTTGATTAATGAGTTGTATAATATGGCCATCAGGCAAAAAAAGGCTTTGGTTTATGTTCGCCGAATTGCCACTGCCTATGAGTTGGAACAACGTTTAATGAAAAAATTTGAACAAGAATTTATTTTTCCAAAACTTCAGAAATTAAACAACGCAAAAAAGTATAAAAGTGGCGATTTAGACCGTTTAATCATGCGCTTTAAAGAGAAAAAGAATGAGGATATCTTACCGAAAGTTTATGAGGTTCTATGGAAAAGACTAAAAGGTAGTTTTAATGAAGAAATAATTCACTTTTTTGATGAATATACATGCAGTTATTACGATTCGCTAAGTGATACGCAAAAGACTATCTCCGGAAAAATTGCTTTATGGTTTGAATATCTCTACGACAGAGATACAGAATTTAAAAATATAATTCTCAGGTTTATAAAACGATACATAAAATCTAATAATTCTTTTCGGATAAACTCACAAGATAAAGCCACAATTAAAAATAAAATTGAGATTACTATTGAATACTGGAAAAAAGAATTAATAAATCGTTCCGAGCAAATTGACCCCGATGCTGACGAAGAAGATTCGTTAGAAAATGAAAAATATTTCTTCAATAGATTCTTTATAAAAAATGAAGGCCTGGCATTTAAAAACAGAGTGAGAATCCAAGATTGGCTGGAGTTTAATTATTTTTTGATAAATAAGGAATTCTTAATCTTTGGATTCGATGAAACCAAATTAACTATACCACAAATTAATAGTAAAACAAAAAAAAACAAGATCATTGATATTTATACGGATATATTTGTGAGTGCTCTTAATGAAAAAGGTTATGTTCCGGATATAAACGTTCCTGATGAATATAACAATAATACTTTTTTAACAAGGTTAATTACAGAGAAATGTCGTGCAGAGTTTGGCAATTGGCTTAAAATTATAAGGGGTAAAAATAGGCGAAAAGAATTTATTATTAATGAAATTGATATTCTTGAGGCAATTCTAAAAAATATTTTTAGAAATGGATCTGGTTTATTACCAGCATTTATTGCGGATAAAGCCGGCGATTCATTTGATGAGGTATTATTCGAACTTATAAGTGATGAAAAATATTTTGGATTTGTCCTTGACGAAATAAAAAACGTTCTGGATAACTATACAATATTGAGGAATACAAATTTCTCTGATGTTAACACATTAAGTGAAGACGCAACAAAGATTCATAGTCTTTTTAGAAATATTTCTCCAATAATAGGGACAACGGGTCAGGATAGATTAAAAAAGAACAGAGTTGCCGCTCAATTTAGGCTCCCTGGTTTTCCATACGTATTAATAACAACTGATGTTTTAAAGGAGGGAGAAGATTTACAAACGTTTTGTAAAAACATTTATCATTATGGTATTGCCTGGAGTCCAATTGATATGGAACAAAGAACAGGACGTATTGATAGAATTGGTTCTTTTGCGGAGAGGTTGATGAAGGCAAATGATGAAATAAACTATAGCAACGATATTCAGGTTTATTTCCCATACATATCAGATTCAATCGAGGTCAATCAGGTTTCGAAATTATTTCAAAGCATGAATAATTTTATTAAAACTTTTTATGATTTTACTATAACGGCTAATAATGATTCAACGGTAAGTTCGGAAGAAAGCGTTAATAAGATACCAGAACAGACTAAAGTACTATTAAAATCAAAGTATGAATATAAGCCGGATGGTTTGGCAGATATTCGGAATAGGATTTGTAATCAGGAATTATGCTCAGGGGAAAGCATTTTAATTAAGATGAGAGAAATCTTTGAAAAAATTAAATCTCTCGAATATTGCCTTAATCTTCGTCATACTTTAAATAATGCAGATTATTCAATCTCAGGGACATTTTTGCTCCCGGGCCAGCGCATTCGATCTCCATTATTTAAAGACCTAAAACCACCTCCGGAAACGTCTGTCCTAAGACGGGGGCCTTTTAAAATTGCACTTGTATTTGATCCCATAGAACAGGAATATATCTTTAATATCTACTCTAAAATCGGAAAATGTACCCCAGGAGAAGTAACGCAGATTGGAGGTTATGTAAATAATGTTAGTGATAAAGTTAATACCATAGAAGTAAATGAGAATCTCTTATTATATAAAGGAATTAGCATTCATTCCTCCATCGAGGACATAATTTCATTATTAAAAGAGATTATTATTAATGCAGATATTTTAGAGTATCATTTCTTTAAAGGGGCTGATGACCAAGATGATATTTAATGGTTCTATGTCGATTTGTGTGATAGCGTTTTTTTGATTAAATAACAAATAACAATCTCCAAATATCAAATAATAATCAATGATTCAAAAATCAATAGCCAAAACCGTATTAGAAGCCCCCTTAAGATTAGAATCATAATGTGCTGATACACACACTTCAAAAAGAAGTGCTAAAAGGAACTGAGTTTTGTAAGGCTACTATGAAGACAATACAACTCAAGCTGATTAAAGTAGCTGCAAGGGTAAAAGTGTTGAAAACAAAGAT
>CAJVXP010000004.1 GCA_913009685.1 uncultured Bacteroidota bacterium
ATAACCAACAAATTAAACTATGAACCCAACCATTATGTGCTCGATGCACCCGACGAAGACCTGATTATGGGCGAAATTCTGCTGGAAATGGAACGGCTCTTATTTTCACCGGGCAAAACCAAAATTATGGCCGTCATAAGCAGTGGAAACCACCATTCGGACGTAGCCCGTATGGAAGGAACCAACCAACTGCTCCGCAAATATATCAGGGAGCTGATGCTACATTTCAACCTTCCTTTCGAAAACGACCCCCCGGCGCCTTCCATGTTGGAACTGATTCATAGCATTTCGGAAAATTTCACAGAAATTACCGGGATCAACCTGAACAGCTTCGATTTAAATAATTCGTTGAAATTCTTCAGCGATGATATTTACCAAAATATGGTAAATGAAAACCTGACCATCGGGAAAAAACTTTTCGGCGACATAAACCGACGCGTTCACGAGAAGGTCAATTCTCCTGAACTCACCGCAGCTCAACGTATTGCCTATCTTTATCTGCTTACTGAAAAAAGCCATTTTAAAACCAACCTTACGGGAATTTTCCGTTCTTTCCAGCAACAAACAGAAAAGTTGAAGCTGAAGGACAGAAAAGCAGAACCGCTAATTAGCGACTTTCTGTATGAAGCCCTGCCGGGGGAGTGGCATTTGCTTTGGGATGAAGTTTCGGAAAATGGAAACAAAAAAGTCCCCGCAGAAAATCTACATCAGGAAACCCGCTGGTTTGTTCTTTTCCTCATTCAATTAATAAACAATACCAAGTCCAATGAGCACTATTATCCTTATGTACATACGGTCATGCGCTTGTCCGAAGCTGTTTTTCTCAAACAAAATTCTGCCATCAATGAAATGGTTCAGCACGGTATTAGTGTTTACGAACATTTTGATATAAAACAACATACGCTGGTTAAAAATCAGGAGACTCATCTCGAATGGATTCCACGTATGCTTTCGCAATGCGGTGTTATTGGCACGGAACAAAATGTGCAAACACATACACGCATTGCAACCGATTCTAAAAAACGGGAATTTGCTTACCATCGCTTAGACCGCCTCCACGGTGAAAAAAATAAACAGGAAAAGATAGCCGCACTGGCGCAAAAGGATTCTAACGAATACATCAAAGTACTGGACACACGTCCCATGCCTTCGTTTTTCCTGAACCGTCTTGAGCAATTTATCGGAAACATGGATGCCGGCGACTATCGTTGTAAGATTTTCAACGGAGGGCTGGTGAACGAACTTTTTGTATTTCATAAATCATACACAAAATATCTTACCGACAATTTCCGGCTAATGAAAAAGCAGGAAGTATCACTTGAAGATATCCGGCAATTTGTTCCCGACACCATTTGTTTTTACGGTTTTCCCGAAAAACTCATCTCTTTTCCACAGATCGGTTATTTTGATATTCCCGGTCCACGGGGAAATATTAAAGCCATTGTTGCTCCGCTCCGAAAAGAGGTGGACTATTTCGGCAACATCAAGAAGCCCCGTCTGACGGTAATGAACGAGAAAATAAAGGAGTTGGGAGGTATTCCCATTCACGGTTCTATGTTTGCAGTAGAAGAAGACGACGGTGCTATTTTTGTGGTACAAATTAATGGCGACAGCGGCGTAGGCAAGTCGGAAATGCTGGCTGCCATGATGCTGAAATGGATGAAGAAAAACCTTACCGGCGTCCGTTCGCTGAAAATGATTGCCGGCGACATGTTCCATCTTTTCCCCGACAAAGAAGGCAACCTCTACGGTATTGGCACAGAAGAGGGCGACTTTAGCCGGGTTACCGACTTCGACCCGGATTATATCAAATACTATTATACTCTTTTTGAGAGCGCCTCCGACTCCAATGTGGAAGATCTGAACTCAAGAAGTACTATTAGCGGGTTGTGTGATGTGAGCATGCCTTATAAAATCGACATTATGCTTACTGCCAGTAATTTCGCCAGAGAAGAGGCGGGAATTACGCGCTATGAAAATCCGGAAAATTTCATCCTGTACCGCAATTCGCACGGCGAGCGCAAAGAGAAAGCCACCAGCGGCGACAACCCCAATTTCCAGCGAACCCTGCTGCGTTACACCGGCGACAAAAACATTGTTGAAGTAATGGACCGCCATGGCGCTTACATCGACAATGTGCTGGATTGGGAATACGACGACTATACCGGACGTTTTTACCTCTGCTCGTCCTACAAAATGATTGACCAGATAAACCTTGAAGAAATGGTCAACAAAATCTTCACAGGTAAGAAGTTCTATGAAGGGGACAGAGAGTGGACAATTTTGAGAGTTGATTTCGATATTATAAAAAACAGGTTTGTGGCCGTTGTTGTTTCGGAAGACGAAGAAAAACAACAAATTATCGACCGTAACCTGTTTAATACACTGTTCGATACACTGGCCAGCACCCCGGCAGGGCAACCGTTTGTGGCCGAAGAAGGAGAATTCGAAAGCAAAAAACAGCTTATCGAAGTGCTGAAAACCGGCGAAGGCAAAAAAGTTCAGCTCGGCATCCTCTCCACTGACATTGGCCGGAAAGGCAAAGAGATAACCGGTCCGCAGATTGCCGCCGAAGACATGCGGCGCCTTATTCGCGAAGTACGCAACAAACGACCCGACATCAATGAAAATAAAAATAAGGTCAAAAACCTGATAAGGGAAAAATATGCCGCAGTATTTAACCCGCATGAAAGCAATGCGGAAATCGACCGGTACAACTTCTGGTTGTGGCAAATGGAACAAATGCGAAAAGCCAAACTGGTACGTATCGATCAGCCCGACGAGGAAATCGACCTGTCAAACCTGAAAATACGTCTTGACAGCACCAGAGAATTCCAACCCCTGCTGGTAACCCCCAATATGAACATGGAAATATCGGCTATGAGCGAAACCTATCGACAACTGTTGCATTTGCCTCATATAAATGATATGGTTGAAGTATTTAAAGGTTTCCCTGACAAGGTTTTTGTAGCCGATAACTACGCTCAGGAAACACAGGTAAATAATATCATCCTGCAATTGCTAATGTTGAATCACCACATCCTGAGCGACGACCTGACGAAGGGGATGTTGATGCACAAGGTGGACCGCGAAACTCTTGCTGCTGCAAAAAAGGCTGCATTGGAGATCTTACAGGGGAAATAGAAGCATATTGTTCAATCCATCGCTGTCAGAGATTATTTTTTGGTGGCGATGGTTTCAATCTCTACCAAAACGCCCAGTGGGAGCTCTTTTACAGCAAAAGCAGCCCTTGCCGGAGGGTTTTCCGGGTAGTATTTTCCGTAAACGACGTTCATGGCCGCAAAGTCCCCCATGTCGCTTAACAGGCAGGTAGATTTGATCACATCCGTGAAATCATAACCGGCTTCTTTGAGAATAGCCCCGATATTTTTCATTACCTGTTCCGTTTGCCCTGTAATACCGCCTTCCGTCACTTTTCCGGTTTGCGGGTCAATGGCCACCTGTCCGGAGATAAATAATATGCCGTTGGCTTCCACAGCCTGGCTGTACGGGCCAATGGCAGCAGGTGCGTTGGTGGTATGAATAATTTTTTTCATGGTTGATATGTTTTTTTTCAAAATTACGAGAATAAATAATATCGAAAATCGTCAACAATGAAAAACATAACCATTTTCGTTTTGAATCCTATTTCATTATGTTTTCCCTGTTTTTGGAAAATAAAACAGGGAAAAGAATAGGTCTTACAAGTGGTATATCGCTACTCATCCTAAGTTTAGCATACCTCAAATAACAAGGTCTTTTCTTTTTTGGTTTTTTTCATTGATAAATTCACTTTGTGCCCCTTTTTTGGCAGTATCGTATCTTTGCCGGAGAAAAAGATGCAGGTTATGTCCACAGAATTCATTAGCCGGGAAATAACTATCGGGAATCTTCGTCTCGGGGGCCGGCAGCCCATCCGTATCCAAAGTATGACCAACACTCCCACGCTGGATACCAATGCCACGGTTGAGCAGGTAATCCGCCTTGCAGAAGCCGGATGCGAAATGGTTCGTATTACGGCCGCCAACATGCATGAAGCTGAGAACCTGAAAAATATTAGCAGGATTTTGAAAGAAAAAGGGATCAATCTTCCGCTTATCGCGGATATTCATTTTATGCCCAAGGCTGCAGAAATTGCCGCCGGAATTGTAGAAAAGGTACGCATCAATCCGGGTAATTACTCCGGTTCACATCACAAAGCAAAAAAATATTCTGCTGCAGATTACCGCAAAGAGCTGGACGAAATGGTGCTAAACGTAGAACCTTTATTGAATATCTGCACGCGCCACAACACAGCCATCCGTATCGGTATCAACCACGGCTCCCTCTCCGACCGCATACTGTACAAATACGGTAACACCGCCGAAGGAATGGTGGCTTCGGCCATGGAGTTCATTCAGATTTGCCGTAAAAAGGGTTTCGGGAAGCTTACACTTTCGTTAAAAGCCAGTAATGTACAAACCATGATACTGGCCAACCGGCTGATGGTACGTGAAATGCTAAAACAGGGAATGGATTATCCTTTGCATCTCGGCGTTACCGAAGCGGGCAATGGAACCGAAGGCCGGATAAAATCAGCCCTGGGCATTGGCTCTCTGCTAGCCGAAGGCATTGGCGATACCATACGTGTTTCGCTCACAGAAGCTCCTGAAAAGGAAATCCCGGTGGCTCACCGGCTGGTAGAATTTTACGGTAGGCGGGCCACAAAACCAGATGTAAAAAAAAGGGTGCAATACCTGAAATCCGGAGAAATACCCTCGCATCAGCGTACGGCTGTGGCTTTTATTGACGAAACTAAAAACTTTCCGGAGGAAGCAGTGGTAATCTTCATGTCCTACCCCGGACTCCCGGAGGAAGAGCTGCTGCTTCGCTCACCGGTGGATTTCAACCTCGCTTACGAAAATAAAAAAGCGGATGGTTTGCTTATCGCAAATGGTCCGTACAGGAATAACCAGCATCTCGGAGAACTGGCTTTGGAAATCTTACAAGCCTGCGGACTCCATTATTCGCACACCGAGTTTATTGCCTGCCCTTCTTGCGGACGTACGCTTTTCGACATTGAAAAAGTACTGGAAAAGGTAAAAAAACGATTAGGAAATATCAAAGGATTAAAAATTGCCGTGATGGGTTGCTTAGTGAACGGTCCCGGCGAAATGGCCGGTGCAGATTACGGTTTTACAGGTGCCGCTCCGGGGAAAATAAACCTGTACAAAGGAGAAAAAATCATTTTCAGAAATCTTCCGGAAGCCGAAGCGCTGGCCAAATTGGAAAAACTAATCCGTGAAAAGTAGCTATTTGTCTTTCAAAAAGATTTTAGCTGTTCTTTTGATGCTTTCTGCCATAGGAGTGAAACGCATTCCCGTTGCTTTCACAAATTTCTCGTTGCTGTAGTGGTAAAACCGGTTCGCCGTTTTGGCCGTCTGCCGGGTTATCAATGGTTTTTTGCCCGTCAGCAAGGATTGGACTTTCAGCAACCGCCAGCTGAGTTCGCTCAGCACCATTCCGGCTTTGTGCCCGGGAGGCTCTACACCCAACGACTGTGCCATTATTTCAAACAATTTTTTGTAACTCAGGTCTTCGCTATTAAGGATAAACCGCTCTCCCGAAAAGTTTCCTTCCATTAACAAAATCATAGCTTTGGCCACATCATTCACATCCACGTAACCGTTAATCCCTCGTGTATAAAACTTTAAACCGTTATAAACCGTCTGGAACATTCTGGAACTGCCCGCATTAAAATTTCCGGCGCCAAGAATGATGGCCGGATTTACAATGACAGCCTTTAGACCTTCGGCCATGCCGCGCCACACTTCGCGCTCGGCTTCGTATTTGCTAAGGGAATAAGACGAAATTTTCTGGTCTTTTTTCCACTCACTTTTTTCGGTGGTTATTCCGTTGTTTCCTGCGCGTCCCAATGCAGCTATGGAGCTCACATAACACAGTTTTTTAATTTTTTTCCCGAGACAGGCATTCACCACATTGGCCGTTCCGGTAACGTTGGTTTCCATAATTTCAGCCTTATCCTTCGGGTTAAAAGAAACCATAGCCGCTGTATGATACACTTTTTCAATCCCATTCATCGCCTGCAAAAGGGAATCAATATCCAGGATATCTCCTTCAACCCATTCAATTTTTGAATAGTATTTTTCCGGCTGGGAAGTGTAAAATGAAAAGATTTTTTCGGTCTGACTAATGGAAGATGTTGTACGCCGCAGTGCCCGCACTTTTACCTCTTTTTGTGTCAATTGATACAGCAAATGTGCACCTACAAGACCTGTTCCTCCGGTTACTAAAATCATGAGGGCTAAATTAGTTTATTTTGCCTTTTGGAAAAAGTGTCCTATCACCGGATAAATTTACGAACAAAAACATGCCGGGCTGTTTCAACACGGACAATATAAAGCCCGGGCTTAAATCGTGACATATTGATCCTCAGACTGTTGTTATTCGTTATCATTTCATACATGCGTCTGCCGTTTAGGTCGGAAATAACAACTTTTTTTTGCTGATCTGCAGGCTGTTGAAACTGCAAATAAAGAAATTGCCGGGCAGGCACCGGCCCCATGCTAAAATAAACCGGGTTTTCACGGTCGCGGACGCCCACATAAATGATATCATTTACTTTTTCCATTGTCCGGTCATCCGGATCAACGACAATTCCCTGCACTTTTCCGGAAACCGGAACCGCAAATTGATTTATGTTGGCGGTTTGTTGCAGGCGTATCAGAGTATCGCTGCCATTGACAAATTCAATTTTGTAATCCATCCACATCTTGAAAAAGCCCGGATTATTTATTGATGTGGTCTGAGTGCCGGTTAAGTGCAGAACATTCGCCGAGTCGTACCATTCAATCGTGTAGATTGGATAGCCTTCGCCATAATACCACTGAGTGAAAAACCAGGTATAGTCCATACCGGTAACAGCGTTAACAACCGATTTGAAGTCATCACCCGTGGCCACGCCCCCGGCAAATTGATTTTGATACGTTTTTAAAATCCTGAAAAAAACACTATCGTTGTTAATTTCATGGCGAAGCATGTGAAGGATGGAGGCTCCTTTGTCATAAGTTAAACGCCCGTTAAAAATGCGCCATTCATTTCCTAAATAAATCTCATCTTTGGGTATATAAACAGAACCGCCGGGCTGCGACATGGCTTTACTTTGTGCTTTGGTAATAAAAGCACGCGCAATACTATCGCCGTAAATATATTCATTGGCGAGATAATCGGCATAAGTGGCAAAACCTTCATTCACCCAAATATCGCTCCAGTCGGCACAGGTAACATTATCGCCAAACCACATGTGCCCCAGTTCGTGAGCCACCAGGTCGAATCCGAAATCCCCGAGCGTAGTCATGGTTTGATGTTCCATTCCGCCGGCCAACTCGGTAAGGCATTGGCCGTATTTCTCCTTACGGAAAGGATATGGACCAAACAATTTAACATAAAGTTCAATAAGTTTTGCTGTCTCTTTGATTTGTTTCCGGTGTTGGCTGAGATAGTTATCTGAATTATAAATAAAATTTTGAACTAAAACGGAGTCGCGTGGCGGATTATCGGGATGAGCATAAAAACTAAAATCGCGATAATCGGCAACGGCAAAAGAAATCAGGTAGTAATCAATGGGATATTTCGTTTTCCATTCAAAACGTTTTTTCCCTCCGGGGAGTTTAGTAATGGCAGTCAGCAATCCCTCCGAACCGGCCAGATAACTGCTGTCAACAGTCAGAAATATCCAGGCCGAATCGGCTTTGTCTTTCAAATCCTGTTTTACCGGAAACCATGTTTTTGCCGCAAAAGGTTCGGAAAGCGACCAGGAAACATGTTTCTTCCATGTTTTGTTGTATGCTGTGGAAACACCGGAGAAAAAGCCTCCTGTTGGCGATGTGCCGTGGTAGTAAATCCTGACGGAAAAATGTGTTCCTTTGTTTTGAATCGGAGTTATGGGGAAAAGAACATTGTCCGCATTCCGGGTTGGTTTATCTATTTTATGACCATTCAGAAACGCAGAGTCTACCGACATTTCAGGAATAAGTTCCACAGCAAATGTATCCAGTTTGTCTACCAGTATGGATGCGCCTATAGTTACATTTCCGCTCACGAAAGTCGAAGTCGGGCTCACCGAAATATCAAGTCTGTAAAAATGGACATCGTAATCGAAAAGAAATTTACTTTGCCAGGAATATTCCGGATTGAACGCCTGTTGTTTGAACATTTCAAATGTTTGGCGCCGCTGTGCCGAAGCATAAAAAACTGTGAAAACAAAAAGCAGGAGGACTAGTTTTCGTAACATCGTGGTGTATTATCTTTCAAAAGTAATAAAAAAAAGAAATACATGATTTTTACCCTGAGGAAGTAACCTTAACAATAAATTGGTGTATAACCAGAAAATTTTAATGATTACACTGATATTATATTAGCGATCATGGATAAAACAGATAATTATATCTTAAACGTTGATTATAAGGCGATTAGCCATGCTGAAAAATACATTGAGAGTTTGTTTCGCCAATGGTCAATCAATGAAATTTATCTTGGGAACATCGTTACCTCCTTTTCCAACCTTATTCATTTATTATTGGAGCATCAGAGAGATGGGGAAATTGACATTACAGCCCAACTGAAGAATGAAGAATTTTCCTTTAAATTTGCCGGAGTCGCTGTTCCGATTCTCAAACTTTTTTTAAAGGAACATCTTCTGCAGGATGTTCTGGATAATACCACACAATCTGTTTTTTTAATACAAAAAGTCGCTGACGAAATTTCAGTGGAAGGCGAAAATTTGATTTTAAAGTTTAATATCGGTGCCTTACCGGAAGCTTTCCTTAACAACCGAAAACAATCCCTGGAAAATTATCATCAAAACACCCCACAAAAAACCTTAAATGATTAAATATCAATTAGATAATATTCCTCAACTCATTGTCGACCCCGATACTTATTTTCCCTGGATAAAACAAGCCATTCACGAAGAAAATCACCAACCTGGAGATCTTTTTTATCACTTTTGCAGTGATGAATTTTTACTAAAAATAAACCAGGAGTTCCTTCAACACGATTACCTCACGGATATCATCACCTTTCCGTTATCAACCCAATCGGAAATCGTTTCAGGAGAAATTTTTATCAGTATTGATCGTGTACGCGAAAATGCTTCTGCATTACAAACGGGTTTTGAACGAGAGTTTGCCCGGGTTCTGATTCATGGTGTATTACACTTGACGGGCTACGACGACCATACTGACGAAGAAAAACGCGTTATGCGCTCCAAAGAGGATTATTACCTATCTTTGCTGCCGCAAAAATAGTTGTGTTTCACGTGGAACATTATGGAAATGTTTGAAAAATATGACGTCATTGTGGTGGGGGCAGGACATGCCGGATCGGAGGCTGCGGCTGCGGCTGCAAACCTCGGTTCGAAGGTTCTGCTTATAACCATGAATCTGAATGCCATTGCACAAATGTCGTGTAATCCGGCTATGGGCGGCATTGCCAAAGGACAAATTGTACGTGAAATAGATGCTATGGGCGGCTATTCCGGACTTGTAACTGACAAAACGATGATTCAGTTCAGGATGCTGAACAAGTCTAAAGGACCGGCTATGTGGAGCCCGCGGGCACAAAGCGACCGTATGCTTTTTTCAGCCACATGGCGACGTATGCTGGAAGAAACACCGAATCTTGATTTTTGGCAGGACATCGTCGTTAGTCTGCTCATAAAAGGCGACACGGTATATGGTGTAAAAACAGCCATGGGCATTGAAATAAAATCAGAAACAGTGATTTTGACCAATGGCACATTTCTAAACGGAAAAATTCATATCGGAACAAAGCAGTTTGCCGGCGGGCGTATGGGCGATCCTGCAAGCTACGGCCTAAGCGACGAGTTAAAATCATGGGGTTTTGAAACCGGACGTTTGAAAACGGGAACGCCGGTTCGTGTAGATGGCCGCACCATCGACTTTTCAAAAATGGAAGAACAAAAAGGAGATGAGAATCCGGAAAATTTTTCATTCCTTGAAAAAACAAAACTAACCAAACAACGCAGCTGCTGGATTACCTACACCTCACCAAAAGTTCATGATACACTCAAACTGGGATTTGCAGATTCTCCAATGTTTGCCGGAAGAATTCAGGGCATTGGTCCACGTTATTGTCCTTCCATAGAAGATAAAATAGAACGTTTTTCCGACAAAACAAGACATCAGCTTTTTGTGGAACCGGAAGGCTGGAATACCATCGAATATTACGTTAACGGTTTTTCGTCCTCCTTACCGGATTACATTCAACTAAAAGCACTGAAAGAAGTTCCCGGTTTTGAAAAGGCAAAAATCTTCCGCCCCGGTTATGCCATTGAATACGATTATTTTCCGCCTACACAATTAAAATACAATCTGGAAACCAAAACAATAAAAAACCTGTTTTTCGCAGGTCAAATTAACGGGACCACAGGTTACGAAGAGGCAGCAGCACAAGGATTGATGGCCGGGATCAATGCAAATTTAAAAATCAAAGAGGATGTACCTTTTGTGCTGAAACGTTCAGAAGCCTACATCGGGGTTTTGATTGATGACCTCATAACAAAGGGGGTAGACGAACCTTACCGCATGTTTACCTCAAGAGCAGAACACCGGATTTTATTGCGCCAGGACAATGCCGACAAACGGCTGACAGAAAAAGCATACAAATTAGGATTGGCTTCGGAAGAACGCTATCGGAAATACAAGCAAAAAGAGGAAAAAGTCGAAAGGCTAACACGTTTTATTTACGAAGAAAGTGTAAGTCCGGAAGAGGTTAACACAGCTCTGGAAAAATGCAATACCGCGCCATTAAAACAAAAAGTAAAGCTTGCTACGGTTATATTGCGGCCTCAGGTAAATTTGGATTTGCTGATTTCTGCAAACACAAAACTTCAAAATCTTGTAACAGAAAACAATATGTTCAGAGAAGTAATCCGGTCAGCTGAAATACAAATCAAATACGAAGGCTACATCAAAAAAGAGGAAGATATCGCCAGAAAATTAGACAAATTTGAGAACATTATTTTGAAAGAGGATTTCAATTACAACGAGCTTGCCTCAATTTCATACGAAGCGAGGGAAAAACTGACAAAAATCAAGCCGAAAACTATTGGCCAGGCTTCCAGAATCAGCGGCGTTTCCCCATCTGATATAAATGTTTTACTGGTTTATTTAGGTCGTTAAAAAGAAATGTTTCACGTGAAACAATCACTATGAAAACAGCTACATCTTGTCCGGTTTGTGATTCAAAAAATATTTCCAAAAAATTAGATGTGAAGGATTATTTCCTGACTCAGGAAAACTTTTCGCTGTGGAAATGTAAAGATTGTAACCTTGTATTTACAAACCCACGACCGGAAGATGAAGATTTAGGCCGGTATTATGAGTCACCTGATTATCTGTCGCACAACACCGGCGACAGCGGATTTATGGGAAAACTTTACAGGCTTTTGCGCGAAAAGAACATCAAACGAAAGTACAACATTATTAACAAGCTTATCCCAACCGGTACAATTTTAGACATTGGATGCGGAACAGGAGAACTACTAAACTATTTCAAAAAAAATAATTGGCATTGCCGGGGAATAGAACCCAATGTAAAAGCAAGGAGCTTTGCAAAAATGCAATATGACTTAAAAGTGGAAGATGAGTCCTGTATCAAAAATTTTTCTCCGGAAAGTTTCGATATTATTAGCATGTGGCATGTTTTAGAACACGTACCGGACGTGAACAAAAGAATGCAGGAAACAAAACATCTTTTAAAAAAACAAGGTTACCTTATTATCGCCTTGCCAAACCCAACATCTTGGGATGCAGCGTTTTATAAAAATTATTGGGCCGGACTGGATGTTCCAAGACATCTTTACCATTTCTCTCCGGATGCTTTCCGGGGTTTGGTAAACAAACATAACCTACGTATTATCAGTCGCTTACCGTTAAAATTAGATGCTTTTTATGTCAGTTTATTAAGCGAACAATACAAAAAAAATAATTTTGCAATTGCCAGCGCGTTTTTCAATGGTGTCAGGTCAAATATTAAAGCAGCGAATGACGGAAATTATTCAAGCATTATCTATATTTTAACACACGCGTCAAACTAAAGGGGACTTCTAATAATTCCAATTTTTCTATCCGTAAATTGCCCGAAAAGAAATCCCAGGTAACCAATAATCATTCGTTGGCAATAATGCTCTGCGGCATCTGAAAACAATCCCTCAATTTTTACTACTTTTACTTTCCCGAACAAAAGCATGATGAACAAAAACGGCAGACATAAATTTTTATCTAAATTTTATCTCTTTTGCGCAGGATTATTCCTCACAATCCTTGCCTTCTATGCGGTGTCGTATACAGCAAGAACATTTTATAAGCCACAGTCACTGGTTGAAAAGACAGTAAAAACCCTCCATTTATTTGGCAATCAGTGTGTTAACACACAGGAAAAGATGTTCAATTTGCTTAGCCAAAAAAAAACACCAACCTGGAAAACCATCAATACCGAACTGTCTGATAATCACCAGCTTGTAATTATCAAACAAAACGAATCAATCATTTATTGGAACAGTAATCAGGTTCCGGTGGAGCAAATATCGTCCATGCCCTACGCAAAAATAAAAATTATACATTCAAATAAGAATTGGTACATCGGATTGAAGTCCGGGAAAAAAAACATCACCGTAGCGGTCTTTTATCGGCTATCTGAAAATAATCTTCCTTATGGAGTTAAAGTCGAAAGCAAAAACAAAACCGGAAAGGACTATTATCCAATAAAAGAATTCAATGTCTCCCTACAAATAAAACCTGGCGTTCTTCCTCAATATTTACTCACCATCCTGTTTTTTCTGTATATCGCAGCTATTCTATTTATAGTAATAATTCTCTATTTAATATACGAAAAGATAGGAGATCGAATACACGGACGATATGCGTTATTAATATTTCTATCGTTTGCCATCGACCTGGTAATACTTCGTTTGGTAGAAAACTTTCTGGGGTTTCCACAGATACTTAAAAATTCCTTTTGGCTCAACGGTCAAATTACAAACATTCCCGGTCTGTCAACCCCCGGAGATTTATTCTTGGATTTCATCTTGTTGTGCATGGTTCTTTTTATGTTTTTTCGCTATTTAAACCGGCAGAAAAAACCCTGGAAAAAGAATGCTTTTTTAAAGGCTTTATCTATCCAGTTTATTATATTTTCCTTCCCGTTATTGCTGTATTACATGGCTGAAAACATTCTGCAAAACGGGGGGTTGGTGTCCCTTTCCGAAAATGTATATTTCAACCAAACCGGAATTCTCAGGTTGATACTTTTCCTTGTGGTGAACCTGTTGTTATATCTTTGGTTAAATTCTTTTCTCAAGTACTTAAAACGAAAAAGTATCTCCTATGTACAATTTTCGGTTTCACTATTAATGGTGGGAGCAATCTACTTTCTAACACTTCCTGTCGAAAAAACAATAATCCTTTTAGCCTTTTCAACTATCCTGACACTATCGGTGGTCATCTGGTTTTTTGAACGCACCAAAAGGCCATACATCCACAGCATTCTTGCAATCCTGTTGCTTTCGGTATCAGCAGCTTATCTGCTCAACGTTAACGAACAGGAGAACCGCAATGCCCACCAACGATTTACCGCTAATATGCTTACGCAAAAACAAGATCCTTATCTGCAATACCTTTTGCAAAATTTATCGGGCAAAATATTAAACGACACCAATATCATTAACACCATAACATCAAACCGGGAAAACAAAGAACACTTGATTATCAGCTATTTAAACAAAAAATATTTCCACGGGATGTTATCTGCCTACAGCCGACAAATTACCCTGTGCGAACCCGGACAAATGCTTGAAATACAACCCGAGAACAAAGTTATAGGATGTGATGCATTCTTTAATCAACTACAGGGAAAAGTTGTGTTAGAACGTCCTGATTTCAAACTTTCGTTGGTCAACAACACAAGTGAAAGTATTTATTATCTGGCCCGATTTCATTACCCCAGAACATTGACACATAAAGAAGGAGTTAATTTATACATAGAATTCTTTACCAACATTATTCCAAAAGGATTGGGTTATCCGGAACTTCTGCAGGATGCATCAGCAAGCCGGTTACATCTTTCCGGTTATTCCTTTGCTTTTTATCAGCAAGGCAAGCTCGAATACAAATTTGGAGACTTCCTGTTCCCAATTGACCTCTCCTATTTTAAAAAAGCGCCCAAAAGGAAGTTTTTCATAAAAGATGCCTACAAACATTTTTTGGTGCCCGTAAATAAAAAGGAAATACTCATCGTAAGCCGGTCACAACAGAATCTTTCAGGCTGGCTATTACCCTTTTCCTTACTTTTTATACTATCAGGATTTTTCTTGTTAATCTATACATCTTTAACCTTTGGAAAACAAATTCTCGAAACCGTTCGCTTCTCGTTCAGCACCCGTTTGCAATTGTCTATCTTTACAACAATGCTCATCGTTTTCTTCACGCTTTCAGCCATTATCCTATACTATTTTAATACGAATAACCGCAATACCATCAGTAATAACCTGAAAGAAAAAACCCACTCGGTACTCATCGAATTACAGCATAAGCTATCGACATCGGGCAGCGTTGGTCTGGAAAACAGGCAGGAAATTCAATCATCCCTGCAAAATCTCTCTATGGTTTTCTTTTCAGACATCAATTTGTACGACAATTCGGGATGGTTGATTGTCTCCTCACGACCGGAAATTTTCAACAAGGGACTACAGTCGAAGTTGATGAATCCAAAAGCATACGAACAAATAGAAAAAAACCATAAACTTTTTTATCTGGGGAAAGAAAAAATAAGAAATGTCAGCTTTTATTCATCTTATGCCCCTTTTATTCTCGACAACGGCGAGGACGCGGGCATCTTGAACTTACCCTATTTTGCCCGCCAATCGGAGCTTCAGCATACTTACTATCAGATGTTGGCCAATCTGATTAACCTATTTGTAATTACAGGGATGCTGGGGATGCTGTTAGTGGTTTATTTATCGAGAATACTAACCCGGCCGCTTCAAATTTTACAACATAAAATCACATCCGTAAGCATCGAAAGGCAAAATGAAAAAATAGAATGGGCTCAAAATGACGAGATTGGTAAACTTATCGCTGCTTACAACCAAATGGTAGAAAAACTTGAGGAAAGCGCCCGGTTATTAAAATATTCTGCCAGAGAAAAAGCCTGGCGCGAAATGGCCCGGCAAATCGCACATGAAATCAGAAATCCGCTGACCCCGATGAAACTAAACGTACAATACCTTCAAAAAGTTTATGCAGCCAAAGATTCATCTTTCGATGAAAAACTCAGATCTATCAGCCAGTCGCTTATAAACCAAATTGATACGTTGGACGAAGTGGCTGGCATGTTTTCAGATTTCTCCAAAATGAATTTCCCGGCTAATGAAAAAGCAGATTTAATACAAGCTTTAAAATCGACCACAACTCTATTCAAAAAATCTTATGATATAAAGATAGAGATTGATTCGGACAGGGAATATATTCCCGTAAAAACTTCCAACCAGGATCTGTTAAGAATTTTCAACAACCTCCTGAAAAATGCGGTCCAGTCAATGGAAAATATCATCCAAAAAGAGATAAGAATTCAAATAATCTGCAAGAAGGATCATGCGGAATTACACTTGGCAGATAACGGAAAAGGAATCAGTATAGAGGATAAAGAAAATATTTTCCAACCCTATTTCACCACAAAATCCAAAGGGACAGGCCTGGGGCTTGCCATTGTGAAAAATCTCATGACCGAGATGGGAGGAGAAATAACCTTCGTTTCGGAAAAAGGAAACGGAACAACATTTATTCTTATATTTCCACTATCAACTACGCAGTAATAATCTACTCACATTTGAATAAAAACACTCCATCTTATTAAGCTTTAAAAATATTCGGAAAAAACAGGAAAAAACACTTGGCATGAATTGAGATTGAATTTTCGAAGAATAGAAAGCCCTTTCAAAAAATTGCCGTAATTTTGTACACACAAAGCCTATGAGCAATTTAAGCGCCATAAAAAAACCCATTGCAGAAGAAATAAAAGCCTATCATAAGGTTTTCCGTAAAACAATTAGGTCCAAAGTGCCGTTGCTGGACATCATTATGAAGTACATCCTGAAAACAAAAGGAAAAGAAATCAGGCCCATCATAGTGATGTACTCGGCAAAAATGATGGGGGGAATTGGCGAATCTACCTATTATGCCGCAACACTGATTGAGTTGCTCCATACAGCCACGCTGGTACACGATGATGTGGTAGATGACTCGAATAAACGCCGGGGACTATTCTCCATAAATGCATTATGGAAAAATAAAATCGCGGTGCTTGCCGGAGATTATCTCCTGTCGAAAGGGCTTTTGCTGGCAGTGGAAACCAACAACCATCACCTGCTCGAATTTGTTGCCAAGGCAACGCGAGATATGAGCGAAGGGGAACTGCTGCAAATAGAAAAAGCCCGGAAACTGGATATCAGTGAGGATGTTTACTTCGAAATCATTCGCAAAAAAACAGCATCGCTGCTGGCGTCTTGCTTTGCCACAGGAGCATTATCTACCATTACCGACGGGGAAGCAGTAGAAAAACTCTGGCGTGTAGGCGAACTTACAGGCATTGCTTTTCAGATTATGGACGATTTGCTGGATTACAAAAAAACTTCCGTTACCGGAAAACCTTCAGGTATCGATATCAAAGAAAAGAAAATTACACTACCCTTGATTTACCTGATGAACAACAGCGCTAAAGCAGACAAAAAGAAGATAATTCGTATTATTAAAAGAAAAAATCAGGACACAAAAAGTGTGCAACTTCTCATAAACCAGGTTCAGGAATCGGGCGGTATTGATTATGCCCGCCAAAAAATGATGGAGTACAAAAATAACGCCATCAAACTATTACACGAATTTCCGGATAATGAAGCCCGCCAGGCACTGGAGCAAATCATTGAATTTACTATCAGCAGGAAAAGCTAACGGTTTCCGGCAAAAGCAAAAAAAGGCTGTCCGAAATTTTATTCAGACAGCCTTTTTAAGATTTTTTCCGAAAGTTACCGGATCGCCACCTTCCGGGTAATGATACCTTTGACACCAGACTCGGAGCCAATGAATATTTCCACAAAATAAATCCCGTTCGCCAATGTCTTATTTACAACAACTCTATTACTGTTGTAAACCCGGCTGAACACTTCTGCCCCGTTCTGACTGAGAATTACAATGCGGTATATACTTTTCTGTGCCTCAATTACAAAGTTTCCGGAATTGGGATTAGGGAAAATATTAACTTTTCCCAGCAACGCTTCATTATTATGAATCCCCGTACACTCCTCCCGGTATATTTTAATGCTACCGTTAGCAACCAGACTTCCTTCATAAACTGACACATTGTAGGTGACAGAATCAGCATCGGGTTTAACTATCGGGTTTTGTTCTGTTGAATAGAAACCAAATGGCGTGGAACCCCAGCTAAAGATATCATTACCGGAACCTCCGCTCGTAATAGCAAACAATTGTGTTGTATCACCAGAACAAACAGTTGTGCGGTTAGCTACAACCCTAACGCTAAGCAGGCTTCTTGTCTGAATATAATTTTGTTCTGTCTTGGTGTAAGAAGTGTCTGCATCATAAGCAGTAAGTTTTACTGTATATGAACCGACAACATTAAAGCTGACTTTTGGATTTTGAGAAGTGTCGCTTCCCACAAGATAGGTAACCGTATTGGGCGTAAACACCCATTTCCAGGCAATAGGCTTATCGGTGGACAAATCGGTGAAACTAACCGTATCGCCAACGAAAGGATTAACATTATCGGCTTCAAAATCTGCTTGTTTAATCTGTGGGATGTAGCCGGTAAACAAAGGAGAAGACCACAAACCACGACCAAAGGTAGCGGCATACAATTTGCCACTGCCCTGATTATCATACTGAATTTCAAGGTCGTTTACAACAACATTGGGAAGCTGTCCCATAAAAGGAATCCAGCGCGAGCGACCTTTTTGCACATAAACGCCCAAATCGGTTCCGGCATACAATTCTGTAGTGTCCTTTTTCAATGTGTTTTGAACAACACAATTAACAGGTATTTCAGGTAGTCCCGCAGAGATGTTATCCCAGCTTGAGCCACCGTTTCTTGTCTCAAAGACGCCGAGATTATTAAATCCTCCCATAGTAATCCAAACCTTATTGGGATCATCGTTTTTAACGGTAATGTAAGTAATACTCGCATGACTAACCGGAAGAGAACCCGTAATATCCTTCCATGTTTGCCCGCCATCGGTTGTTCTGTAAAGGATGTCATGCGTAGCAGCATAAATGTATTGCGGATTAGATGGTGCAACGGCAAGCGAGCGCAAGGTTTTCCCATTCCAACTTGTAAGTTTTGTCCAGCTATCACCCTGGTCGGTTGATTTAAACACATCCTGATAACCGATATAAATGGTTTTGTGTTCCTTTGGATCCAGGAGAAAGGGTGTAACCCAGGCGCCTGTTCCGGTTAAGCCGGAGCTAATATCTTTAGAACTCTGCCAATGGTCTTTTGTCCTTGCGATATCCCCATTGGGCGACTCGCCATATTGCACCTTCACATCGGTATAATCAATCTGACAATCCATGCCATCGCCACCCATAATATCGATCCATCTACCGGAAGATAATAGTTTGGTACCGTTGTCCTGAAGGCCGTTAATCACTTCGTCAGGAACTGTGGCTGATGTACTTAACCGGTATATCTGGCTAATAGCCATCCCGCTGGTGAGGTCTATCCAGTGATGTCCATCTTTAGATTTATAAATACCCCCATCATTACATTCAAAAAGAGCATCGGTTCCCGGCTGGAAAGCCATATAATGTTTGTCAGCATGTACAATATCGTTTTCCCCGCCACAGGTACTTGACCAATGATTGGCTAATGTCCAGCTTTTCCCGCCATCGGCAGAAGTCCAGTTATTCACCCCTCCCACATAAATTTTATCGGCATTATGCGGATCGGCAACCAAAACCAAATCGTACCATCCCTGACCGTCGGCATCATCTCCCGAGCAGTTCCAGCCCAACAGATTCACGGTGTCCTGAACAAGCTGGAAAGTACGCCCGTTGTCTCTTGAGCGGTAAAAACCATACAAACCATAATCAGAGCCGGTAATCAGCCCGTAAACAACATTACTGCTGTCGGCACTAACGGCAATAGCTACCCGACCGGCATTATCACCTGATTTATCAACTACCTGTGTCCAGCTGTCGCCGGCATCGGTACTATAGAAAATACCACCCCACGAATCACCGGCATACATGTTAGTATTGGAGCCGGGCTGAAATTCAATTTCCCTGAAGTGGTGGGCATCAATCATGTTAAACGTATCACCACCATTGGTAGTTTTAAATAAACCTTTGTTTGTGGAAACATATAATGTATTGTCATCGTCCGGATCCTTTAAAACACGATAAATCATACCTTGGTAGTTTTGATTCCAGTCTAATCCTGTTTTTTTCCAGGTCTGACCGCCATCAATCGATTTTAAAACACCTATGGAATATGTATCCCAGTGGTCCTTGTCGCCTGTCCCAAGATAAACAATATCGTCGCCGCCATTGTTTTCAACAACAATATCGGCAACCCCCAAAGACATATTAAAATCACCTAATGGGGTCCAATGACCACCTAAATCTGATGTTTTCCAAACACCTCCGGAAGCAGTTCCCACATAAAGCGTATTCGTATCTACAGGACTAAAAGCAACGCAATTTACACGACCCAGCCCTGAATAACCTCCACCAGACTGATTTGGGCCATCGCTTACCCAGTTTCCCTTATCTTGCGCCCGTATCTCTTTCGGCAGACCGGCCATATATTGTTTAAAAACATCCCATGCGTTTCCCTGCGGAAAAGCTCCTGTTCCGGGGGTTACACGTGTTTCCCAGTACCATTCCCAACGTTTAAATTTTTCGTAGTTTTCATCGCGAATTTCGTTTTCTCCCGCGGGCGCCTCTTTAAGCCGCTCCCCACTCCAGTATTTAGCAAAAGCCTGCTGATAATCTTTGAGTGTCAGTGTGTGATTCTTTAGTTTGTTCTGTGGTAAATTGTTTCGCCACTCCTGTGCCTGCGAAAATTGAATAAAACCAGCTAAAAGAAAAACCAAAAGTAAACACCGTTTCGAGAACATTAGTTTTTTCATAATTATCGGAATATTTAATTTTAATTAATTTGTTATTGTCGGATAAAAAGGGAAGCTGATAGCAGCAAAGACCTTGGTATCTTTGTTTTTTCTACAAATTTAGTAAAAAGAGTTAAATAAGTTTAAATTTTTCGAATGCATAAAAAAAAGTCCTGCTCAATTATGAACAGGACTTTTTTGAAATGAGGTTAACCGAATTTATTTCATTAACTCTTTTAGTTTGTTCACTAAAGCGTCGCCTCTCAAATTTTCAGCAATAATTTTTCCTTTGGGGCCAATCAATACATTATGTGGAATAGACTGTACGCCGTAAAGTTTTCCGGCAGCCGAGCCCCAGAATTTCAGGTCGGAAACCTGCGGCCAGACCAACCCGTCTTTTTTAATAGCAGACACCCATTTGTCATGATTTTTGTCGAAAGAAACACCAAAAACAGTAAACCCTTTGCTTTTAAATGTATTATAAGCTTTCACTACATTGGGGTTTTCTACGCGGCAGGGCAGACACCAGGAAGCCCAAAAATCAACCAAAGTATATTTATGTGTTTTCACCACCGAAGAGAGCGAAAGGGGTTTACCGCCCACATCATTCAATGTGAAATCAACATAAGGCTGTCCCACAGCAACACGTTTCAGGACAGCAACACGCTTCTTTAAATAGTTGACATATTGATTGTTAGAAAGATTCGTATCAAGAGAATTAGTAGCTGATTCCAATTGGTCTAAACTTAAACCGAAGGAGCCACTCATGACAATATAAGATGAAACAACACTTTTATTATGTCGTTTTACATAACCAAGCATATAATCAGCTCTGTCTTTTTCAATCTGGGTATATTGGTCTTTCAGATCGCTCATCATTTTTTCACTATGATGAGCACGTGCCTGGCTGTATTTTATACCAAGCATCTTTTCTTTATCTAAAAATCTTTTGGCAGAATCGACATAGGCATAAAATTCTTCTTGCGACTTTGAGCCTTTGATAATCGGATGACGCAGATTTTGCAAATCGGCATCTACGGTAATATTGCTGTTTTCAACCCAAACAGGAATGTACACGTTAAATTTCTTTAGCGTTAAATAGTAAAGCGTTGGTCCGACCACATGGCCGTGAAGTTTACCAATACCATTTTTTAGAATAACAGAATCCTTCTTAATCCATTTGCCATATTCATGTCTTTGCAAGATAACTTTGGAATCCTGTTTTAAGTTTTTAATGTTCAAGTTAACGGTAAACTGATCTCCCGTTTTGTTGTTTTGATTTTGACAAGAGGCAAAAACCAGCAATATTATGGTTATAAGCCCCAATGTTTGAAATAATTTCCGCATGATATTAAATTGATTTAATTTGTTTTAAGTATGCAAAGCTAATCATTTAAGATGTAAAAATAAGGATTTTAACAATTTTTAAAGAGAGGCATTTTGTAGGACGGTCGGTTACCATGGCTGTTTTTCCTTTTAAACTCCATTTGTTTTTGATACGCATTGTTTATTTTGTAACCGCTTATCCATTACGGGAATACTCACAAAATAAAACAAAATTGTAATCAATCCGGGGCCGAGGAAAAGTCGCCATAAAACAGGGAAAAAAGCTATGGCACAAAAATAAATTCCCCACCAGAAAAGCATTTCTCCCATGTAGTTGGGATGGCGCATGATTTTCCACAGGCCATTGTGTAAAAGCTGATTTTCAGCCTTTTCAGTGTTTCTGAATTTCAACAACTGAAAATCGGCTACCGCTTCCATCCCCACAGCAACAACCAAAATCAGAACAGCAGGAATTAACAGCCACAGCCTGGGGCTTTGATGATAATTAAACACAAAAAAAAGAGGTAACATTCCGAGAAAAATCAATACCGACGGCAACAGGTGAATTCCCAAAAGGCTCATCGGCCAGTACCAGCTTTTTGTTTTGTTGCGAATGGCAACATAGCGCCAGTCCTCGTCCTGAAGCCCCTGCCATCGCAATATCCAGTTGAGCGTAAGCCGTAGTCCCCAAATCAGTATAATAGCAAAGACAAGCCATTGATAAACAGAAACGTTTTCCATAAAAATTGACGGTAACAGCCAGTAAAACGCAATCATGATGGGCGCCACACTCCAGTAAGGGCCGTACAAGCCGGAATTGCCCACAAGCCGGCTAAAAAAGAAAATGATAACTGTTGCCCCAAGATTGGCAATGGCCATTTGCCAAAGTGGCGAAGAAATTTTTAATTCCAGCACACTCCGGAAAGACACCATAAATGCGAGGGCATAAATCAAAACTAACAATAGCAAACTCAGTGGTTTATTAGTTTTTCTCAATTTCATCATTACCATAATTTTGAGCCGGTTAAATTAAACAATTTTATGCCCATAACTGAAGATACACGAATATCCGTGTCGTCTTTTTTTTAATGAAGTCGTTTAAAAGTAAATCAAAAAATTTGTTTACTTTTGTGAGCAAATCACAACGGCATGTTGTTACTGTCAAACGCACATCCTAAGACTATCTTTCTGAACATCAAAGAAAGAGACCGGTTCTGCTAACCTGAACTACCCCCTGTTTTTTCAGATCATTTTTTACATTTTTCAATTTTAAATATTTAATAAAATGGAATTACCTTTTGCCGAATCCTATAAAATAAAAACTGTTGAACAAATCCGCCGTAGCACCCGCGAAGAACGCATCCGCTGGATAAAAGAAGCCAAATACAACCTGTTTAATCTGCGCAGCAACCGGGTTTTTGTGGACCTTCTCACCGATTCGGGTACCGGCGCCATGAGCGACAAACAGTGGTCGGCCATGATGCTCGGCGACGAAAGTTATGCCGGCGCTTCTTCTTATTACAAGCTGAAAGATGCTATCCGCGATATTACCGGCTTTGAATATTTTCTGCCCGCACACCAGGGCCGGGCAGCTGAAAACGTTCTGTTTTCGACCATGATAAAAGAGGGGGACATCGTTCCCGGAAATTCTCATTTCGACACCACAAAAGGCCATATCGAATTTCGCAAGGCCCACGCCATTGATTGTACCATCGACAAAGCTTTTCACACCGAACTTGACCACCCCTTCAAAGGTAATGTGGACCTTAACAAGTTAGATGCGGTGTTGAAAAAATATCCAAAGAAGCGTATTCCACTAATCATGGTTACCATAACCTGTAATTCTTCCGGCGGACAACCGGTTTCCATCGAAAACATGAAAGCCGTGAAAAAGCTCGCTGACAGTTACGGAATTCCGGTGTTTTTCGATTCTGCCCGTTTTGCCGAAAACGCCTATTTCATCAAAATGCGTGAGAAGACATACAAAGACAAATCCATCCGCGAAATCGTTCGCGAAATGTTTGCCCAGGCCGACGGCATGACTATGAGCAGCAAAAAAGACGCCATTGTAAATATGGGTGGTTTTATCGGCTTCCGCAGCAAAGAACTTTTTGAGAAAGCCAGTATGTTCACCATCCTCTTTGAAGGTTTTATCAACTACGGCGGCATGTCCGGACGCGACATGAACGCATTGGCACAAGGTCTTTACGAAGGCACCGGGTTCGATTATCTCGAAACACGCATTTCACAGGTAGCCCACCTCGGAAAACAACTGCGCGATTATGGTATTCCCATTCAGTATCCCTACGGCGGACATGCCATTTTTATTGATGCCAAACGGTTTTTACCCAACCTGCCAAAAGAACAATTTGTGGCGCAAACGCTGGGCGTGGAACTCTACATCGAAGGAGGCGTCAGAGGAGTGGAAATCGGCACGTTGCTGGCCGATCGCGATCCGGACACCCGCGAAAATCGTTATCCCGACCTGGAGATGCTGCGACTCGCTATTCCACGAAGAGTTTACACCAACAATCACATGGATTATGTAGCTGCTTCGGTGATAAATGTTTACGACCGCAGGAAAGAAATTACCAACGGGCTGAAAATTTTAAAAGAGGCCCCTATCATGAGACATTTCACCGTGGAGCTGGACCGGGTGCAATAAGATATTCGAAAAATGGAGTAATGTGCTAATGTGGTAATGTGGTAATGAGTGTTGGGAGAAATAAAGACTTTTAATCCGTAAATACCGCTTTCGGCATAATTTTATATTACCTCATCACTCCATTATCCTTTCGGTTAATATGTAATTGCCTTGATGTCGTGGAGCATGTTCAGGTAGTTTTGATAACGAAACATGGGGAAAGCACCTTTTTCAACGGCTTCGCGGACGGCGCATCCCGGTTCGTTTACATGCAGACAGTCCGAAAAACGGCACTGGTCCATAAGCCGGCGGATTTCGGGAAAACGTTGTCCCAACTCCGGTTTTTCAAATTCAACAAGTCCAAATTCTTTGATGCCCGGTGTATCGATGATGTTGCCACCAAACACCAGCGGAAACATCTCTGCAAAAGTGGTGGTGTGTTTACCCTTCAGATGAACCCGTGAAATTTCACCTTCTTTCAGGTTAAGCGAAGGGTCGATTTTGTTAATTAATGCCGACTTCCCCACACCGGAATGACCAGAGAGTAAACTCACCTTCCCGTGTAACATCTCCTTAAATTCATCCAAATGGAAACCCTCTTTGGCAGAAGTTATCAAGCATTTGTATCCGGCTGTAGTATAGATTTTTACAAAGTCGTCCAGCTTCTCTTTTGTGCTTTCATCATACAAATCGAATTTATTGAAAACCAGTGCCACAGGTATGTGATACGCTTCGGCAGTAACAAGAAAACGGTCGATAAAGCCGGTGGAAGTTCTGGGTTCTACCAGTGAGCCGATGAAAACTGCCTGATCGAGGTTTGCAGCAATAATATGAGAAGCTTTGGATAAATTAGTCGCTTTGCGAATAATGTAGTTTTTTCGTTCGTGAATATGCACAATCAGGCCGGTATTGCCGTCCTCCGGCGGTTTAAAATCCACTCTGTCGCCAACCGCAAGGGGATTGGTCGTGCGGATACCTTTGATTTTAAAACGTCCTTTGAGCTTACATTGAAACAGCAATCCATCTGAAGTTTTTATCACATAAAAGCTTCCGGTAGAACGAACGACGAGGCCGCTTTTCAGGTCACTCATGAAAAATGATAATGTTTTTTAACCGCCGAGCGGATATCCCAAACACATTCCAGCCCATCCTCAAACGTTACAAAGTCGCCGGGTTTTAATGTAAAATTGCCATCGGCTGTTTCGATAGCCACGTCCCCTTCGAGAATAAGGCATTGTTCTTCACCATCATAAGTCCACGAAAAGCGGGAGACCTCTTTTTCCCATACAGGCCATGATCGGATGCCTCTCCGGGCAATTTCTTCTTCGGTTAATTTCTCAATAATTACTGTAGCCATTTTTTCTTAAAATTTAATTTCCTTAAAAAAAGCCCATAAAATTACAAACAATAATAGTTCCTGATATTTTTTTCGGCTTTTTAGCTGATTCCAATCGCATTTACCGTACATTTCTCCTGAGCCAGTAAGCCGGGTTTTGCAGGTATTTTTCGTGCCAGACTTCAAAATGGAGTTCTGTTTTTCCATGCAGGCTGGTATGAATCAATCCCAAAGCCTGATGCTGTAATACACGCTGGTTATTTTTTACCAACACCTTATCCAATCCGGAATAAACCGTATAATAATTTCCGTGTTTCAGAATAACGGCGATGTTAGTATTGGTAATCCGGACGATATTGACAACACTGCCGGGGAATACGGCACGTGCCATGCTCCCTTTGGATGTCGCAATATTAATACCGTTGTTTTTGATTTTAACATGTTTCAGAACCGGATGGTTGTGAACGCCGAATGTTAAGGAAACCACACCGTTTTTCACCGGCCAGGGCAACCGTCCTTTGTCTGCCTTAAAGGTAGAAGAAAGCCGCACTTCCGAAGCGGAGAGCCGCCTGGATTTTGTTCTGGCTGCTGCTTTTTTTGCAGCGATGGCAATAGCCCTTTCAATCTGCGCCTGTAATCGTTTCGACTCCCTTTGCTTCCGTCTCAGGCGGGCACGCAGGTTTCTCGCTTGCCCTGCCAGTTTCTGTTTCAATCTGGATTTCTTGTGCTGTTCCAACTGTAGTTGCGAAAGCTGCGTGGTTTCCTTATCCAACAACGCTTTCTTCTCGGCTTTATCCCAAATCAGTTTGCTTAACTTGTCTTTTTTTTGTTTTTCGAGATCTTTAATTCGCCCGGCCTCTTTTCGGATATAAGCCGAAATCTCATCAAGGTAACGCAGACGCTGATAGGCCTGGTTGAAGTCCTTTGCGGAAAAAAGAAAGATTAACCGGTTGTAATTGTTATCGTTTTTGTAAAGATACCAGGCAATGCGGGCGTACTCCCTCTTCAGTGTGTCAAGACGGGTATTCAAATCCCTGATTTTAATGCCGGTAACGGCAATTGTCTCGGACAGCGTTGCAATTTCTTTTTTTAGAATAACTATCAACCTCCGGCGCATGCCAATCCTGTTATTGATGAGTTGCAGTTCGTAAACCGTATTTTTTTTACTCTTGTTTACCTCGGTAATAAGATGATTGGTATAGGTTATTTCTTTTTCCAGTTTTTGTCGTTTGGCTTTCAGGCTACCGGTATTGGTTTGGGAAAATCCGGGCGTAATTCTTATAAAAAAGAAAATAAAAAAAATCAGAAAAGAGGATTTTATCCTGACCATGGCTGCATCTGTTACATAAAGCAAAGATAAACGCAAAACCCGAATATCAAAAACCAAAATCCGCCTTTTACGAAATTGCTTAATTACCGAAAAGCAGTTCTGTTAACCGCTGTTTTTCAAACGATTCAGAAGCAAAGAGTCATTAGAGACGCTTTTTATACTTCCCCGGAATGATAAACGGAAAATTGTGCGGGATATTGATTTCAGCTTTTTTGAAAATGATGCTAATGATTATTCTCTGCCGGGCATTGATAATGATTTGCATTTTCAACGGAATTGTGTACCCGTTAATCTTTTGATATTTATTATAAAAAATCTGTAAATCTTTGCCGGGCATCCCGTTCTCGCTCAAAAGCAATGCTTTTATGTTAAATGTTTCGGGATTGAGCCAGATTTTTTGTGTCAAAAACTGGCTTCCGGAGACGGAATCTCTAACCGGCATTAGCATTTTCATCTCCAGCAGATATTGCTGTTTATCCACTTTGGCGGTTGAGTCGATAAGCAGATAGCCAACATTATTTCCCAAAAGCAGCGACTGCAGTATGTCGTAATTGATGCTTGTATGCATGAGGCTGTCGAGCAAATGGTAAGAGCCGAGGACGTAGTTCTTTTTCATGCGGTTCAGCAGTTTTACCGAGTCGGTGGTAAGTACCACACGGGCGGCTTCAATGCCCATGGCGGGAACAATGCTCATCCAGATAATGCTGTCGTTTTTCAATCGCATTTGGGCTCTGAACTGTACCGGTTCTTTATTTCCTTTTTGGTAAGAAATGCTCAGTTTTGCACTCAAAAAAGAAAGAGGTTGTTTCCTCTTTTCCATCTTCGCATAAAGCTGGTCAAAAGACATCTCCTTTAAAGTTTTTCTGACCAGCGGCTTGACAGATCTACAGGCAGGAAAAAAGAAAAGGCCGCCTGCCAAAACACTTATTAACAATAAAATACGGTAATTCCTACTCATACAATTTTCCGGTTTTAATTTTTTTCTTCAGAAGTTTGGAATGATCTTTCATTTTGATAGCTTTTTTCCATTGCACGAGAGCTTCTTTGTGTTTTCCCAACCGATACAGGATATCGCCATAATGCTCAACCACCACACCGCTGGTTTTCCCGCCGTTATCCAAAGCCTTTTGTTCCCACTTCAGCGCCTGGTTATATTTTTTTTGCTTGTAAAGCACCCACGCGTAAGTATCAAGATTATTTTGGTTATAGGGGTCCAGATCAACCGCTTTTTTTGCCATGGCAGCTGCTTTGTCAAACTGCACACCATCAAGCGCCAGATAATAGGCGTAATTGTTTAACACGATAGTGTTTTCGCTGTTCAGCTTTAAAACTTTATCGTAAGCATTGTAGGCAGCAGTGTTTTCTTTCAGTTCATGATAAGTGTCTCCAAGTGAAGAATAAAAGCTTTCGAGAAGGGCATTATTGCCGGAAGCCAGATCTTTACCTTTTTCCAAAAGAGCTTTCGCCTTTTTGTAATGTTTTAACTGAAAATGTGCGATGCCTCCGAGCAGATAAGGAATTGGTTTTTGTGGAAATTTTTTAATGGTGGCTGCAGCATCGGATTCCAGTGTTTTGTCGTCGTTAAGGTAAAGGTCGGAGAAAAGCAACTGCTCCCAAAAAGCATAATTATCCTGGTTATTAATAAGTACTTTTCGTATCAGCGGCCGGGCCTCTTTATATTTTTTATTCTCATAAAGCATGCTGGCGTAAAATGAGTCGGCCAGCGAATCAGCGGGATGCGCCGATTTTATAACCCCGGCCAGTTCAAGCGCCTGTGCTTTTTGGTCATCGGACAGTTGACCCGAATAGTAGGTTAAAAGCAGGTTAATTTTTGTCTTGGTATCGAGTTTTGAATTGGCAAAACCTTTTTTTAATTCTTCAAAAGAGAGCGCCGGCTTTCCGTTTTTTCTGTAAAAATCGGCCAGCGAAATATGCACATACGGATCCTGTGGGTTGAGTCGGATAATTTGTCGATAAGCCCATTCGGCTGTTTTTGGAAGCTGGTTTTTGGAAGCAAATTCGGCCAGCATAGCATAAGCTCTTACATTTTCGGGATTGAATTCTACCAGCTTTTCGTATTGCACAAGCGCCGAATCTTTCTTGTCAATACGAAGATAAAGGTCGGCAATTTGTTTGGTAAGCTGCGGATTTATTCCCATCAGCATCTCTACTATACGATAGGTTTGAACGGCATGCGCATAGTCGCCGGTAAAATAGTATGCAAAAGCAAGTTCGTTTTGGAAACGCACATTTCCGGATTCTTTTTTACAAAGTTTTTTATAAGTATTCAGATAATCTTTGTAATGACCGGTAGCTTTGGAAAGGTTCGCATAAAGTACCTGATACCATTTGTTGGTGCTGTCCCCGTCAACAGCATTTTTAGATAACACAAGCGCCTCTTTATTATTACCATAAGTCGACAAAAGGCGGGCTTTTTCATAGTTTGCAGCTGCATCTTTGGGATTAATCTTTAAAGCCAGCGTCAAAAGACTGTCTGCCTGTTGCAAGCGTCCGGTTTCTTTGTACATTATGGCTCGGGCAAACAGATCCGCTTCTTTATAACGAGCTTGTGAAGTAAGAACCTGTTGTTTTTCCCTCTTTCTTCTATGATGTTTCCCCTGGGCAAAAACCTGACTTCCGCCAGCCATAAGTACTAAAAGGATAAATATCTTTATTTTAGTTATCATCATTCTGCGATTGTTAATTGTTTCTTTTATTTCCCCCCTGTATGACCGAAGCCTCCGGCTCCCCTACTGGTTTCGGAGAGGATTTTCACTTCGTCCCATTGCGCCTGAACATGTGAGGAGATAACCATCTGTGCTATACGGTCACCATCGATAATTTCATAAATTTCATTGGAAAGGTTAATCAAAATCACCCGTATTTCCCCACGATAATCAGCATCGATGGTGCCGGGACTGTTTAGTACGGTAATACCCTTTTTCAATGCCAGTCCGCTGCGCGGGCGCACCTGGGCTTCATATCCCACCGGCAGTTCTATGTATAATCCGGTCGGCACCAAAACACGCTCCATGGGGGCTATCCGCATGGGTTTATCCAGATTAGCACGTAAATCCATACCCGCCGAAGCAGCGGTTTCGTATTTCGGTAAGGCATGTTTTGAGGTATTGACAATTTCTATTTTCATTTAATTTTTTCCTGTTAATCTGTAATTTACATTGCTTTAATCAAAGAATATAACCTTTCTTATTTCCAGCCCGGACATGCAATGCAAACCGTTCATTATTTACTAAACTATTCGGGCTCAAAAGTAAAGAAAAAAGCAACTGAGGTACAATGCGGTAGTGTTGCAAAATGTTAAACAATGTTTAAAGGGGACTGCTTTCGTAAGAAGCGTGGAAATGAATGGAAACCGTATCCCTGATCCTTTTTATTCTTTTACAGCGCACGCCGGGCGCTTTTCCTCCTTCCTGACTTTTCTAATCTGATTACTTTACCCGAATATTTGTAATTTTGTCCACTTAAAAATCTGTCTCCATGGAAAAACGGGAATATGTTTGCCCAAAATGTGGCAACAAACAATACGAAGCGGACGAAATTCGTACCACCGGCAGTTTTCTTGCCAAGATTTTCGATGTACAAAACAAAAAGTTTACCGTTATCTCCTGTACAAACTGTGGTTATAGTGAACTTTACAAACGCAGCTCCAGCACCTTCGGAAACATTATTGACTTTTTTACCAATTAATTTTTTATTAACTCCTTTTTCAGGAAATTTATAAAAGGCTTTTTATGGCACAACAAGAAGATTTATTGAAAAAAATTATTGCTCACGCAAAAGAGTACGGATTTGTTTATCCTTCCAGTGACATTTACGACGGGCTGAGTGCCGTTTACGATTACGGCCCTAACGGCGTGGAGCTGAAAAAGAACATTCGCAATTATTGGTGGAAAGCCATGGTTCAAATGCATGAAAACATTGTGGGGCTTGATGCTGCAATCTTCATGCATCCCACCGTCTGGAAAGCTTCGGGACATGTGGATGCTTTCAGCGACCCTCTCATCGACAACAAAGATTCAAAAAAACGCTACCGCGCGGATGTGCTCGTTGAAGATTATCTTGCCAAAATAGAAGCCAAAATCAATAAAGAGGTTACCAAAGCCCGGAAACGGTTCGGCGACAGTTTCGACGAACAACAGTTTTCGGAAACCAACCCACGGGTGCTGGCCAATTTGAAAAAGACAGAAGAGATCAAAAACCGCCTCTACCCGGCCATGGACCGTTCGGATATGGCTGCCATAAAACAGCTGATTGAAGACCTGGAGATTGCTGACCCGGTTTCCGGCTCTAAAAACTGGACGGAAGTACGGCAGTTTAACCTTATGTTCTCCACCCAAATGGGCTCCACCGCCGATGGCGCTTCCGAAATTTATTTGCGTCCCGAAACAGCTCAGGGCATTTTTGTGAACTTCCTGAATGTGCAGAAAACCTCACGGATGAAAATACCTTTCGGCATTGCACAAACCGGAAAAGCCTTCAGAAACGAAATTGTAGCCAGGCAGTTTATCTTCCGTATGCGGGAGTTTGAGCAGATGGAAATGCAGTTTTTTATACGTCCCGGAACCGAAATGAAATGGTATAAATTCTGGAAAGCCGAACGCTTGAAATGGCATCTTTCTACCGGTATTCCGGCAGAAAAATTTCGTTTTCACGACCACGATAAACTGGCACATTACGCCAATGCTGCCGCCGACATAGAATTTGATTTTCCCATGGGTTTCAAAGAGCTGGAAGGGATCCACTCACGCACCAATTTCGACCTGAGTGCCCATGAAAAATATTCAGGCAAAAAGCTACGCTATTTCGATTCGGAAATAGACGAAAGTTATGTGCCTTACGTCATCGAAACGTCCATTGGCCTGGACCGTATGTTTCTGGCGCTGCTTAGTAACGCATACACCGAAGAAATCCTGGAAGGCGGCGCCCGGCGTGTGGTTATGAAACTACCGGCTTTTCTTGCACCGTACAAAATCGCTGTTTTCCCATTGATCAAAAAAGATGGTTTGCAGGAAAAAGCACGGGAAGTCATGGATAATTTAAAGTATGATTTCATGTGTTTTTATGAAGAAAAAGACACTATTGGAAAACGCTACCGCCGCCACGATGCCATCGGAACACCATTTTGTATCACTGTTGACCATCAAACGCTGGAGGACAACACCGTTACACTGCGCGAACGCGACAGTATGAAACAGGAGCGGATACCTGTGGATAAAATTTCCGGAATTGTCACCAAAAGTCTGGCGCTGAAAAATCAGGGTTTATAACCCGAATCTTCGAGAAGGGTCTGAGCATTTGTCATTTTCAAAAGCTGCTGAAGTGTTATTTTCGGATGTTCCCACATGTATTTGCGTACCATTTGCCAGCCAAACCATCTGGCCATTGCCGGTGGTGAGTCATGCGAAAAGCCTGTGCTGAACGGCCCGGGTTGTGTCATCTTGTTGACGAGCATGTAATCAGTGGAGTACAAAAACCGGTTTTTTACCATGACAGCCCAAACTGCTTTTTTGTTTTGTTTCATCCATGTCATCTGCTTTTGCGTGTAACAAATTTTTAGCGTGTCGGGAACATCCGGCAGCATGGCATCCAGAAAATAAAGCTCCTTGCCGGCTTCCATCATATTGTCCAAAAGGGTTTTCGGTAGAAAATGCTGCTGAAAATTCTGCCGGTAAAGTGTTCGTACAACATCAACAATCATATTCTCTTTAGTCATACAGCGTCGGTGATAAAGCGGAATGTTCAAGTCGGTATAAAGCGGAAACTTTTCCCCGAGATAATCGTCCAAAGCAATAACAACAGCATGATTATTCGTCATTACAGGCTGTTCGTAATACAAGTCGGAAACATAGGTATAAACCGCCGGTAAACGGTAAGCGGGATAATAATATATCAAATGTGCAAATGCCGACCGTAGTTGTTGCCGTTCCCGGTTCAGATTTGGAAAAACTTTTATCGTTTTCTGATAAACGTAACTAATCTGTGTATCGGTAACGTAGTTATACAGCTTGTTCACATTAGCAGTGTCATCAAGGTCGGCGTTAAGAAACGGGAGAAACTCCGGTTTTATTTTCTTTAAATCTGCTTTGAAATTTTTTAAGTCAAGACGAAAAAGTGCCTTTCCGTAGCGATGAATATTTACCTGCACTTTGGGCAACTTACTTTCGGGAACAACAGGGATTTTCCGTTTACTCTGCCGACACGAAGCCAACACAACCAGAAGGAAAAACAGAAGAAAAACAGAAAGAAAGGTTCGTTTCATAGCAATCCCGGTTAAGACGTTCAAACCACCCGGCACAAAAAAATGCCAGCACAAAAGTACTGACATTTTTTTTTGTACCGTTTTAAAAATCTTTTACAAAAGCTTCCAGCCGAGGGTAACTTCAAACACATTGGACCCGCCAGTCAATGTTTTGCTTCCGCTATCATATTTGAAGTCTAAAATATTATTGATGCCGCCATAATATTTAACATCAATGGCAAACATCAAAATATCAATACCAAAACCGGTCTGATACTGCCACTGAATATCCTTGAAATCATTAGGGACAAGATATTCTTTCGGCGCTGTTCCGCTGGGAGTAATTGTTTTGTTAACAATAAAGTTGGCTGTTACACCCCCGTAAAGTCTGAGTTTAACAACTTTCAAATCCAAAAACTGCCATCCCAGACTCAAAGGAATCTGAATTGATTTTAAGCTGACATCTTGTTCAAAAACAGATGTACTGCCTAAGGTGGGAAATTTAAAAACACTTCCCTGTGTCATATAATTCACTTCAGGCTGTACATAGATTTTTTTGCCGATGCGCATAAAAACACCAATTAACATGTTGTTTTTTAGACCAGCATTAATATCAGAGCTTTTATAAGAAAGTTTTGAGGACGTGTAACCAATCTGCGGCCCGATATGAAACTGGCCGTACGTTATTCCGCTAATAAGAACGGCAATAAGAAGTATGCTAAATTTTTTCATAATTAAAAGATTTTAAGTGAGATAATTATTTTCCTTTTTGTCAAAAGTAGGTAATTTTTTTTATCAGAACAAATTTTTTGTTTTTTCAACTGTTGAAATTTATTAAATGTCAACCGAATAAAAATTCTATCCGGACTAAGAAAGAAACACTTTTTAGCCCGCCTGCATATTTTCAGCTCCGGGAAGCATTCCTTCCATCTGTGCCGGATCGTGGATTAAGACGGGGATGTGCTGCGGACAAATCCAATAACTTTTTCCTTTGTAATCAAGTTGTACCAAGGGAACCTGTTCTGAATTTCTTTTGCAAAAAAGACAAGATTTTTCATTGTGATCTTCCATATTCATAAATTTACTATGTTTAAACGGACAAAAATCAGAAATTATTTTATGCGCTGGCAATATTTTCGCAAAATAAACAAAAAAAACACGTCCCTATTGCGAAGTCTTTGAGAAAACAGCAATTGGAAAAGTGATTCCACAAGCTGTTTATAAAAAATTGCAGGATAAAGACTGAAGCAATCTTTCCTGGCAATACAGGACTTGTTATAACAGATTGGCTTCGCGCCTGCGTACAAGTCCTGCCCACGGTGCTTGCAATAGGGATGAGTTTCTGAGTGGCAGTTCTTTCAAGCTGTGTTTCAGGCCTGTTCCTGACTGCAGCTCAAAACATGTCTGCCTCAGGTATGATATTTTTTAGCCTGGATTATTTCAAATCAGCATATCATCCATCAAAATTCTTTAATTTAGCCGCATCATTATGAAAATACTGTATCAAATAGGTGAATATGTTATCATTGTGCTTCAGGCTTTTAAAAGACCGGACAAAGGTTTTGTATTCCGGCGCCAGTTGTTGTACGACTTCAAACGATTAGGTGTAGATTCTATCAGTATTATTTCTATCATTTCTCTTTTTATCGGCGCCATCATAGCCATTCAAATGGCTTATAACATTGATTCGCCATTTATTGCAAAATCTATAATCGGTTTTTCCACACGGCAAATGCTGGTACTGGAGATTTCTCCCACGATCATCTGCCTGATACTGGCCGGAAAAGTTGGTTCGCGCATCGCTTCGGAGATAGGAACCATGCGCATAACCGAACAGATTGATGCCCTAAGGGTCATGGGTGTTAACCCACCCAATTACCTGATATTACCGAAAATAACCGCTGCCATGATTTACTTTCCCGTCCTGATAGTTTTTTCCATTTTTCTCGGAATTTTAGGGGGCTGGATTATGGGATCCATTACAGGATTAATTCCATCGGCGGATTACATTCTCGGTATTCGATCGTGGTTCGACCCGTTCACGCTGACTTATGCCATGATTAAAACCGTTGTTTTTGCTTTTATCATTACTTCGGTTTCTGCCTACAAAGGCTACACGGTAAAAGGCGGTTCCGTGGAAGTGGGTCAGGCCAGTACCGAAGCCATTGTGGTAAGCAGTATTCTGATTATCTTTTCTGATTTGATTCTCACCCAACTACTACTCACATGATTGAAGTGAAAAACATATCTAAAAGCTTTGGAGATCAGTTAATTGTTGATAATATTAGTACGGTTTTCGAGGGAGGAAAAACCAACCTGATTATCGGTCAGAGCGGCTCAGGAAAAACCGTCCTGATGAAATGCTGCATTGGCTTATACGATGTGGACAGTGGTGAGGTTGATTTCCACGGACGTCGTTTTTCCAATCTTCCCGACAAAAAAAGAAAACATATCCGCCAGGAAATGGGAGTGTTATTTCAGGGAGGAGCTTTGTTTGATTCGCTCAATGTGGAGGAAAACATCATGTTTCCTCTTAACATGTTTACCAGGATGAGCCTTGAAGAAAAAAAGGAGAGAGTAAATTTTGTACTGGAAAATGTGAACCTCGTTAACACCAACAACAAATATCCGGCTGAGCTGAGCGGCGGTATGATAAAACGCGTAGCCATTGCAAGAGCCATTTCTCTTATGCCTAAATATCTGTTTGCCGATGAACCGAACTCCGGACTGGACCCAAAAACCGCCGAGCGCATTGACCAGCTGCTCTCCAGCCTGACCAAAAAATTTAATATGACCACCGTCATCAATACTCACGATATGAATTCGGTGCTCCAGATTGGCGAGAAAATCTGCTTTATCAGCCAGGGAAAATTATGCTGGGAAGGAACCAAAGAGACGATTTTAAAAACAGAAAAAAAAGAATTGAATGATTTTGTTTTTGCCACCGAACTTACACGAAGAATTAAACGCTAAAACCACACATATTAAATACCGATAGTCGTTGTTACAGCCAAAATGAACGAGTTTTTAGATATTTTAACCCTTATGCTGTTTGATTAACCTTATCTTTGCGTTTCAAATTGTGCTATGATTTATATTACAAGAAGAGAACGATTTAATGCTGCCCATCGCCTGTTCAGAGCGGAATATAGTGATGACGAAAATCTTAAAATTTTTGGCAAATGCTCCAACCCCAACTGGCACGGACACAATTATGAACTGTTTATTACCGTTAAAGGAGAGATAAATCCTGAAACAGGATTTCTAATAAACCTGAAAACACTGAGTAAAATTATCCGGGAAGAAATTATTGAGAAAATAGACCACAAAAATATCAATATAGAAGTGGATTTTATGAAAAACAGGATGGCGTCAACGGAAAACCTGACCATCAGCATCTGGAAACAATTAGAAAAAGAGATTTCCGGCCTCGGTGTTACACTTCATTGTGTAAAAATTTACGAATCCGAAAATAATTTTGTGGAATATTTCGGATAATCAACAAAATAATAATTAGAGTAAAAATAAAATGGAAAAACCAAAAGCATTGCTGGATTACCAAAGAATTGAAACTTACGCCCCCGATAAACTGGAGAAACTAAAATATCACTATGAAGAAATTTTAAAACTTATCGGTGAGGATGTTACCCGCGATGGGATGAAAAAGACACCGTTACGTGTAGCAAAATCCATACAATTCTTAACACAGGGTTATGACCACGACCCCAAGGAAATCCTGCTTTCTGCCCGGTTCAGAGAAGATTACAAGCAGATGGTCATTGTGAAAGACATCGACATTTTTTCCCTGTGTGAGCATCACATGATCCCTTTCATCGGGAAAGCACATGTGGCTTACATCCCCAATAACTATATTACGGGGCTAAGCAAAATTGCACGCGTGGTAGAAGCATACGCACGCCGGTTGCAGGTTCAGGAACGGCTGACCACTCAAATCAAAACCGCTATTCAGGAAACTTTAGACCCGTTAGGGGTGGCAGTGGTCATTGAGGCACGACATTTGTGTATGGCTATGCGGGGTGTTCAGAAACAAAATTCTGTCACCACCACTTCCGATTTTACGGGAGCTTTTGAAAGAAAAGAGACACGTGAGGAGTTTATTCATCTGATTGCCGCTCATTTGTCTTAAGGTGATTGTTGAATTCAAAACATTAAAAAATGAATATTAATCAAATTGGAAACAACTTCGTTGGTACCAGACCTGCCACAGTGCCGGTAGCCAAGACTTATCTTGCAGGGGTATTCGGCTGGATGTTTCTGGCTTTGGGAATAACAGCTATCACTTCCTGGCTTTTTGCTTCAAGCCCGCAGCTTATCGCGATGCTTTACAGCGCCAAGGGTAGTTTGACCATTTTGGGCTGGGTGGTGTTGTTGGCGCCGCTGGGGTTTGTAATATGGATGTCAGCAAGATTTAACAGAATGTCGGCTTCTACCCTGGCTCTTTTGTATGTGGTTTATGCAATTCTCATGGGGATGAGCCTGAGCTTTGTCTTTCTGGCATTTACCGGCGCTTCCATTGCTACAACTTTTATGATAACCGCCGGCATGTTCGGATTCATGGCTGTTTTGGGATATACCACCAAAACCGACCTGACCAAATTCGGTAGTATTATGTTTATGGGGCTGATAGGTATTATCATTGCCATGGTAGTAAATATGTTCATGCACAGCAGCGGTATGGATTACATTATCAGCTTCTTGGGGGTGCTGATATTCACCGGCCTGACAGCTTACGATGTGCAAAAATTGAAAAGAATAGGTGCAGGTATGGTGGAAGGTGCCGAAGGAACACGAAAAATGACCATTATGGGTGCGCTTTCCCTTTATCTTGACTTTATCAATTTATTTCTATTTTTGCTGCGTTTTTTCGGTAACCGCCGTTAAACTTTAATTTTAAAGAAATTATATGATAGCTTACGTTTTTCCGGGGCAGGGCGCCCAATATATTGGCATGGGGAAAGATTTGTACGACAAATCCTCCAAAGCCAAAGAACTGTTTCATAAAGCCAATCACATACTGAAATTCGATATTACAGAGGTGATGTTTGCAGGTGCCGAAGAGGAGCTAAAACAAACCAGAATTACCCAGCCGGCTATTTTTCTTCATTCTGTCATTCTGGCAAAAACCATGAACGATGAGTTTAAACCCGACATGGTTGCCGGTCATTCGCTGGGAGAGTTTTCCGCATTGGTAGCAAACGGCACGCTGACTTTTGAAGAAGGGTTGAAACTCGTTGCCAAACGGGCAGATGCCATGCAAAAAGCCTGCGAAGCAGAACCATCAACCATGGCTGCCATTCTCGGGCTGAAAGATGATGTGGTGGAAAGTATTTGTAAAAGTGTTTCGGATGTGGTGGTTCCGGCCAACTACAACAGTCCGGGACAACTGGTAATTTCCGGAACACTAAGCGGCGTGGAACAAGCCATTACCAAATGCAAAGAAGCCGGCGCCAAACGGGCACTCATGCTGAAAGTAGGGGGTGCTTTTCATTCTCCTCTCATGGAGCCAGCCCGTATTGAGCTGGCAAAAGCCATCAATAGCGCCTCTTTTAACCCGGGTATTTGTCCTGTTTATCAGAATGTTACCGGTCAGCCGGTAGCCGACCCGGAAATTATTAAGACTAACCTTATTTCGCAGCTCACCTCTCCGGTACGCTGGACACAGATCATGCAAAACATGCTGGCCGATGGCGCCACCGAGGTGGTGGAAGTCGGTCCGGGCAAAGTGCTCCAGGGTCTTTTCAAAAAAACAGACCGGCAGCTTTATACACGAAGTGCCGAAGTTTAAACAAAAAAACCCCGCCGGCTGGCAGGGTTTTTTTGTTTTACAGACAATAACTCTTCGGATCTTATTTATAATGCGAATCAAGTATTAAATTTCAACCCTTGATTCGCATTTATTTGGATTTTGCAGTTTTGAATTTATCTTTTCCCGGTTTATCCGGTTTTGTTTATTTCGATACAACTCCTTAGCTATCGCGGTTCACGCGTAATTCGCGCCCTCCTTTGAGGACAATATTTTTAAAGTTGCCGCTGATTTTCCGGCTTACTTTGGCATCCACTTCAAAAAAGGAGTGTGAGCTTTGTAAATCGACATGCCCGATATCAGATGGTTCTACTTTGGCATGAAGACAGATAAAATCCATCAGATCGTGCTTGCTAAACTTGTCTCTGGTACCGAGATTAATAAAGAACCGGGGTTGATCCGACTTGTTTTTTGGTTTTCTGTCTCTGTCTCCCGACATGCTTCCGGGTTTTTTGCGGTCGCGGCTAAAATTACGGCTTTGGTCGCGATCACGATCGCGGCTGCGTCTACCTCTGCGTTCTTCCCCATCGGTCGACCTGGCACTACCCGACACGTTGAGATTACCCGATTTTCCGAGGTTTAATTTTTCCAGTTCGTTGACCAGAAGTTTAGCCGTAAGCTCTTCTTTGGACAGGTTCCCGAAAATCATGTTGGCTTTTTCCAGTAATTCGGGTGTGACTTTTCCTTTTGTATTCTTGTCAATAATTTGCTGACACCATTTTTCTAATCTGACATCTGCAATCTCCTCGCTGCTGGGAATGGGTATTTTTTTAAAGGAGATACCCAGTTTTTTTTCAAATCTTTCGATTTTACTCTTTTCCCTGATGTTAACAAAAGCAAGGGAAATCCCGGTTTTACCGGCACGGGCAGTCCTTCCGCTTCGGTGTGTATAATAAGAATGATCGTCAGGCATCGTAAAATGAAAGACATGAGTAAGGTCATCCACATCAATTCCTCTCGCGGCAACGTCTGTGGCAATAACAAGATTTAAATCGCGTGTTTTAAAACGTTTCATCACCCGGTCTCGTTGTGCCTGGGATAAATCTCCATGAAGCGCATCTACTTTGTAATTCTTATTCAACAGCTCCTCTGCAAGGTTTTGGGTATCCCGCTTTGTTCTGCAGAACACAAGACCGCGCATATCCTGATGAATATCCAGAAGACGAGTCAGCGCTTCGGCTTTGTTTGCTTGCTTTACAACGATATACTGATGTTCAATGTTAGCATTGACCTTTGTGTTTACGTTTACTTTTACCTCAATGGGATTGTCCATATACTTATTGACAATCTTCTTGATTTCGGGAGGCATGGTGGCCGAAAACAGCCAGGTTAATTTGTCAGCAGGGGTAAAGCTTAAGATTTTATCAATATCTTCTTTAAAGCCCATGTTCAGCATTTCGTCAGCTTCGTCCAGCACGGCAAACCGGAGATGATCCAGTTTTACGGCTTTTCGTCCAATCAAATCAATCAAACGGCCAGGCGTGGCAATAATAATATGCTGCGGTTTACGAAGTGCTTTTATCTGGTTTGTTATAGCCGCTCCCCCATACACAGCGAGAATATTTATTTTATGAAGGTGTTTGGCAAACAGTTGTAATTGCTCTGCTATTTGCTGACCCAACTCACGGGTCGGAGCCAGTACCAAAGCCTGTGTAGCTTTATTCGAGGGATCAATGCGTTCCAAAAGCGGAATTCCGAATGCAGCAGTTTTGCCGGTACCTGTATTCGCCAGACCGATAAAGTCTGTTTCTTTTTCTAACAGTTGTAAAATTGCTTGTTCCTGGATTTCAGTAGGATTTTCAAAGCCAAGGTCAGCCATGGCATTCAAAACTTCGTTTGAAAGCCCGAGTTGTTTAAATGTAATCAATTAGGTGTTTTTAAAAATGAGCGGCAAAAGTAAGCTAAATAGTTCACATACAGTTTTATTTTTTGAATTATTATTAGAATCAGAAATTTAACCGGTATTTTTCATCTTGTTTGAAACTAGATGAATGCGGAAGAACCTCCCGGCATCCACCGGAAAGGATGATCTCCGGCTTCCGGCAATTTAATAATTACACAATACAACAGTTTTCCACTAAATTTGCAGTAGTACCATATTAATATCGAACTCCTTTAACATAAACGGGTAAACCCGTATGTAGTTCAAAAAAAAAGGCTACAACCAACCGGTTGTAACCCTTCAACTTCCGTGGAGAATATCGGAATCGAACCGATGACCTCTTGACTGCCAGTCAAACGCTCTAGCCAACTGAGCTAATCCCCCAAAAAAGAGGCTGCAAATGTAAAAAAAAATTCACAAATCAAAAATTGTATTTTTACCGGTGAAAACAAAATTTTATGAAGCGTCTCTTTGTGGCGATAAAAATAGTGCCGGACGAAAATTTTCTGAAAAGTTATCATGCGTTGCGCTATGCTTTACAACTGGAAAAAATCAGCTGGGTGAAACCGGATAATTTCCATCTTACTTTAAAGTTTCTGGGCAAAACGCCTGAAGAAAAACTCCCAGTAATACGTACAGCATTGCAACAGGCAGCTGCGCAAACTCCCTGCTTTTCCATGAAAATGGCTGGTACCGGCATTTTTGGCAGCTCCTACAAGCCCCGTGTCCTCTGGTTTGGCGTGGAAAACGACGAGACGATACATCAGTTGGGAGAAATGGTGTTGAACAGTCTGGATAAGGCCGGGTTTCCCCGCGACAGGCAGAATTTTATCCCTCATCTCACCATTGGGCGCATCAATAAAATCGAACACAAGAAAATGTTTCAGGAGGCTATTGCTGCCCACAGGGATGACTTTCTACAGGAGTTTCCGGTCGATAAAATCATCCTTTATGAAAGTCTGCTGAAGCCTTCGGGAGTTATTTACCGGGTGATTATGGATTTTCCGTTGGGATAAACAGGTAGGGCACAAACGGATGTCTGCGCCAGTTAATCGTTATTCATCATCTCCCTGTTTTTCGCGCCACTGCCTGCTGAACGATTTATCGGCAAATTTGGGAAGCTCACGCCGTGGTCCCCACACTTTTTCCACAAACATGCCGGCACCGAAATTTTTCATTTTACCGCCGGTTATATCTAACACTTTTCTGGACATCAATACTTTGGTGGAGACTTTTATACTGGCTTTGTCGAAATAAGTATAATACCCGTTTTTCACGGTATCATCGCGGTTTACCAACAACAACTGGTGAATGGGAATTTTTACGGGACAGACTTCGGTACATTTGCCACAAAGCGAAGAGGCAAAACTCAAATGATTATAGATTTTTAAATCTTTCATATAAGGTGTAATGACTGCTCCGATAGGACCACTGTAAGTGGTATCGTAAGTGTGTCCGCCAATGTTTTTATATACAGGGCAGCCGTTGAGGCAGGCGCCACACCGGATACACGACAACGCCTGACGTTGCCGCTCTTTGGCCAGCAGGTTTGTTCGTCCGTTATCTAACAGAATCACATACATTTGCTCCGGACCATCTTTTTCGTTTCCTTTTTTCGGCCCGGTGATAATGGAATTGTAAACAGTCATGTTCTGGCCGGTTCCGTGGCTGGCAAGCAACGGCCAGTAAAGACTCAGGTCTTCGAGACGGGGAATCAGCTTTTCGATGCCGGCAATGGCAATATGGATTTTTGGGAAAGACATGGAAAGCATGGCATTTCCTTCATTTTCGGTGAGGGCAATGCCGCCTATATCGGCAATAAGGAAATTGGCGCCACTGACGCCCATGTCGGCATGGATAAACTTCTCGCGTAACAGTTTCCGTGTAAAATGCGTCAGCTCCTCCGGCGAAAGATATTCATCTGTATTAAACTTTTTATGATACAATCCGGCAATGTCTTCTTTTGACATGTGCATGGCTGGTGTAACAATATGATAAGGTTTTTGCCCGGCCTGCTGCACGATAAACTCACCGAGGTCGGTTTCCACCGATTCGATATTGGCCTGTTTTAAAAACGCGTTCAGCTCAATCTCTTCGGTAGTCATCGATTTGGATTTCACCACCTTTTTGACATGGTTTTTACGGGCAATATGTAAAACAGCATTTACCGCTTCCAGTTCATCGGCAGCCCAAATCACCTTTCCACCATTTTTAGTAAAATTATCTTCAAACTCAACGAGGAATTTTTCCAGCTCGTTAATCACTTTATACTTAATGTAACCAGCCCGGTCTCGTGCCAAATCAAGGTTTGAATAAATAGCTTTCCCTTTGGCAACAGCTGCATCGTAACGTGAGATATTGAATTTTATCTTTTCGCGATGCACTTTGTCAAAAGCAATTTTTTCTGCCTTTTTAAGAAATATTTTTTTTTCCGCTGAACTTTTCACGGTCTGCTCCTCTTATTTAATAATCTGCCCTATTTTTTTCACCCGTCGTTCGTGTCTTCCACCTTCAAACTCCGTACTTAAAAATGTTTCCACCATTTTCCAGGCTTCGTCAAAAGTAACAAACCGTCCTGGAAGAGAAAGAATATTGGCATCGTTGTGCATACGAATCAGCCGGGCTTGTTCTACATTCCAACACAAACCGGCCCGTACACTGGGATATTTATTCGCCGTCATCTGGGCGCCGTTTCCGCTGCCACACATAATAATACCTCTTTCAAACTCGCCTTCATTCACGGCATGAGCCAGGGGATGGATAAAATCCGGATAATCAACACTTTCACCAGAATAAGTACCAAAATCATTTACTTTATAACCCGCATCGCTGAGCTTTTGCGAAATAAAATCCTTCATCCAATAACCACCGTGATCAGATGCCAATGCCAAAGTTTGCTGTTTTTCACTCATTGTTCATAACATTTTCATGACAAAATTACGCAAATTTATCAGCCATACTAAAAGAGTTGATTACGAACATATTTAAATTTTTATAAAAAGCATCTTTATTCAATCAAAACACTCATTTTCACTATTTTAAAATTTACTAAACATCGTTGTTAATATCTGCGTAATTTTGTTGAATAAAAAATGAAAAATCGCAGGTTATGAACATCGAAAAAGTGACTGAAGAAAGGTTACACTCTAAACCGTATTTTTATGAAAATATATTACGGGGTTATGCACATTTATTGTGGTAAAGTGTAATAAAATTTATGAAATTTGCAAAATATTAACAGTTTGTTTATAACCGGCATTAAATGTTGATTAGAAATATATTAATAAGTTATTAGTTGTAAATTAGATGTTCATAAAAGACAGTTTTTGATAAAACCTAATTTTTGAACGGTTTTTATTCACCAAAGCTAACAGGCATATAATAAATAATAAGATTTTAACTTTAAATTTTTTTAATAAAGAGTAAATCGTTAATAAGAATATCATGGACTACAAAAAAGAAATATTACGGCTGAAAAAAGAAAAAAATGCGCTGATTCTGGCACATTATTACCAAATAGGTGAAATTCAGGATATTGCGGATTATGTAGGCGACAGTCTCGGGTTGGCACAAAAAGCTGCCGATGCTGATGTGGATATTATTGTTTTTGCCGGTGTGCATTTTATGGCTGAGGTAGCCAAAATTATCAACCCCGACACAAAAGTTCTGTTGCCCGATATGGAAGCCGGCTGTTCACTGGCCGACTCGTGCCCATACGATGATTTTGCCGCCTTTAAAGCCCGGTATCCTGACCATATTGTCATTTCTTATATAAATACTACAGCTGCTATTAAAACGCTGTCGGATGTGATTTGTACCTCCGGCAATGCTGTGAAGCTTGTGGAATCATTTCCCAAAGATCAGAAAATTATTTTTGCCCCCGACCGTAACCTTGGCGGCTATGTGAACCGCATTACCGGCCGTAACATGGTGCTTTGGGATGGTAGTTGTGAAGTTCATGATATTCTGACCGTTGAGTCTGTCTTTAAATTAAAAGAAGAACATCCCGATGCTAAAATTGTGGCGCATCCCGAATGTAAACAGCAGATTTTGGAAATGGCTGACTTTGTAGGTTCCACAACAGGGTTATTGAAATTTACCAAAAACGACACTTCCAAAAAATTTATTGTAGCTACGGAAACCGGTATTTTACATCAAATGTATCTTCAGTCGCCCGAAAAAGAATTTCTTGTTGTACCTTCGGACGAAACATGTTCGTGTAATGATTGTCCTTATATGAAGCTTAATTCTATGGAAAAGCTATATTTGGCTTTAAAAAATGAAGCACCTGTCATAACGCTGGATAAACAGATTATGGAACAGGCGCGTAAACCGATAGAACGCATGTTAGAAATATCCAAAAAACTAAAAATCATATAATTATGAAAAGATTTTACCTGTTATTATTCGGCTTATCTTTTTTAATGCTTATCTCTTCCTGCTCAAAAACCATCTATTTCAGTCAGGATATGCGTAATAATCTGAACAAAAATTTTCTAAGTTTGGATAAGATTCAGTTTTATAACTCCAGAAAAATTATCCTCCGACGTAATCTAAGTTATGCCGATACCAAAGTGGCCCGTGGAGAAATTAAACTCATAAAAGGCCAATATGTTGAAAAAATTATTATTCCGAAAAATACACCGGGTGTGACCGTTAGCGAAGGTGGTAATTCTATCAGCGTGGCTTTTGAAAATGGCGCCTATCGCTTTTTGAAATTTGTGCTTAACGATGAAAATCAATACCAGATTTCGGCTGATAAATGGAGTAACGATTATGGAAAAGTAAAATATGATACACTTGTCTATTATATTGAACCCAAGAGTAGCAGGGCTGTGTTGAAAGTGATAAAAAACGACAGGTATAATTTACAGAAAAAAACCAGGCGGGTAAAGGGAAAAATTATAAGTCACTGATGAAAAAGACATCACGAATTTTATTTCTCTAAAATGGGTTCCGGCCCAACGGAAAGCTGAAAGAGCCGGAAAACTATAACCCGGAGCACAAAAACGGCGACTGACAGAAAATGGATAAGGATAGTAACCTCATCACAGTATTACTTTGACATAAAGTTTTATAATGCTCCGGAAGATTTACTAAATAATTGTTTTAAAATTGCGTTTACTTTTTATGAAAAGACTTTTTCTCCTTACTTTTTTAAATTTTTTGTTTTTTTCGCCGGTATTACAGGCACAAACCGGTATTGGTCAGTGGCGTACTCATCTGCCTTACGGCGAAGTGATTGATGTGGCGGTTACCCCCGGATTGATCTATGCCGCCACACCTTACACTCTGTTTACTTACCGGCTTAAAGATGATAAAATTTCTATTTTCGACAAGGTGAAAGGTTTAAATGATTTGGGAATCAATAAAATAGATTACGACAAAAAATCCGGACAGCTTTTAGTGGCTTACAGCGATGCTAACATCGATTTGATTGACAACAAAGGAAACGTGATGAACATACCCGATATTTTCAACAAGTACATGCTCGGGATAAAAACCATCAACAACATTTTTTTCAAAGCTAATTTTGCCTATCTCTCGTGTAGTTTCGGCATTGTGGTGCTCGACATGAAAAAACATGAAATTAAGGATACTTACTATATTGGTCCCGATGGCAGCGCGCTGAACGTGCTTGACATGACGGCCAGCGACACGGCGTTGTTTGCCGCAACCGCCAAAGGAATTTATTACAGTAACCTGAACGCCACAAACCCGGCCGATTATCAGCAATGGCATTTGGAAACCCGGCTACCCGTTCCGCAGCAAAAGTACAATCTTATCACCGCTTTCGACGGTAAAATTTATGCTAATTATACTTCCGGTAAATGGGATGGCGATACGCTTTACGTTTTTGACGGAAACAAATGGAACTACTATCTTCCTTCAAACCATAGCCATCATTTTCAGCTAAATGCCGATGGTGATGCTCTGTTACTTGTAAACCGTTATTGGGTTGAAGCTTACGATAAATCCGGGAAACAGGTGTTTTATGTCAACAAAGTCAATAACGAAGGTATTGAACCTCTTGCTGCCCGTGGCGATGTGAAAAATGATGTATGGATAGGAACGAATAACAAAGGTTTGTTAAAGTCGCAGAATCAGAACAACAACGAAGAGCTGATTCAACCTAACGGACCGGGAAATTTTCATGTTTTTGCTCTTGATTCCCGTGGCGGAGAGGTGTGGGTGGTTCCGGGTGGTTACCATGCCGACTGGAGCAAAGCTTATAATCATGACGGTGTTTTTTCTTTTCACGACGGACAATGGAAAACTTTCGACAACAGCAATACACCAGCTTTCGACAGTATCAGCGACCCGGTTTGTGTGAAAGTTGATCCTGCCAATCCGCAAACAGCATATGTGGGTACTTTTCAGGATGGCATTTTGAAGTTTGAAAATCAGAAACTGACAACGATTTATTCGCGTAACAACAGCAGCCTGCAGCCATGGAACAAAAACCCGGACTTAGTTCTGGTGAGCGGCCTCAGTTTTGACGATAACCACAATTTGTGGGTGGCCAATTCAGGCGCCACACGGTTGCTGTCTGTATTGAAAAATGATGGAAGCTGGCAATCGTTCAATCTCGGCGCCAGCCTTAGTGGTATTGATGTGGGTAGCCTGATGGTGGACAAAAACAACGACATCTGGATAAAAAAGAGAAACAACGGGATGGTGATTGTTTATAACTACAACGGTACGGTGAGTAACCCGTCCGATGACCATGTAAAGGTGCTTAACGCTGCGCGTGGCAACGGAAACATTCATGGTAGCGCTGTCTATTCGTTTGCCACCGATAATGACGGACAGGTCTGGGTTGGAACCGACAAAGGCATTAATGTGTTTTATTCGCCGGAAAATATTTTTGAGCCGGGTGCCGATTTTGATGCTCAGCAAATTCTGGTGCCCCGCAACGATGGCTCGGGTCTGGCGGATATTTTGCTCGTTACCGAAACGGTTACCGCCATTACCGTGGATGGTGGCAACCGGAAATGGGTAGGAACGCGAAGAGCCGGTGTTTTTCTTTTCTCACCCGATGGACTGAAAGAAATTCACCATTTTACCACCGGAAACAGTCCGCTGCTTTCCAATAACATTACAGGAATTTCCATTGACAAAGACGGAGAGGTTTTTATCGGAACGGATAAGGGACTGATTTCTTATCGCGGGATCGCCACACCCGGAAATAAAAAGTATTCAAATGTTTTTGCTTATCCCAATCCGGTGCGTGAAAATTATACCGGATTCATTGCCATCAAAGGTCTTGTTACAGATGCTTCCGTAAAAATTACCGACAGCTATGGTAACCTTGTTTATGAAACCAAAGCCGAAGGCGGACAGGCCGTGTGGAATGGTTATTCATTTAATAACAAGCATGTTACCACCGGTGTTTATCTTGTTTTTGTTACCAACAGCGACGGTACGGAAAGCATGGTTACCAAAATTCTGGTTATTCACTAACGGGTTCCCGCGGCTTATGATTTTACAAACAAAAGGTATTGTTTTTCAGTATTTTAAATATGGCGACACATCACTTGTGGTGAAGATTTTTACCGAAGAACTCGGTTTGCAATCGTACATCGTAAAAGGCATACGCAGTAAAAAAGCCAAACTGAAACCTGCGCTTTTTGAGCCGTTGACTTTGCTTGATTTGGAAGTTTACCACAAGCCGGGCCAAAACCTGCAACACATTAAAGAAGCGCGGGTGGACTATCCATGGCACCACATTCCGTTCTCAATCGAAAAGCAGAGCATTTTACTGTTTCTCGATGAAATACTTTACAAGTGTGTTCGTGAAGAGATTTCCAACAAAGAGCTGTTTCAGTGGATTTATCACAGCCTGGTTTGGTTTGACCTCGAAGAGCAATATTTTTTAAATTTTCATCTTTTTTTTCTGTTGCAACTCAGCCGGTTTTTGGGCTTTTATCCTAAAATGGATACAACTTCAGACGAAATACCCGGGGTGTTTGATTTGCAGGATGCCGGTTTTTCAGCGCACCGGCCATTTCATCCTTATTTTACTGAGGGGGTGGCGGCACAAAAGCTTTTCGTATTAATGCAAACCTCCACCGAAAGTTTAAAAACATTACATATTTCAACAAAAGAAAGACGGTTGGTGCTGGACACGCTGCTGACGTTCTATCAACTTCATCTCCCGGAGCTTGGTAAAATAAAATCGTTGAATGTTTTACGTATGATGATGGGAAACAGCCATCCGGGGAAACCGGCTAATAGCTGAAGTTCAATGAAGTCAGGATGTCTCTAGTAGATTCTCAGCTTAACTTCAAAGAACTTTGTTGGAAGTCCCCTTAATAAATTTGGCTTCAAAAATTATTTCAAATTCTTTTATCACATGGTTTTTAACGGTTTTCATGTCTATTTCCCGGTTTAGCTCTTTTTGTATAGAAGTAACACCTTTGTCGCGAAATCCGCACGGGTTGATATGGTTAAAATAATCCAAATCGGTATTCACATTGAGTGCAAAACCATGCATGCTTACTTTATTGTGAATCCGCATGCCGATGGCGGCAATTTTTCGCTCTTTTCCTTTTATTCCGGCATCGAGCCAGGCACCCGTTGCCCTTTCGATACGTTCACATCTCAAATCGAAATGTTTAATGGCACGGATAAGCACTGTTTCGATGTCGAAAATAAACTCTTTGATGGAACTGTTGAAGTTATCAACATCTAAAACCGGATAACCTACCAGCTGCCCGGGGCCATGGAAAGTGATGTCGCCACCGCGATCAATTTGATAAAAAGAAATACCATTTTCTTCAAGCCACTTTTCATCTGCCAACAGGTTTTCTCTGTTACCGCTTTTACCCAAAGTATAAACGGGTGCATGTTCACAAAAGAGCAGATAATTATCTGTGGTCAGGCCCTTTTTCTTGTCTTCAAGGATTTTATCAAAAAGCTGTTTTTGGTATTCCCAGGCTTCGGCAAAATCAATAAATCCTAAATCTATCAGTTTGATGGTAGTGTTTTTTCCCATATTTATTTCTAATTTATTTTTGGTACGTGTTTTTCGGCATGATACGAAGACCTTACCAAAGGGCTGCTTTCCACAAACCGGAATCCCTTTTTTAGACCGATGCGTTCATATTCTTTAAATTGTTCGGGTGACACATATTCTTTTACGGGAAGATGTTTTTTTGTCGGTTGCAGATACTGACCTATTGTCAGTACAGAAACACCGGCTTCCAGAAGGTCGTCCATAAGTTCGTAAACCTCTTCGGGTTTTTCGCCTATGCCTGCCATAATCCCCGATTTGGTTACTGTTCCCGAACCGGCAATATATTTCAGCACTTTCAGGCTGCGGTCGTATTGGGCGCGGCTACGTGTCTGTGGTGTGATTCGGCGAACGGTTTCCAGATTGTGCGAAATAACTTCCGGACCGGCGTCAATTATCTGCCGGATAAGTTCTTCACGGCCATCAAAGTCGGGAATGAGTGTTTCGATAGTGGTCTGAGGGCTTATTATTTTAATTTTACGAATGGTCATAGCCCAAATGTATGCTCCGCCATCATCTAAATCGTCCCTGTCCACCGAAGTGAGTACCGCGTGTTTCAGCTTCATCAACCGGATGGATTCCGCTACACGTTGAGGTTCCAGCAAATCCACAGGCAACGGTTTTCCGGTACTGACGTTGCAAAATTTACAGGAGCGGGTGCAGATGTCTCCCAAAATCATTAATGTAGCCGTTCCTCTGCCCCAGCATTCATGCATGTTCGGACAATGTCCGCTGGTACAAATGGTGTGGAGTTTGTGTTCGGTTACTATGTTCTTCACAGAGATATATTCTTTTCCCGAAGGGACTTTTATTTTCAGCCAGTCCGGTTTTCGGAGTATCGTGTCTGTTTGCTTCATTTAAATATTTTAAAGCTGCAAAATTAAACAAATTGATTATGTAAAACCTTGTTTAGACCGGACTCAAATATTATTTACACAGACTGAAAGCATGCCTTTAAATTTTCTACCTTTGTTGTTGGGATTTCTCAATTATTTCTCAATTATTTCATGTATCGAAAGGATTATTCAGCAAGGAAATATGTGATAATAGCCGGGTTTGCATTAGTGGCTGTAGTTTTACTTGTGCGACTGTTTTACCTGCAGGTTTATACAAATCAGTATAAACTCTCTGCGCGTGATATTGCATTGCGCCGCGTGATTGAATTTCCGGCGCGAGGCCGCATTTACGACCGTCATCACAACCTGCTGGTGTATAACGATGCCGTATATGACCTTATGGTGATTCCGCGACAGGTGAAAAGAATGGATACACTCAAATTCTGCCGGTTGTTGCAGATTGACAAGGCTTTTTTTATCAAAATGTTGGCAAAAGCAAAACACTATTCTTATTATAAGCCCTCCGTTTTTCTGAAACAGCTTTCTAAAAAAGACAAGGGTCCCATTGAGGAGGTTATGTACGAATTTCCTGGATTTTATTTTCAAACCAGAACGTTACGCCGCTATCCATATCCCATTGCCGCCCAGGTACTTGGAAGCGTGGGGGAGGTCAATCAGCGTGATTTAAAGCGTGATTCTTATTATAGGTCCGGCGATTATATAGGGAAATCAGGCATCGAATGGTTTTACGAAAAAGAGCTTCGCGGGATAAAAGGCTCGCGACTTGTTGAGGTGGATGTTCACAACAACGTGAGAGGAAGTTTTCAAAATGGAAAATTTGACACCCTCGCAGTACCGGGGGCGGATTTAACACTGAGTATCGATGAAAAACTGCAGGCTTACGGGCAGCTGTTGATGCAAAATAAAAAAGGGAGCATTGTAGCCATTGCTCCCGAAAGCGGTGAAATTCTGGCTTTTGTCAGCACCCCGACATATGATCCTAACCTTTTGGTCGGACGTCAGCGCTCGGAAAATTATAGCAAACTTCTGCTTGATAGTTTAAAACCATTAATGAATCGTGCCTCATCCGGGACTTATCCACCGGGTTCTACATTTAAATTGGTGGAGACACTTATCGGATTGCAGGAGCATGTGGTTACTGCCAACACATGGTTCACCTGCCAGGGTCCGGATTCCAAACCTATTGCCTGCTCGCACTACCATGTTTCGCCTTTGCAAATGAGGTTGGCTATTACGCTCTCCTGTAATTCCTATTTCTGGAAAACTTTCCGTGCCATTATCAATAATCCGAAGTATGCCAATACGCATGATGCTTTTGATGCATGGCATAAAAAAGTGATTAGCTTCGGCCTGGGACATCGTTTTAATACGGATATTCCTTTTGAAAAGCCGGGATTTATTCCCTCCCGGGCATATTATGATAAAGTATATCACGGAAGCTGGAATGCTCTGACTATCCGTTCGTTGAGTATCGGACAGGGTGAAGTTTTAGTAACACCCGTTCAGTTGGCAAACCTCGCTGCCATCATTGCCAACAGCGGTTATTATGTGAAACCACACTTTTTAATCGGGATGTCCGGTGATGACACACTTTCGGAAAAATACCATAAAAAACAGATAGTGCCCTTTAACCAGTCCTATTATAAGGTTGCGAGAGAGGCTATGTCAGAGGTGTTTACCTCAGAAGAGGGAACAGCCCGCTTTTATAGAATGGACAGTATAAGCCAGGCTGGAAAGACAGGAACCTCACAGAATCCGCATGGTAAAGACCACTCTGTTTTTATGGCTTTTGCTCCCGTGGCGCATCCGAAAATTGCCATTGCCGTCATTGTTGAAAATGCCGGATACGGCGCTACCTGGGCAGCGCCCATTGCCAGTTTGATGATAGAAAAATACCTGCGCGGAAAAACAAAACGTCCACAGTTGGAAAAACGTATCATCGACGGGGATTTAATTCATAATCAAAAACCGGAAAAACCATGAGAAAGCAGGAGAATTTCTGGAGAAGCGTGGACTGGCTTACGGTATTTTTATATTTAGGTCTGGTGGTTTACGGCTGGTTAAGTATTTATTCGGCTTCGGGAAGCAGCGAAAGCGTATCAATTTTTACTTTGTCCGAACGTTACGGCAAGCAATTGCTCTGGATTGGTCTGGCGCTATTGCTTGCTTTTATAATACTGGTGATTGATGCCAAATTCTTTTCTTCATTTGCTTATGTTTTTTATTTTCTGATTCTGTTTAGTCTGATTGGCGTTTTGCTTTTCGGGAAGACGGTAGCCGGCTCGCGTTCGTGGTTTCAGATAGGAAGTTTTGCGCTACAACCAGCCGAATTTGCCAAATTTGCTACCGCATTGGCATTGGCAAAATATCTCGGTAAGCTGCAGACTGATATGCGTTTGTTTAAAACAAAAGCGGTGGCGATTACCATATTAAGTTTTCCGGCCCTGCTGATTTTAATGCAAAACGACACCGGCTCGGCACTGGTCTATTTTTCGTTTATCCTCGTGCTTTACCGCGAAGGACTTTCCGGCTGGATAATTGTGATTGGTCTTTTGCTTGCAGCGTTGTTTATTATTACTATAAAATTTGGAGAGTTTTATGTGGCCATAGGTTTGGTTGTGCTGGCGGTTTTGCTGTTTGCGCTGTTCCGTAGCTTGCGTCATCAATGGAAAATCTGGCTGAGCAGTCTTTTGGTATCGCTGGTTTTTGTTTCTATGGTTGACTATGCTTTTCAGCGTGTGCTTGAATCTCATCAGCGCATCCGGATAGAGGTTATGCTGGGCATGAAAGAAGACCCGCACGGGGCAGGCTACAATGTGAATCAGGCAAAAATTGCCATTGGTTCCGGTGGTCTGATCGGAAAAGGTTACCGGAAAGGAATGCTTACCCGCAACCATTTCGTACCCGAACAAAGTACCGATTTCATATTTTGTACGGTAGGCGAAGAGCGTGGTTTTTTGGGCTCGATGGTGCTGATTTTACTGTTTCTGGCCCTGCTGATACGTATTATCCAACTGTCTGAACGACAGCGATCGGCATTTAGCCGGATTTACGGCTATGGTGTGGCTTCCATTTTGTTTTTTCATTTTGCGATAAACCTTGCCATGACTATTGGACTTTTCCCCGTGGTGGGAATCCCGCTTCCGTTTTTCAGCTATGGCGGCTCCTCACTTTGGTCGTTCACCATTCTGCTGTTCATTTTTATCAAACAAGATGCCAACCGGTTGAATGTACTTTGAAAGAACTTCCACAGAGTAATATTCTTTCAATTAACGGGTTGTATGCATACAGTTGCCTTTTCACAGAGGCAACTTTTTTTATTTTATCGACGATAATCCGGGTGAATAACGGAAACAATATTCTGAATAAATTGTGTACTTTTAGCCCCTCTTTTTAATAAACTATTCACTATGCGGAAAAAATTTCTTTTTTTGATGTTTGTCTTAATGTTTGCAGGAAGCATGACGTTTGCTCAAGAACCAGTTGGTGTGTCACAAAGTCGCAACAAGCAAATCCATGATTTGCTGGACTACAGATTCAGAGGAGGTTTCTACGGCTTTAAAGCCCTATTCCTAAAAACGGTAAAATATACCGATATAGCGCGGAAGAACTGCGTTATCGGTATTATGGTAGTTTCTTTTCAGGTGGATTGTGATGGTAACATTCGTAATATCAGAATAAAAAACCCTTTGCGTTTCGGCCTGGATAACGCAATGTCTAAGTTTATGTTGGCTACAAAAGGCCATTGGAACAAATGTCATAATATTAAATACACAAAGTTCTCTGTTCCTTTTCAGTTTACCATGGAAGGAACCAAAACAGATTCTTTGAATGCTGCTATATCCTTATTGGGGAAAAATCCGGGGTATGTCTGCTCGGGCGACAACTACTATTTGCGTAAAGCCAAAGAAGCGCTGGCAAAAGGAAGGGGTAAAAGAGCAAAAACCTATATAGAGACTCTTATTAAAAGAAATCCCTTTAATACGGATTATTACGATATGATGGACAAAGCTCTGAAAAGTACAAGAAGAAGAGGCAAAAAGAAAAAATAACCGTTTGTTATGCTTAATTTTTTTCTCCATCTCGACACCACGATTTTATTGTTTATCAATGGACATCACAGCCCGTTTTTCGATACGCTTATGTTGGGTATCAGCAGTAAAGTGTTTTGGTTTCCGTTTTATGCCTTATTAATTTACTGGATTTTCAGGGATAAGAAATGGTACGGATTTTTGGTTCTGGTCTTTGTGACGTTAACTTTGACGGCGGCCGATCAGCTTTCGGTACATGCGTTTAAAAATGTTTTTATGCGCTTACGGCCTTGTCACGAACCATCGTTGCAGGGATTGTTACACATGGTAAAATCCTGTGGCGGACAGTATGGATTTGTGTCGTCGCATGCGGCTAACAGCTTTGCCATTTTAACATTTATCATTGGACTTTTCAAAAAGAAACGACCCTGGATACGATGGATTATGTGGACATGGGCCTTGCTGATTATTTATAGTCGGGTTTATCTCGGCGTCCATTATCCGGGCGATGTTTTAGGGGGAGCTTTGCTTGGGTTTGCCATTGGGGAAACAACCTGGTGGCTCTATTTTGAAAGTGAAAAATATCTGCGTAACCGGAAAAATAAAAAATCTACAGCCTGAGAACGATTAATTCCTGATCAATAAAAACAGGATTTTTCCAGTAGATTCTTAGTTTAACTTTTCAACACCTTCAGGGGACTTCTTATAATCCCTTTCTTTCAGGAAACAATTTATTAGGAGCCCCCTTCAATAACAATATTTACCGGATCGTTAAGTTTGAGCCCCATAAGTGTGGCCGCCGTAGCATTACGCAAAGCAATCTCTAACAGGTCGTTACTTCCAAACAAACAAACAGGGTTTGCATTTCCGCCGGCATCAGAATAACTTTCTCCGATTGTTTTACACTGGTAACCCCTGAAATAGATAGAAAATGGTTGTTTACCCACCACCCGGTCAAACAGGGAGTGTGGAATGTTGGTAATGGCATTTCTGTAAGAGTCGATATGAATAATCATACCACGAATCCCGAATGCGTTGAAAGAAGGTTCGTAGTCCAGCTTTTTGTTCAGCTCGGAGCAGATTTCTCCCAACGTTTCGATGGCTTCGCCGCGGGCCAGCATAACCGCCGCTTTTGCAAACCGGTCACGACTGGAAAAGGTAAACTTCTCACTGTCAAGCGGAATATCCAAAGTGTATATTTTCTCAGGTTCTTTGTCTGTATTAAAGATTAGTGAAAAAACACCATTATCGGCACCGATAAAATAATGTCCGTCGTAAAGGACTACAAGATGTGGTTCATCAAGACTTTCTTCCGTGTTTACACCAATGATGTGAATGGTCCCGCTTGGAAAATTTCTGTAAGCATGACGAATGACATAAGCTGCTTCCCGCGTGTCGAACCGGGGAATTTTATGGGTAATATCCACAATAACAGCATCGGGCAACGCCTGCAGAATGTGTCCCTTGACGGCTGCCGGATAATAGTCCGTCTCTCCCCAATCGCTTGTTAAGGTAATGATGGCCATGTTGTTCTTGTGAATTAAATCTTTTGCAATAAACTTTTCAAAATTAAATAAATTCGGGTAGTTATTCGCGCTATTTTTAATAATTTTGAAGTCTTAAAAGGATGTTCTGTTTTTAGTTGCCACTTATGAGCGAAAGTATTATTCAGATTGACATGGATAACCCGGTGGAATTTTTCGGCCCCGGAGATAAATATCTGAACCACATAAAAGCCATTTTCCCAACGCTAAAAATTATTGTTCGCGGAAACCTGATAAAACTCATCGGAGAACCTTCGGAAATCGTTGTTTTCGAGAAACGTATGGATTTGTTACTTGTTTATTTCGACCGGTTTGGAAAAATGAATGAAAAGGCGATTGTTCAAATTATGGAACAGGACGATGATACCCTCACACGCGGAACAGTCCAAAAAGAGGATGTGCTGGTTTACGGTCGCCATGGAAAAATGATCAAAGCCCAGACACCGAACCAGAAAAAAATGGTGGAGAGCATGGCCGAAAACGACATGATCTTTGCCATTGGTCCCGCCGGAACAGGAAAGACTTATACTGCGGTAGCACTGGCTATTCGTGCATTGAAAAACAGGGAGGTTAAACGCATTATTTTGACACGGCCTGCGGTGGAAGCCGGCGAGAGTCTCGGCTTTTTGCCCGGCGACATGAAGGATAAACTCGACCCGTATCTTCAGCCGCTTTATGACGCTTTGCGCGATATGCTGCCAACGCAGAAATTGCTCACCTATCTTGAAGACGAAACCATCGAAATTGCTCCGCTGGCTTACATGCGCGGACGAACACTCGGTAATGTTTTTGCCATCCTCGACGAAGCGCAAAATGCTTCTGAAAGCCAGTTGAAGATGTTCCTCACCCGCATGGGAAAGAATTCAAAATTTATCATTACCGGCGACATAACGCAAATAGACCTGCCCCGCCACAAATCCCCGGGACTTTTCCAGGTTCAACGTATTTTGAAAAATATAAAAGGGATCGATTTTATTTACCTCAACGAAAAAGATATCGTCCGGCATAAACTGGTAACGCGAATTGTGCAGGCTTATCAAAAAAACAAAGAAAATGAAAACTGAAGCTATTACCCGCACCGATTTCCGGTTTCCCAAGCAGAAAAGCGTTTATCACGGCAAAGTGCGTGATGTGTATAACATCGATAACCAATACCTTGTGATGGTGGCCACCGACCGTATCTCGGCATTTGATGTGGTGCTGCCGCGCGGCATTCCATACAAAGGGCAGGTGCTGAACCAGATTGCAGCTAAATTTTTGGATGCTACGGCCGGCATTGTGCCCAACTGGAAAATTGCCACACCTGACCCCATGGTTACGGTAGGGCGCTATTGCGAAGCTTTTCCTGTGGAGATGATTATCCGCGGATACCTCACCGGAAGCTCGTGGCGCAGCTACAAAAAAGGCGCCCGCGAGATTTGCGGCGTGTCTGTTCCCGAAGGCATGAAAGAGCACCAGCGTTTCCCGGAGCCCATTATCACACCCACCACCAAAGCCGACGAAGGGCATGATGAGGATATTTCCAAAGAAGAAATTATCCGGCAGGGACTGGTATCGGAAGAAGATTATGCTCTGCTGGAGAAATATACCCGCCTGCTTTTTGAAAGAGGAAGCCAGATGGCTGCCGAAAAGGGCCTTATTCTTGTGGATACCAAGTACGAGTTTGGGAAAGCTGATGGGAAAATTTATCTGATTGACGAAATTCACACACCCGACTCGTCCCGCTATTTTTATGCCGGCGGTTACGAAGAGAACTTCAAAAAAGGATTACCACAGCTTCAGCTTTCCAAGGAATTTGTGCGCGAATGGCTCATGGCCAAGGGCTTTCAGGGGCAGGCGGGGCAGGCTGTTCCCGAAATGACAGATGAATTTGTGGAAAGTGTTTCCGAAAGGTACATTGAGCTTTACGAGCAAATTACCGGCGAGAAATTCCAGCGCGCCGATGCACAAAATACTCCATCGCGCATCGAAAAAAATGTGCTTGAATTTCTGGAAACAAAAAACAGTAGTTAACTTACCGCTTTCAGCAAATACTGCGTTGCCTCGGCCATAATGAAGTTGTGGCTTTTCTTGTGTAGCATGGTTAGTTCCTGCAATAGCCTCCGGATGATAGCTTTGTTTTCGCAGGGCAGAAAAAAACTTTCCTGTTCTTTAATTTTCAGCTGCCGGATAAACAGTTCTATTTCGCTTTTTCTGAAAACAGCTCCTTTGTTAAACGGATTTAAATAAAACAAAACATCCTCTTCGCGGTAGTCGGCCACGGGTTTAGGTAATGTGTTGCCGTTCATGTAGGCCAGAATGAGATGTTTGGGAAGGTTTACTCCAAACATTGGGATGTTCAGCCGCTGCACAATAATCAGATAAAGCAATGCCATAGAAAGAGGGTTTCCTTTTTGCATGCGCAGCACATTTCCGAGCAAATATGGTGGCAAAACAGGCTTTTTCCCCTGCAACGCATCAAACCGATGCACATCATAAAAAACATGGTTCACCACTCTGATTTTTTCTAAAGCTGTCAGCTCGCTGTTCATTTCTACCCAAATATCGCGATACAGCTTATCAACCTGCTTTTTCATGCTTTCTTTTTCATCTTCCGGTGAATGAAAACCGGAAATCAGCATCCAGGCCTCCAACAAATCATGGCTGTCGTGTTCTGCCCAGGATTTCAGTTTTGCAAAAACATCTTCCACCCGGATGGCGTTCATAATTTTTTCGATGCGTGCAGATTCTTTTGGAGCCAGTATGTTGTTGTCCGCCTCTTCGAGCAGCGGGAGCGCATCGACGCCCATGGTAATAATACGTGTCCGGATGGCAGCATAAACCTGCTCATCAGGCTCGTCCAACAGCTGTATCAGCGCAGACAGTTCTTTCGTGAAATTCTTTTCGGGCATAGCTCCGGTATTATTCCTGCACTAAAATTACAGTTTTGAAAAAGGGAAACGCCGCGAAGACAAAAATGTTTTAAACAATTTTTATTAAAAAGTAATTCTTTTTGCCCTTTTGTACGATAACGTACCGGTTGTTAAGTAAATCAGTACTACTCAGCTGGTAATTTTCGTCCACTCTGTTTTTGTTTATCATAACTGCCCGGTCTTTCAGCATGCGGCGGGCTTCACCGTTCGATTTGAAAATACCGGTTTTTGCAGCGAGGAAGTCCAGCAAACCGATACCCATATCAAACTCCGAACGCTGCACTTCCGGTTGTGGAACGCCTTTAAAAACGTTTAACAGCATGCGCTCATCTAATTTTTTCAGGGTTTCTGTAGTGCCTTTCCCGAAAAGAATCTGAGAAGCTTCCACAGCGGCTTCATAGTCTGCTTTGGAGTGGACACGTGTGGTAATATCCTGTGCCAATGTCTTCTGCAAAATACGTAAATGGGGTGCTTCCCCGTGCTCTTTTATAAGTTGTTCAATCTCTTTCTGCGACAGCAGAGTGAAGATTTTGATGTATTTCTTCGCATCCTCATCCGACACATTCAGCCAGAACTGATAAAATTCGTAAGGGCTTGTTCGTTCGGGATCGAGCCATACGTTGCCGCTTTCTGTTTTTCCGAATTTGCCGCCATCGGCTTTGGTAATCAGCGGACAAGTCAGGGCGAAAGCCTCGTTTTCGTGCCCCAGTTTCCGGCGAATCAGCTCTGTGCCGGTGGTGATATTACCCCACTGGTCGGCGCCGCCCATTTGCAGTTTGCAGTTTTCGTGTTCATACAAATATAAAAAGTCGTAGCCCTGCACCAGTTGATAGGAAAATTCTGTAAACGACATCCCCGTTTTACTGTCGGCACCAATGCGTTTCTTCACCGATTCTTTGGCCATCATATAGTTCACCGTGATGTGTTTGCCAATGTCGCGGATAAACTCCAGAAAAGTGAAATTTTTCATCCAGTCGTAGTTGTTCACCAGCAGAGCCCGGTTTTCCACATCACTTTCAAAATCAAGAAATTTTGCCAGCTGTTTTTTGAGTTCATTTTCATTTTTCCGCAAGGTGGCTTCATCTAACAGGCTGCGTTCCTGTGATTTCCCGGACGGATCCCCAATCATTCCGGTAGCGCCCCCCACCAGAGCAATGGGGCGATGTCCGGCAAGTTGTAGATGTTTCAACATCATAACACCGACCAAATGACCGATATGTAGCGAGTCGGCTGTGGGGTCAATCCCCACATAACCCGATGTCATGTTTTTGTTCATGTATTCCTCGGTTCCCGGCATAACATCGTGAATCATACCGCGCCAGCGTAACTCTTCAACAAAATTCTTCATCACGTATCAACAATTTCCGGCAAAAATAGGGATTTGCCTTGATTTGTAAGGGGGGGTCGACAATAAATCGTTTAAAACGAGCTGAATGACGATGATAAAAAAGTAATTTCTGTATCTATGGTTGTGATTTTCTGCTATATTAGCAACCGATTCAGGATAAATTATTGTTTATGAAGAACAAGCCGGTTAGTCACTTTGGTATTTCCAAATTCATCAATCAGGAAACCATTGGTGGTGTTTTGTTGATCTTTGCAACTATTGTTGCTCTGTTTTGGGCAAACTCTTCCTACTATTCTTCTTATCATTATTTATGGTACGAGTTAAAAGCAGGTTTCACCTGGGGTGATTTTAAACTCATTGGGTCGCTGCATCACTGGATTAATGACGGGCTGATGGCATTGTTCTTTTTTACGGTAGGTCTGGAAATAAAAAGGGAAATTATCGGTGGGGAACTCTCTTCTGTAAAAAAGGCTTCGTTACCCATTATGGCTGCTGTTGGCGGAATGGTTATTCCTGCCGTGGTTTATTCGCTCGTCGTGATAAACAAACCGGAACTGATGCATGGTTGGGGTGTTCCTGTGGCCACCGACATTGCTTTTGCCCTGGGTCTTTTGGCCATGTTGGGAAAAAGAGTCAATATCCAATTGAAGATTTTTTTGACAGCGCTTGCCATTGCCGATGATCTCGGCGCTATTCTTGTAATTGCCATTTTTTATACCAATGCCATTGATTTTAAAGAGCTGTTTACTGCCGCTGTTTTTATGATTGTACTTATTGTTGCCAATTATGCCGGTGTCAGGCGTGCACTTTTTTATGCTGTTGTGGGCTTTTCGGGCGTATGGCTCTCTTTCCTTTTTTCGGGCGTCCATGCTACCGTTGCCGGTGTTCTCATTGCGCTGACCATTCCGGCACGGACTAAAATTGATGAGGACACCTATATCTCCAAACTGGAGAAACTGTTGCATAAATTCAGAAGAGAAAATCCGAACAACAATCCGTTGCTTACCAAAGAGCAGTCACACCTGGTTGAAGAAATTGATAAGGTGAATGATAAAGCGCAAACGCCATTGCAAAAGCTGGAATATTTTCTTCATCCCATCACCACCTATTTTATTTTGCCGGTTTTTGCCCTCGCAAATGCAGGAGTCCGTGTCGAAGGAAATATTTTCGATCTGATGTTTCATCCCATTGCCATTGCCATTATTCTGGGATTGGTACTGGGAAAATTCATCGGCATTTCGCTCTTTTCCAGACTTATGGTTAAATTTAAACTGGCCACACTACCCGAAGGAGTCAGCTGGAAACAAATTTACGGGGTGGCTCTTTTGGCGGGGATTGGTTTTACCATGTCTATTTTTATTTCCGAGCTGGCTTTTAGCAATGAAGCTTTTAAGCAAATTGCCAAAGTGGGAATTATGACCGCTTCTGTTATTGCGGCTGTGTTTGGGATGAGCTGGCTGGCATTAACCTCTAAAAAAGAGTGAGGCCCGGATAAATCTCACCATTAAATTAACAACCCCGAATGCGACTACCCCAAAGTTAGCTTGTTGGGTTTACTTTTAAAAATGTCTTGGGGGTAACAGAATTATTGAAGTTGTTTAAAGTTTTACTTTAAACAGCTTCTATTACCGGTATATTCACCGAAATATAATTATTCATAAAAGAAAACCCCCTTTCGCAAGGGAAGGTTTTCTATTCTTATATTTGCATCTTCTTCAAAATTATCGGTCATGACCAAAAGGCAAAGAAATTATCATGTTTATCTGCCCATAGCTTTTGCGCTGGTGCTTATTTCAGGCATTATTCTCGGATTTTTACTGCAAAACAATACCTCTCCGCATCGTGGTATTTCTTTCATTACCGGAAGCAGACCGGCTTACCACAAAGTGGATGAGATTATCCGTTATGTGGACAATAATTATGTAGATTCGGTAAACCAGGAGCATTTGGAAACCGATGCTGTCAAAGGGATGATGAACGACCTGGATCCACACTCACAATACATTACGGCTGCTGAATTTGATGCTATGAACGATCCGTTACGGGGAAGTTTTCAGGGAATAGGCATTAGCTTTCGTATTGAAAAAGATACTATCATGGTTATAAATCCGATTCCGGGAGGACCATCGGAGAAAGTCGGGCTGATGGCCGGCGACCGCATTGTGAAGGTAAACGATACGCTCATCGCAGGCGTGCATGTTACCAACAATATGGCTATGCATAAACTGAAAGGGGAAAAAGGAACCAAAGTAAAGGTAACCATATACCGGCGCGGCGTTCCCAAACTCCTTCATTTCACTATTACCAGAGGCATCATCCCAACTTACAGTCTCGACATTGCTTATATGGTCAACAAGCAGCTGGGTTACATTAAGCTGAATAAATTTTCTGCCACCACTTATGAAGAGTTTGACCGGGCAGTGAAAAAGCTGAAGAAAGAGGGAATGAAAAAGCTCATTCTTGATTTACGTAACAATCCGGGCGGTTATCTTGATGCGGCTATTCGGGTGGCCGATGAGTTTCTTCCCAAAGGAAAGATTATTGTGTTCACCAAAGGCCTTCACCGGCCAAAGACAGTTGCTTTGTCCACAAGCAAAGGACAGTTGAAACATACCGATGTGGCTGTTTTAATTAACGAAGGAACCGCTTCGGCAGCCGAAATTGTTACCGGCGCCTTGCAAGACAACGATATCGGTGTTGTGATTGGTCGTCGTTCGTTTGGAAAAGGACTGGTGCAGGAACAAATCAGGCTGCCCGATGGCTCGGCTTTGCGGTTGACCGTAGCCCGCTACTATACACCCACCGGACGCTGTATCCAGAAACCGTATAAAAAAGATGATTTCACGGCTTATTATTCCGAAGCTTACCACCGTTATCTTGATGGCGAAATGCAACATCCGGACAGTATTAAATTTAACGACTCGTTGAAATTTGTTACCCCCAAAGGAAAAGTGGTTTACGGCGGCGGCGGCATTATGCCGGATATTTATGTTCCGCTTGCCACGGATACTATTCATTCTTTTTATAATATCCTCGCTAACAAGGGAATGATTTATCAGTTTGCCTTTGAATATACCGATAACCATCGCGCGCCATTACGTAAATTCAAGAACTTTGAAATTTTCGACAAGGGATTTAACATGAGTAACAAAGAGTATCAGGATTTGGTGGCTTATGCCAAAGAGAAAGGAATCACCGAAAGTCCCCGGAAAGTCAGTCTGTCGAAAAACAAAATCAAAATTCTTTTTAAAGCTTATGTGGGCAGGAATATTTTAAACGAGAAAGGATTTTACCCTATTTATCATGAAATAGATCCTGTTTTCAAAAAAGCGGTACAGGTGATGGACAAACGGCATGTGGATGATTAATGATTGAGTATTTTAATTTCATTATTAGTCTGTTTTTTGGCAGAAAATCATATGTCTTGGTTAAGTTGATAAAGATTGAAAGGATTGATTGACAACACCATTCAATCTCATTCAATCTCATTCAATCCCTTTTCAATCTCATTCAATCCCTTTTCAATCTCATTCAATCCCTTTTCAATCTCATTCAATCTCCTTTCTTGCTTATCCGGGTTAGAGGGAAAGCAGCCGTTTCGCTTCACGAATGATGAAATCTTCATCCTGATTCATCATGCATTGAAAATGCCCTTTGGGACACTTTTTGTAGCCTATTTTGCTACAGGGACGGCATTTAAGATTTTCCACCTGTGCTATTACAATCTTGTTCTCTTCGCCCGGCTCGTAAGGATACATGCCGAATTCAGGGACGGTATTTCCCCAAATACTAATGACAGGTTTCTTAAAAGCGGCAGCAATATGCATCAATCCCGTGTCGTTGGTTATCACCAAAGCGGCCTGCCGTATAAGAGACGATGATTGGTGCAGGTTAAGGCGGCCACAGGCATTCAGAACACGGTCGTGCGAGCACATTTCTTTTATCTGCTCTGCAGTTTCACGGTCCTCTTTTCCCCCCAACAAAACCACCGGATGTTGTAAACAACTGATAATAGCAGCTGCTTTTTGAGCAGGGAATATTTTAGTATAATGCTTACCCCCAACGGCAAAGGCAACAAAAGCCTTTTTCTTTAAAAGAGGATAATTATTTAAATCCGCATAATTTTTTTCAGGGATGAAATAATCCAGCCCCTTTCCATCGTTTTTCGCGCCAAGCGATTCTACTGCCTGAAAATAACGGTCAACAATGTGTTCTTTTGGCAATCGGTTAATTTTGAAATTAACCATCAGCCATTTTTCAGTATTAACTTTGGGAAAAGAGGCCGAAGGCTTTCTCAGAGCTCTTTTTATTTGAAACGAGCGCAGGTTTTTGTGGAGGTCAACAACAAAGTCAAAATCTTCCTTGCGAAGTTGTGGAATTACTTCATCTAATTTTTCCCGGAAAGTATGCACCCGATCCACATAAGGAGAAGTATCGAAAATCGACCGGTATGTTTCTTTGGTAAGAATATGAATTTGGCAATTGAGCTGGGTTTTTAATGCTCTGATAACGGGCGTTGTGAGGATAATGTCGCCAATGGAGCTAAAACGAATGAGCAGGATTTTTTTCAAGACTTTCCTTTTTGCAAAGTTATGGAAATCGTTGAAAAGATTTTATGTTTGGATTTGTTTTTTGACGCTGTCGCGGATATTGCTTTCCGGCCTCATGGGCCTGAGGGTTTTCAATCCGGAGAGAAAGAAACTTTGCCGTATTGTTGTTAACCTGACAATTTCGCTATTTCCCAAATAGTATTATTTTTGTGAGAAACAAAAAAGACAGTGTTTGAAATTAAGAAAATAAAAACCAATGTTGCAGCTATAGCCGGAGAGTTGGTGGATATTCGCCGGCATCTGCATGCTCATCCCGAGCTGAGCTTTGAGGAGGAAAAAACCGCCGCATACATTTCGGAACTCCTCACCTCATGGGGCATCGAACATCAGACAAATGTGGCGGGACATGGAATTACAGGGCTTATCAAAGGCCGGAATCCGGAGAAAAAAGTCGTAGCGCTCAGGGCTGACATTGATGCGTTGCCGATTGCGGAAGAGAATAAGGTTCCTTACAAATCGTTGAACTACGGCGTAATGCATGCCTGCGGTCATGATGTACACACCACCTGCCTGTTGGGTGCAGTAAAAATTCTTAACGAACGAAAATCCGATTTTGAAGGAACTATAAAATTTATTTTTCAGCCGGCAGAAGAAAAGCTTCCGGGCGGCGCTATAAAAATGATTGAAGCCGGCGTACTGGAAAATCCCCGCGTGGATGCTATTCTCGGACAACACGTTTATCCCGGCCTTGAAGTGGGAAAAGTTGGCTTTTGTAATGGCAGGTACATGGCTTCAGGCGATGAAATCAACCTTTTTATTCGCGGAAAAGGCGGTCATGCAGCCATGCCGAACGAAATTGATGACACGGTTTTGGCCATGGCCGAAATCATTGTCTCGCTGCAAAGTATTGTCAGCAGAAAATCACCGCCGGCGACTCCTTCCGTACTATCATTTGGAAAAGTAACGGCAGCGGGAGCTACTAATATTATTCCTTCGGAGGTTATCGTACGGGGAACTTTCAGAACGTTTGATGAAACCTGGAGAGTAAAAGCGCATTGGCTTATCAAAGAAACCGCAGTGTCCGTTGCCCGCGCCCACGGTTGCACCTGCGAGGTGGTTATTGATAGTGGCTATCCTTTTCTGGAAAACAATCCGGAGATTACCGGCATTGCAAGGAAGGCTGCGGAAGAGTATCTCGGAAAAGAAAATGTTGTGAATTTGGATATCCGGATGACTGCGGAGGATTTTGCCCATTTTGCTCAGCAGGTTCCCGCCTGTTTTTACCGGCTTGGCACGCAAAACGAAGCCTCGGATATTACTTCCGGATTGCATACTCCACACTTTGATGTGGACGAAAAAAGCCTGGAAACGGGTACCGGACTTCTGGTCTGGGAAAGTTTACAACAACTAAAATTGTAGCCCATGCTCGTTGGAGATAAACCATACCAAACCGTCTGGATGGAAGGGACTTCCGTTTTTATGATTCAGCAAAATCTTTTGCCGTTTCAGTTTCAAATTTATGAATGTAAAACTTATTGGGATACCTGCATAGCCATCACCGACATGATTGTGCGTGGCGCAGGTGCCATTGGTGCAGCCGCCGGCTTTGCCATGGCACAGGCCTTTTTGTCTATCAATACCAAAGAGCGGTTGAAGATGATTCGTGAGGCACGCAGCGACATTGAAAACACGCGTCCTACGGCGAAAAACCTGTTTTATGCCGTTGACAGAGTTTATCGTGCCGGATTGGAATCAACAGAAAAAGCGGTGGATGAAGCACAAGCGGTAGCCCATGAAGATGCAACGTTCTCCAAAGCCATCGGTGTTTACGGCAGCGAGCTGATTCATGAAAAAGCCAATATCCTGACGCATTGCAATGCGGGATGGCTGGCATTTGTGGATTATGGAACCGCTCTGGCGCCGGTTTATCTCGCTAAACGGCAGGGGAAAAAAGTATTTGTATATGTGGACGAAACCCGTCCCCGCGGACAGGGCGGACGACTGACTGCCTGGGAACTGAAGAACGACGACATTCCGCACGTCATTATCCCCGACAATGCCGCTGCCTTGCTCATGGCACAGGGCAAAATAGATATGGTTATCACCGGTGCCGACCGTATTGCCGCCAACGGTGATACAGCCAATAAAATCGGAACCATGGGTCGCGCCATTCTTGCCAAAGAGTTTGGCGTTCCGTTTTACATTGCTGCGCCCACTTCCACTTTTGATATGGAATGTGTCACCGGCAAAGAGATTCCTCTTGAAGAGCGCTCGCAGGATGAGGTACTTTATCAGGTGGGTACCGACGATAACGGAAATTTGGTGAAAGTGCTGGTTTGTTCGCCCGGTTCAGGAGCTTACAACCCCGCTTTTGACGTAACTCCGGCCAAATATATCACCGGCATCATTACCGAAAAAGGCATTGTAAAAGCCGATAAGTTATCCATCAAAAAGCTGATAGGTTAACCAGAAAGATTTGTGAATCTTCCTGGTTATCATCTCTGAAATAGTGTTCCTTTGTTTATCTGCTAAATGTTTCGTTTTTCAGCTTTTATGACGGAGGATAAGATGTAAACTTCATCATCAGATTCAAAAGGGAAGACTTTTTTTCTGATTCTGCCACGAATTTATTAGAAGTCCCCTGGAATATTCTTTTGCATAAAGAAAGTGAAATGAATTTCCTGTTGCTTTTTCTATCCCTCCACAAAAACAAGGTTTTTTTCCGTTTTCTTACTGTTTTCTCTTAACCGGGCTACTTCATATTCTATTATCATCTCATGAAACACCTCTTTTACCGATTTAATTTTTTCTGTTTTGTATGCGTTACTTCCGGCAAAGACAAACCCGTTTTTCAGTTTTCCTTTTGCCGCATTAATCAGCGCAAGCGAAATACAATAGGGTGCTTTTTTATAATCACAGGTTTTCAGGCATTGCCACGGACAGTTCACGGGCTGTCTTTTTCCTGCCGAAACATCCTTTAAAAATTTGTTATTTATAGCTCTTCCCGGTAATCCGACAGGACTATCAATGAGCACAACATCTTCCTGTGTACTGTTCACATAGGCTTCTTTAAATTCTTGTGCTGCATCACATTCGTAAGTCGGGACAAGCCGTGTGGCAATCTGTACACCACGTGCGCCCAATTTCATCAGGCGGTACATATCCGCACCGGTATATATTCCTCCGGCGGCAATAACCGGAATCTCTTTCTTAAACTGCTCTTCAAAAGGCCTGAGAGCTTCAATTACAGTAGGTATAATTCTTTCCAGCAAGAAATCCGGATCTTCTATTTGTGTTTTTTTATATCCAAGGTGCCCGCCGGCTTTTGGGCCTTCTACTACCACAGCATCGGGAATTACTCCATAATGACCGGCCCAGTAACGGAATATTAACCCGGCAGCTTTTCCGGAGGAAACAATGGGGAGGAATTTAGTCCGGTTATTCTCTTTTTTATCTTTAATAACACTATCGGGCATGTGGATAGGCAGTCCCGCACCGGAAATAATCAGGTCGGCGCCTTCCTCGATAGCCACGGTCAGATGGTCTTCGTAATCGGAAAGTGCTATCATGATATTCACTCCGATAATGCCATCCGTCTTTTTCCTTGCTTTTCTTATTTCTTCACGTAAGGCAGTTTTGTTTGCCCCTCTGAAATCTTTTGAAAAATCGGGAATCAGCATACCAATACTTGCTGATGATATAATGCCTATTCCGCCTTCGTTGGCCACGGCAGAGGCTAAGCCGGATAAAGAAACGGCAACACCCATGCCTCCTTGTATTATAGGAAGTCTGACTTCAAGGTCTCCTATTCGCAATAAATCCATAATAACAATTTTTTAATTTGCAGGCAAAATTAAGGGCAAAACAGATGAAAAAATTATTTTAGGGATTAAACAGGAACGATTAGGGACAAATGGATGATTTAGGGATGGATGGCGCGAATACGGGGACGAAAGGAGGGAAGTATTTCCGGAACAATTCAGACCTGATAGAATATTTCTTTAAATGGCAGGATATATTTACGGGAAACCGATATGGCATGCTCTTCTTCACCTACATAAAGTACATACCCTTGTGGGTTGCCTTCCAGTCTTCTGATTTGATTTATGTTTACGAGAAAGGCACGATGACATCTGAAAATAAAAGGGTAATCCCTGCTGGCTTCTTCGGCACGATTTAAGGTGCATCTTACCAGCCGGGAATGGGTTCCTTTTCGATCCTGCCAGAAAACTTCGATATAATTGTTTGCAGAACGTATGTATAAAAGATTATTTACATCCACAGACAAATCGTCTTTTTCATAGTCCGATTTGAGATGAATAACTTTGGGCAAAGGATTAGCTTTTTCTTCGAGATAACGGTTCAATTCCAAAGCCGATTGTAAGTGCATGTTTAATAAGCGGGTACGATTATAAGGGATCAGAATACTAACAGGGATAGCGCTGATTATCAGCACTTTTATCAAGATATAAAAACTAAAACTAAAATATCCAATGAATTGAAAATAGATAAAGTATGCTGAAGCAATGGTAAATATAATCCAAAGATTCCAAAAAATCTCTTTTAAAACCGTCCATTTTCTAAAAATATGGGCGTCAGCCAGAAATGCCGGTATGAGCAACAAATTAACACTTAATCCAAGAAATATTACTACGATTAAACCTCCAATTAAAAAGTATTTTTCCTGTGTGTTTAACGCTTTAATATCAAAGGGTTGGAAAAGATAGAACAGCAAAAACAATATCAGGCTAATGATAAAGATAAGCTTCGTATTTTGCTTAAGATCATCATTAAACGGATAAGACTTCTTTAAAAATTCAAACCATTTTGCCATGAACATTCAATTTAGGATCCTTTGATTTATATTCCACTACAAAAATAGAAAAAGAAAAGTTACCCAAACAAAATAATTGTAATACCAAATGATTTCAGATGCTGACATATCATCTTAAGTCCACAGGTTAAATCTTTTACAACAACTTATTCGCCAAATTAGCCAGTTCGGAGCGTTCGCCTTTTTCCAGCCGGATGTGGGCGTAAATGGCATTTTGTTTCAGCCGGTCGATGAGCACCGAAAGTCCGTTCGACTGCGAGTCGAGATAAGGGGTGTCGATTTGGTAAATGTCGCCTGTAAAAATAATTTTGGTGTTTTCGCCGGCACGGGTAATGATGGTTTTTATTTCGTGTGGCGTCAGGTTCTGGGCTTCGTCCACAATAAAAATCACGTTGGAGATGCTCCTGCCGCGGATGAATGCCAGCGGGGTAATCATCAGCTTTTCACTCTCAATAGAGTCATTGATACGACGATACTCCCTGTCCTGTTCGCCAAACTGGTTTTGGATATATTTCAGGTTGTCCCAAAGAGGTTCCATGTATGGATTTATTTTTGAATTCACATCGCCGGGCAGGTAGCCAATGTCTTTGTTGCTCAGCGGCACAATGGGGCGTGCCAGATAGATCTGTTTAAAACTACGGCGTTGTTCCCAGGCTCCGGCCAGCGCGAGCAGTGTTTTTCCCGTACCGGCAACGCCCTGTAGCGTAACCAGTTTGACCTCCGGATTCATAATGGCGTGCAACGCAAAAACCTGTTCGGCGTTGCGTGGCATAATTCGCGAAACGGCATGTTTCTCCACCCGTTCCACCCTTTCGGTGATGGGATTGTAAAACACCAGTGCCGAAGCATGTTGTCCTTTGAGAATGAAATAATGGTTGGGATATGGTTTTTCGATGTTCAAATCTTTCAGGTCGCAAAAGCCGTTGGCATAAAGGCGGTCAATTACTTCGTGCGGGATGCCGGAAAGTGTGTTTTTACCGGTGTAAAGTGTGTTGATATTTTTGATTTTCCCGGTTTCAAAATCTTCGGCCGGCAGGTTCATGGCTTTGGCTTTCAGACGAAGGTTGATGTCCTTGCTCACCAGAATAACTTTCCGGTCGGGATGATCTTCTTTCAGTTTCAGGGCGGCATTCAGTATGCGATGATCGGCTTTGTCTTCACCAAAAACATGACGGGCATCACGCCGGCTTTGCTCGTTCATAATTACCCTGAATTTCCCTTTTTCCGGGCCGTTCAGCCGTCGCCAGTTAGTCATGGTCAATTTGCCCGAAATGCCATCCAGAAACCGGATGAATTCACGGGCTTCAAAATTCTTGGTGTCATTTCCTTTTTTAAAATTATCGAGTTCTTCAAGAACGGTGATAGGAATGGCCACGTCGTTGTCTTCGAAATTATTGATTGCATTGTGGTTGTAAAGGATAACCGAAGTGTCCAGTACAAAAATCTTTTTTTTCTTTTCTAATTTCCTGTTTGCCATGGGAAAAAGGCTTTGGTGTGAAAAACGACTTATCAACAGTAAAAATAAACCGAAAAAAGGTTTTTTTTCAGGCAGGTGCTTAGAGTTTCCAACAAATTAAGGTTGAAAACGAAGTGCCTGAAATTAAAAACAACCGGTACGGGCGGACGTTCGTTCCTTGTTGAACAACGGCCTTTCTTTTTCCGTACCTTTGCTTTTTAATCGGAATTTTTATGAGTCAACCGAAAAAACTTTTCCTGTTAGATGCAATGGCACTGATTTACCGTGCCTATTTTGCTATGAGCCGGAACCCGCAAATCAACTCCAAAGGGCTGAACACCTCTGCTGTTCTGGGTTTTGCCAACACGTTACTGGAGATTTTAAAAAATGAAAAACCCACGCATCTCGGCGTAGCCTTCGACACTATGGTGCCCACCCAGCGGCACGAGGATTTTGCAGCTTACAAAGCCAACCGCGAAAAAATGCCCGAAGACCTTGCTATCGCCATTCCTTACGTCAAAGAGCTGCTGGATGCGTTGAATATCCCTGTGCTTTTTGTGGATGGCTATGAAGCGGATGATGTGATTGGCACCTTGGCAAAACGGGCTGAAAAAGAGGGCTTTGTAACCTATATGATGACACCTGACAAGGATTTCGGACAACTGGTTTCTGAAAATATTTATATGTACAAACCTGCCCGCAGCGGAAAAAGTGCCGAAAAATGGGGCCCAAAAGAGGTTTGCGAACGTTACGGTATTGAGCGTCCTGAACAATTTATTGACATCCTCGGTCTTTGGGGCGATGCCGTGGACAATATTCCCGGGGTGCCGGGCATTGGCGAAAAGACTGCCGCAAAGCTGATTGCACAGTTTGGCTCTATCGAAAACCTGTTGGAAAATACCCATCAGTTGAAAGGAAAACTCCGGGAAAACTTAGAGAAGTTTGCCGACCAGGCCATTATCTCCAAACAACTTGCCACCATTCTGGTGGATGTGCCCCTTCCTTTCGAGCCCGAAAAACTTAAAATGGGAGACCCCGACCGGCAAGCATTGAAAAAACTTTTTGAGGAGCTGGAATTCCGCACCTTTGCCAAACGACTTTTCACCTGGCTCTCCACACGCGCATCGGGCGGCGCGTACGAACAGGCCGACCTTTTTGCAGAGCCGGAAGAAGAGGAAGCGAAAACCATCCACAACACGCCGCATCAATACCATTTGACAGATACGCCGGAAAAAATCAAAGAACTGGCCGAAAAGCTCAAAAAGCAAACCTCTTTTTGTTTTGATACGGAAACTACCGGATTGGATCCTAACAATGCCGAGCTGGTAGGCATTTCATTTGCCTGGAAAGCGCATGAGGCGTATTATGTTCCTTTCTCCGAAAATTATCATCATGCCACACAACAACTATCCGTTTTTAAAGATGTTCTGGAAGATGAAAAAATCGAGAAGACCGGACAAAATATAAAATTCGACATTTCCATTTTACGTTGGTATGACATTGTGGTGAAAGGAAAATTTTTCGACACCATGATTGCCCATTATCTGCTGGAACCCGACCAACGACACAACATGGACTCCCTTGCCGAAACATATCTGAATTACAAACCTGTTCCCATCGAAAGCCTTATCGGGAAAAAAGGGAAAAACCAGCTGAGTATGCGGACAATAGCGTTAGACGAAATTAAAGAATATGCCGCCGAAGATGCGGATGTTACGTTGCAGCTCAGGGGTGTTTTTGAGCCGAAGCTGAAGGAAACCGGAACGGAAAAACTTTTTTATGAAACCGAAATGCCACTAGTGCCGGTACTGGCTTCCATGGAAGCCGAGGGGGTAAAAATTGATACGGAAACGCTGGCTAAATTCGGTGAGAAACTGACGGTGGAAATTGCCGAAATGGAAAAAGAGATTTATGAAATGGCCGGTATGGAATTTAACATTGCTTCGCCCAAACAGTTGGGAGAGGTGCTGTTTGAACGGCTAAACCTTTCGAGCAAGCCCAAAAAGACCAAAACCGGGCAGTATTCTACCGGCGAAGAGGTGCTGACCAAACTGGCTTACCGGCATCCTGTTGTGGAGAAGATTCTGGAATACCGGTCGCTTACCAAGCTTAAATCGACTTACGTGGACAGCCTGCCCAAGCTGGTAAAACCCCGCGATGGCCGCATACACACGTCGTACAACCAGGCGGTGGCAGCTACCGGACGTCTCAGCTCCAACAACCCTAACCTGCAGAATATTCCCATCCGTACCGAGCGGGGACGTGAAATCAGAAAAGCTTTTATCCCACGAAACAAAGAATATGTTTTGATGGCAGCGGACTATTCGCAAATCGAGTTGCGGATTATTGCCCACCTGAGTAAAGATGAAGCCATGATGGAAGCTTTCCGGAAAGGGATGGATGTGCACATCGCAACAGCTTCCCGTGTTTATGGCGTCCCTGTTGAACAGGTCTCCAAAGATATGCGCCGTCATGCCAAAGTGGTGAACTTCGGGATTATCTATGGTATTTCCGCTTTCGGACTTTCCCAACGATTGAAGATTCCGCGCCGGGAAGCGGCAGAAATAATTGAAAGCTATTTTGAAAAATATCCCGGCATCCGCCAATACATGGAAAAAACCATTGCCTTTGCACGCGAACACGGTTATGTGGAAACTATCCTCGGTCGCCGCCGCTATCTGAGCGATATCCGTTCGGCCAACGGTGTTGTCCGCGCTTATGCCGAACGAAATGCCATCAATGCACCCATCCAGGGTTCATCGGCCGACATGATAAAAATTGCCATGATCAGAATTTTTGATGAAATGCAAAGAAGAAACATGAAGTCGAAGATGATTTTGCAGGTGCACGATGAGCTGGTTTTCGATACACACAAAGAAGAAGAGAAAGAGCTGACACTTTTGGTGGATGACAAGATGAAAAATGCTTTAAAATTAGATGTGCCGGTAGTGGTGGATGTCAATACGGGAAATAACTGGCTGGAAGCGCATTAAAAATGGTCAGACAGTTGTACCACCTTCGCCGGGGCTTCGGCGGACGGAGTCAAACAGTTGTCATTCGATAGTCAAACAATAGTCAGGCAATGGTCAAACAGTTGTAAAGTAATAATTCCCCCTGTAGTCTGTTCTGCCCAAAAGGAAATTACTATGCTGAAATACGCAAATTACGTAGCCATCAATTAGCTGGAATTTAGTATTTTTGCGTCCCGGTAAACCATTCTAAAAAACACATAACCATGGAAAGAGACCAAAAGATATTTGACCTGATTAAACAGGAGAAAGAACGCCAAATGCGTGGTATTGAGCTCATTGCTTCCGAAAACTTTGTGAGTGAGCAGGTGCTTGAAGCCATGGGCTCGGTGATGACCAACAAATATGCAGAAGGATATCCGGGAAAACGTTACTACGGCGGTTGTGAAATTGTGGACCAGTCGGAGCAGCTGGCCATCGACCGCGCCCGTGAGCTTTTCAATGCCGAATATGCCAACGTACAGCCTCACTCCGGTGCGCAGGCTAACATGGCCGTTTTGATGGCCTGCCTGAAACCCGGTGATACTTTTATGGGCCTCGACCTGTCGCACGGCGGTCACCTGTCGCACGGTTCTTCTGTGAACTCTTCCGGAATTTTATACCACCCTGTGGCTTACAAAGTAAAAGAAGATACCGGCACCGTGGATTACGACGAAATGGAAATACTGGCCAAAAAGGAGAAACCCAAACTGATTATTGCCGGGGCTTCTGCTTACTCGCGCGACTGGGATTACGAACGCATGCGTGCCATTGCCGATGAGGTGGGAGCTCTGCTCATGGCCGACATAGCCCATCCGGCCGGGATCATTGCCAAAGGACTGCTGAACGACCCGATTGAATATTGCCACATTGTTACCACCACCACGCATAAAACCCTGCGTGGTCCCCGTGGCGGCATGATTCTCATGGGCGAAGATTTTGAAAATCCCTGGGGACTGAAAACCCCCAAAGGCATTACCAAAATGATGTCCGCTGTTTTGAATTCTGCTATCTTCCCCGGTATCCAGGGAGGCCCGCTGGAGCATGTTATTGCTGCCAAAGCAGTAGCTTTCGGCGAAGCGCTTACCGACAGCTATTTTGAATATATCATGCAGGTGCAGAAAAATGCACAGGTTATGTCCAAAGCCTTTATTGACAGAGGTTACAATGTGATTTCGGGCGGCACGGATAATCATTTGATGTTGATAGACCTGCGTGGAAAATTTCCCGATATTACAGGAAAAGTGGTGGAAAACACACTGGTGAAAGCCGATATTACCGTTAACAAAAACATGGTTCCCTTCGATAGCCGTTCGCCCTTTAAGACCAGTGGTTTGCGTGTGGGGACGCCAGCCATCACCACCCGCGGACTGAAAGAAGAACACATGGAACCCATTGTGGAACTCATTGACGAAGTTATTAGCAACATAGAGAGCGAAACCGTTCTAACCGATGTGAAAAAACGCGTCAACAAAATGATGGTAGATTTCCCGCTGTTTGCTTATTAAAAAAGGAGCAAAATTTCTAATAAAAAACAGGCGTACATATTCATGCACGCCTGTTTTTATTTTATCTTTGTTCAAAACAAGCCACATGAAAACACTTTACATCGCCCGGCATGCCAAATCATCGTGGGACGATTTACGGGTATCTGATCATGACAGGGATTTACTTCCTGTAGGGAAAAAACGAACGAAAAAAATTGCCCGCTGGCTCAACGAACATAATATTTTTCCCGACAGAATTATCAGCAGCACAGCGGCACGGGCTTACAAAACAGCCTGTCAGCTGGCGCAGGGAATGGGCTTTCCGGAAGAAAAAATAGAGAAAGAGGCCGCTTTTTACAATGCTGATACCGAAGAGACTATGGAGGTCATCTATGCGCTTCCCGATACCGTAGAAAAGGTTATGGTGGTGGGACACAATCCCGGGTTTACCGATTTGGTTAATCTGTTTTTGGATTGGGAGCATCAGGTCGACAATCTGCCTACTTCAGCAGTGGCTGCCATCCGGTTTGAAACCAACAAATGGGAAGAACTTGATCTGGCAGAACAGCGGGTCGAATTCCTGATAACACCCAAAATGGTGAAAGAAGGAGAGGGTTTAGGATGATTTATGGTAATTTGTGGTAATTGGTGGTGATTGGTTTGAAGTTGTAATTTATTGCTTCAACTAATTACCATCAATTACGGGCGAAGCACAAATTACGCCCGCAGGGCAAATGGCGCTTTAGCAAATTACCATCAATTACAGTTTAGCATCAATTACGTCACAGCCAAATTACTAAAAATACCCTTCTCTTTTCTTCTGTTCCATGCTGGCTTCCTGGTCGAAGTCAATGACGCGGGTGGTACGTTCAGAAACGGTAACGGTCATCATCTCTTCCACAATTTTTTCGATGGTATCGGCTTCCGACTCGATGGCTCCGGTGAGAGGATAGCAACCCAGCGTACGGAAACGTACCATTTTCATTTCCGCTTTTTTCCGCAATTCTTCCGGCATGCGGTCGTCATCTGCCATGATAAGGTTTCCGTCCATATTAACCACAGGCCGTTTTTTGGCAAAATAGAGGGGAACGATGGGTATTTTCTCCAGTCGGATATACTGCCAGATATCTAATTCTGTCCAGTTGGAGATGGGAAATACGCGAATGGACTCCCCTTTATGTACTTTGGCATTGTAGATATCCCAAAGTTCGGGACGCTGGTTCTTGGGGTCCCACTGATGATATCTGTCACGGAAAGAGTAGATTCTCTCCTTGGCTCTTGATTTTTCCTCGTCGCGGCGGGCACCGCCAAAAGCCGCATCAAATTTGTATTTATTAAGACCCTGCAACAGCGCCTGCGTTTTCATCACATCGGTATGCACTTTGGAGCCGTGTGTAAAAGGACCGATTCCGGCTTCATAGCCTTCTTTGTTGTAGTAAACAATCAAATTCCAGCCTTTTTCTTTGGTATATTTTTCGCGGAATTCAATCATTTCACGGAATTTCCATTTGGAATCGATATGCATGAGCGGAAAAGGCACCTTGCCGGGATAAAAAGCTTTCTCGGCCAGCCGTGCCATAACCGAAGAGTCTTTACCAATGGAATAGAGCATCACAGGATTTTCAAACTCGGCGGCCACTTCCCGGATGATGTGAATAGATTCCGCTTCCAGTTCGCGGAGGTTGTTGATGGAATATGTTTGCATGGTCAATGTTTCAAAAAGGCAAAAATACAACTTCTTTCAGGAACGGTCTTAAGGGGGCTTCTAATAATTACATCGCCAATTCAGGATCATTGTTGGTATAACATGCAATGCATAAATTTTTCTGAATAGCCGTAGCTATTGAGAAAAATTTTCATCGTCTATAAAAAACTCTGAAAATCTTGATGCGAACCAATTATTAGAAGCTCCCTAAAGGATCCCTGATTCATATAAAGAACGTATAATCAAAGCAATACCAAAAATAATCAAAATAATTCCGGCAATTTTATTAATAAGGCGCAAGAATTTATCAGTAATATATCCTTTAATTTTTGTAGCAAGATAGACTTTGGTTACATCGGAAGAAAAAACCACAGCAAGCGTTCCTGTAAAGAAAAGAATTATATCGGAAGTGGTATCCATAAACGGGGCCGCCACACCGAGAACAATAGTAGGCCAGAAAAGCCAGACAAACGGATTGGCAATATTCAGCAAGAAACCTTTGATAAGATAAGTAATGGCATGCGGTTCACTGATGTTGACAACCTCATCATTGCTGTTCACCACAATTTTGTGCCTGTAAGTTAAAATACCGAAGATCATAAGAATGAAGCCTCCGGCAATGCCGAACAACTGGTGTTTGTGCATGTTCTCCATAACGGCACGGGCAGCAACAATGGAAATGGAAACTACGGTCAAGTCGTTGAGGAAAACGCCTATGGCAAGAATAAATCCTTTGGAAAAACCGCGGTGAATACCAGTTTGCACCAAGGCAAAAAATGCAGGGCCGAAACCAAAGAACAGCGCCAGCGTCAGGCCCAGAATCATACCTTCAAATAACGGATGCATAGTTTATAGATATTGACGTTCTTTTAAAAATTGTTCCCATTCTGTAATGCGTTCATTTTTCAAAACGCGGGGGAACTTGTTTGCGCTTCCTGTTTTCCCTTTCATGGCCATATATTCCAGAAAAGCTTTGGGAGGCAAGATCTTAACAAAAACCTCGCGGACAGCTTCTAACCGTTCCACGCGATAGTCGTCGTTGAGGTTTTTTAAATAGCGGTCTATTTTTTGTGAAGCTGCTTCCGGGTCAAGCGGAGCGTTAGTGCCGAGATACCATTTGTGGGCAAACAAGCCCTGGTAGCGGAAAGCCAGTACGGTAAATTCATTAATTTCTATGTTCATCTCCTCCTGCAACAGTTCGATAGCGCGGTTCATGTTCTCCTGTGAAAGATGTTCGCCACAAATACTCAGAAAATGCTTTGTACGCCCGGTAATTTGGATCTCTGCATAATCTTTGTTGATGAATTTAATCGTATCTCCCAGCAGATAGCGCCAGGCTCCTGCATTGGTGCTCATAAGCAGGGCATAGTTAACGCCGTTTTCCACATCGGCAATGGTATGTGTTTCAACGGTTTTTTTGATGTTTCCATCATCGTCAAAGTTGTCATCATTAAAAGGAACAAACTCAAAAAATATCCCGTTGTCCGTTTGCATATCCATGCCGGCATTCAACCGGTTTTGAAAACCAACATAACCTTCGGAGGCAAGGTACGATTCGTTGTACATAACTTCTTTTGCAAACAGCTTTTCAAAACTTTTTATATAGGGTTTAAAAGAAACCCCGCTGTGCACATAGACCCCGAGGTTCGGCCAGATATCATGAATGGTTTCCACCTGATACTCTTCAATGATACGTTCGAGGAGAATTTGTATCCATGCCGGCACGCCAACCACAACACCTATATCCCAGTCGGGGGCTTTTTTAACAATATCACGGAGTTTGGTATCCCAGTCGGCAGTGCGCGAGATACGTTTCCCCGGTTTATAAAAATGCTGGAACCAAAATGGAATGCTGGCTGCTGTAATACCCGAAAGGTCGCCTTCATAATAGGTCCCGTTATATTGCAGGTGGGTGCTGCCGCCAATCATCAACATCCCCTTTTCGTAAAAGTCAAGAGGGAAATTATAGCGTACCATGGAGACAATCTGCCGGAGACTGGCGCGTTTGATGCTGCGCAGCATATCGCCCGTTACCGGAATGTATTTGCTTGATGCTTCGGAAGTTCCGGAACTTAGCGCAAAATATTTTACCTTCCCCGGCCAGGTTACATAAGGCTCGCCGTTGAGCGAACGGTACCACCAGCATTTATACATTTTAGAGTAATTAAAAACGGGAACGGTTTCGCGAAAAGCATCCACCACGTTGCCGGAAGTAAGAATCTTTGAGAATTTGTAGTGTTCGCCAAAAGCCGTAAACTGTGCCTTTCGTAACAATTTCACCAACTGGCCTTTTTGTGCTTTCTCAGGATTTATCCACTGTTTTTTTAACTCAACAGGCTTGTTCCTAATTATATAGGCTCTTCGAATAAGACTTCCTAATAGCGGCATAAATGTTATATTTTTACCGGGCAAAGATAGCAATAATCATCACCCGTATTTCTCATTGTTATTTCGTTGATAATAAGAAGTGCATAACTAAAACGGGACCGAAACAAAAGATTATCATCGAACAAGAAACAAAAAAATTGGAAGAAATGCAGGAATGCATCGATGGCGTTGTAGGGGAAATTTATGTAGGGGAAATTCATGAATTTCCCCTACATTTGCACGATGGAAAAGAAAGACGTTGTTTTAAGCGGTATCAGGCCCACAGGCCATTTGCATCTGGGAAACTATTTCGGGGCGGTAAAGAATTTTGTGAAAATGCAGGAGACCAATGAATGTTATTTTTTCATTGCCGACTATCATTCGCTGACTACCCATCCGCATCCTGATAACCTGCAGGGAAATGTGCGTCAGGTGCTTATTGAATACCTTGCTGCCGGCCTTGACCCTGAAAAAGCCACGCTTTATCTGCAAAGCGACATTCCGGAAACCGCCGAGCTTTACCTTTACCTGAACATGAACGCTTATCTCGGTGAGCTGGAACGTGTTACCACCTTTAAAGAAAAGGCCCGCAAGCAACCCAATAATGTCAACGCCGGATTACTGACCTATCCGACTCTCATGGCTGCCGATATCATTATTCAGAAAGCACACAAGGTTCCGGTGGGGAAAGACCAGGAGCAAAATCTGGAGATGACCCGGACGTTTGCCCGACGTTTTAATCACATGTACGGCGTGGACTTTTTCCCCATTCCCTCGGCTTACAATTTCGGTGAAGCACTGGTGAAAATTCCCGGTTTGGATGGCTCCGGAAAAATGGGAAAGTCAGAAGGCGAAGGCAATGCCATTTTTCTGAATGATGACCCGAAAGTTATCCGTAAAAAAATTATGCGGGCAGTAACCGACAGTGGCCCCACGGAGATGAACCAGACCAAACCCGAACCTGTCGAAAACCTTTTCACTCTGTTAAAAGTGGTTTCCAAACCGGATGTGGTGGCATATTTTGATGAGCAATACAACAAATGCACCATCCGTTACGGTGATTTGAAAAAACAGCTCGCTGAGGACATGATTGCTTTTACCTCTCCTTTTGCCGAAAAAATCAAAGCGTTGTCATCAGATAATGATTATATAACCAAGGTGATGGATATGGGCGCCGAAAAAGCCCGTGCCAACGCACAAAAAACCATGCGTGAGGTGAGAGAAATTATTGGTTTCCGGAAGATTTATTAATGGGAGCGAAGCGTTAGACGCTGAAATTTTGTTTTGTTTCAACAACTTGTTTCCAGTGCTTTTGCTCATTCGGATTGCAAATCCGAAAAAGCAGATTAACTTTTTCCTTTAGTCTTATCAGCGACTACTCATGAAATGCGGAAATCCCCGTTACATCCATGCCGGTAATCAGCAAATGTATATCATGTGTGCCTTCGTAAGTGACAACCGATTCAAGATTCATCATGTGGCGCATGATGGGAAAATCGCCGGTTATGCCCATGGCGCCCAGTATCTGCCGGCTGTTGCGGGCAATGCTTAACGCCATCTCCACATTGTTGCGTTTGGCCATGGAAATCTGAGCCGGCGTGGCTTTGCCTTCGTTTTTCAAAACACCCAGCCGCCACACGAGCAACTGCCCTTTGGTAATTTCAGTTATCATCTCTGCCAGCTTTTTTTGTTGTAACTGGAAAGAAGCAATAGGCCTGCCGAATTGTTTCCGCTCCAGCGCATAGTGCAAAGCCGTGTCGTAACATTCCATAGCCGCCCCAAGCACACCCCAGGCTATGCCATAACGAGCAGAATTAAGGCACATCAGTGGCCCTTTCAGCCCTTTCACGCCGGGGAGAAGATTCTCTTTGGGAATCTCCACATTATCAAAAACCAGCTCCCCCGTAACCGATGCCCGCAGTGACCATTTGTTGAACGTCTCCGGGGTGGTGAAGCCTTTCATACCACGCTCAACAAGTAAACCTCTTACTTTCCCCGTTTCATCTTTGGCCCACACCACGGCTACATCACAAATTGGGGCGTTGGTAATCCACATTTTCGATCCATTCAACAGGTAATGATCTCCTTTCTCTTCAAAATGACATTTCATGCCACCCGGATCCGAACCGTGGTCTGGCTCCGTCAGGCCGAAAGCGCCAATCCATTTGCCCGAAGCCAGTTTTGGCAGGTATTTCACCCGTTGTGCCTCATCACCAAAAGTATAAATGGGGTACATCACCAGCGAGCTTTGTACCGAAGCACCGGAACGGACTGCCGAATCGCCACGCTCCAACTCTGTCATAATCAGTCCGTAAGAGATATGATCCAGTCCCGGGCCGCCGTATTCTTCCGGAATAAAAGGACCCAGCGCTCCCAGCTCACCCATTTGGCGCATCAGCTCTGCCGGCAGCGGTTTATGTTGCTGTGCATAATCTTCCACTATTGGTTTAACATTCCGGTTTACCCACTCGCGCACCGCAGCACGTATCATTTTGTGCTCGTCCGTCAGCAACGCATCAATTTCGTAATAATCGGGAGGATTATACATAAGACTTGTTTTTGAGAGGTAAAAATAGGGAAGTTTCCGTCACTATTCACCTGTTACAGGTTAATCATAACAATCAGTTTCATCTGTCCGGTCAGTGTACCATTACGCATCCGTATTATTTTTAATTTTACCTTTTGCACAAAAGCGACAGGCTTTCGTGTAAACAATTTGTTTTTGAGTAATTTAGACAAATGATCATGACGAAAAACAATAAATTTTACTACCAGTGCAGCGATTGCGGCAAAGAATATGCTGCTGATGGCGTTAAATATCTCTGTTCGGAATGTGCTGCTGCCAACACGGCCGACCTGCCGCCAAAAGGGGTTTTAAAAACTGTTTTTGCTTACGACGAACTGAAAAAAGACGGCCTGGATTTTGCGCAGCTAAAAAAAAATGATTTCATGGCGTTGCTTCCCGTGGAAAAAAGGGAAAGTCTGCCACCGTTAAAAGTGGGGAAAACACCGTTGTACAAAATCAACTCATTGGAAAATGAGAAGCTGGAAAGTACCCTTTATCTGAAAGATGACTCCCAAAACCCGACTTTTTCGTTTAAAGACAGGGCTTCGTATATTGTTTCGGCTTATGCCAAAGAGCATGGTTTACAAACTATTGTGACGGCCTCCACCGGAAATGCCGGCTCTTCGCTGGCCGGAATCTGCGCTTCGCAGCATCAGAAAGCCATCATCCTTGTTCCGGAAAGCGCGCCGCTGGCCAAGCTTACGCAGATTATTATGTACGGTGCGCAGATTGTTCCCGTGAGAGGGACTTACGACGATGCTTTTGACCTGAGTGTGAAAGCTACCGAAGCTTACGGCTGGTACAACCGTAACACGGCTTTCAATCCGCTGACCATCGAAGGGAAGAAAACCGTTTCTTTTGAACTTTTCGACCAGCTGCAGGAGCAAATTCCCGACCGGATCTTCGTTCCTGTGGGTGATGGTGTGATTATCTCCGGCGTCTACAAAGGTTTTGAAGATTTGCTAAAGCTGGGAATTATTGATAAAATGCCTGTAATTGTGGCCGTTCAGTCCGAAGGCAGTGATAATCTGGTGCGGAACCTGAACAATGACGTTTTTGAGATTCATCCCAGCCATACGCTTGCCGATTCCATTTCCGTGGACATTCCCCGGAACTTTTACATGACACGCAGGTTTCTTAAAAAATACCACGGCGAAACATTCACGGTATCTGACGATCAGATTCTTGAGGCTTCCTCCGTACTGGCAAAAAACACCGGTATCTTTTCGGAACCTGCTGCTGCCACAGCTTTTGCAGGCTTTCTTGCTTATAAAAACAGTGAGAAATTACCCGCCGGCACCAAAAATGTGGTACTGCTCACCGGTAGCGGCCTGAAAGATATCAAAACAGCAAGCGATCATTTGAAAATGCCTGCTGCCATTAAACCACGGCTTAGCGAACTCAAAAATTTATTAGGATGATTACTTTTATTTTAAACGGAGAGAAACAGGTGTTTGCGGGAGATCCCAACCTGACGCTTTTAAAATACCTGCGCAATGAGAAGCATCTCACCTCCGTGAAAGATGGCTGCTCGGGTCAGGCTGCCTGCGGGGCCTGCACGGTCGAAATTAACGGCAAAGCTATGCTTTCGTGTGTTCAGAAAATGGGAACATTGCAGGATGCGGTCATTTTTACGCCCGAAGGATTTCCCGAATATGTAAAAGATACCATTGCCAAAGCTTTTGTCAACAAAGGAGCCGTGCAATGCGGGTTTTGTACTCCGGGATTTATCAGTCGCACCAAAGTGCTGTTGGAGAAAAACCCCAGCCCTACGCTTGAAGAGGTTCAAAAAGCCATCAAACCGCACTTGTGCCGATGCACGGGTTACAAGAAAATTGAAGAAGCCATTTTGTATGCCGGCGAAGCGCTACATGAGCATAAACACCTGGAAATTACCAAAACATCGGGAAAAATAGGCGAAGCACAGCCGAAGTACCGGGCTTATGAAACAGCCCTCGGCAAACGCAATTTTGTAGATGATTACTTTTTTGACGGCATGCTGTATGCCGCATTGAAGTTCAGCGATTATCCGTCGGCCAGAGTGTTAAAAATCGATGTCTCCCGTGCGGAAAAGCTGCCCGGTGTTCATCGGGTTTTTACGGCTAAAGATATCCCCGGACAACATAAAATCGGGTTGATTATTTCCGACTGGCCGATTCTGGTGGGCGAAGGTGAAATGACGCATTATATAGGGGATGTGGTGGCCGGCGTGGTGGCCGATTCGGATGACATTGCCCGCAAAGCCATAAGCCTTATCAAGGTGCAATATGAAGTACACGAACCGGTTACGGATGTCTTTAAAGCCATCGATGCCCCCCGCATTCATGCGGAAAGACCGAATCATTTTAATTCAACACGTTTTCGGATCGGGAATCCGGAAGAAAAGCTGGGGAAAGCCAAATATATTTCCAAAGGACATTATGAAACCCAGCGTGTCGAACATGCTTTTCTGGAAAAAGAAGCAGCCATAGCCATGCCCGATGGCGATGGGGTAAAGCTCTATAGCCAGAGTCAGGGTGTTTATGAAGACCGGCGGCAGGTAGCACAGATTTTGGGATTGTCCGAAGAACAGGTGCGGGTGATTCTTGTGCCTAATGGTGGTGGTTTTGGCGGGAAAGAAGATTTGAGTATTCAGGGACAAACCAGTTTGTTTGCTTTTCTGATGCAAAAGCCGGTGAAACTGACGCTTACACGTGAAGAGTCTATTCGTCTGCACCCCAAGCGGCATCCGGTTTTCATGGATATGGAAGTAGCTGCCGATGAAAACGGGAAGCTGCTGGCACTAAAACTTCGCGCCGTGGGCGACACAGGCGCTTATGCTTCGGTGGGCGACAAAGTGCTGGAGCGAGTGGCCGGTCATGCTTCGGGAGGTTATTTTATTCCTCACATCGACATTGAAGCCAAAACTGTTTACACCAACAACATTCCCAGCGGTGCCATGCGCGGCTTCGGCGCCAACCAGGTAACTTTTGCACTGGAGAGTTGTGTTGATGACATATGCGAGCAGGGTGGCTTTGACCGCTGGCAGTTTCGCTACGAAAATGCTCTCGTGGACGGCCTCACCACCAGCACCGGTCAACGCTTGCAGGGCGTAGGCATTCGTGCCTGCCTCGATGCGGTGAAAGAGGAGTTTTACAAAGCCAAATATGCAGGACTGACCTGCGGGATTAAAAATTCCGGTGTCGGCAACGGCATGGTGGACGACTCCACGGTGAAGATTGAAATCCTTTCGGAGAAAAAAGTACGCCTTCATCACGGCTGGACCGAAATGGGACAGGGGGTGCACAACATGGCTTTACAAACGTTGTGTGAGGAGACCGGTCTTGACCCGGATATCATTGAAGTAGTGGTAGATACCGAGGCACAGATAAAAACAGGCATGACAACCGCCTCGCGGGCAACGGCGCTGGTCGGACTGGCGGTGATAGAAACCGCCAAAGGATTGAAAAAGGATTTGGAAACTAAATCGCTGACCGATCTGACCGGAAAAGTTTACATTGGGAAGTTTGTCTGTGACTGGACCACCAAACCCGGCAGCGATGTGAAAGAACAAATCACCCATTATTCCTATGGTTATGCTGCTCAGCTTTGTATTTTGGATGAGGAAGGCAACATCAAAAAATTTGTGGCGGCACACGATGCCGGCAAGATTATGAATCCCATGCTTTTTGAAGGACAAATTCAGGGAGCTGTGCACATGGGGATGGGTTATGCACTTACGGAAGACCTGCCCATGAAAGACGGTTATCTGGTTAGCGACCGCATGCGTGATTTGAAGATTTTGCGTGCCCACGAAACGCCCGACATTAAAGTCATTGGTGTGGAGGTAAAAGATCCGGTCGGCCCCTATGGAGCCAAAGGCATCGGCGAAATCGGACTGGTTCCCACAGCCGGAGCCGTAGCGAACGCCCTGTTTGCTTACGATGGCATCCGCAGAACAAAACTACCCATGAGACGGAAGTAACCATCGGAAAAAACAATGAAAAAAATTAAGTTGCCCTGACTTTGTTACAAGAAATGAACAAAATCACCCTGACTTTGTTACAAATATTTCGTATATTTGCCCTGACTTTGTTACAAAATGATAAGTATTATGCTTACTTTTAAACGGCAGATATCCGATTATCTGAAAGAATGGAAGCAAAGAAACGATCGTAAACCGCTTCTTTTGCGGGGTGCACGACAAGTTGGGAAAACAACATTTGTTGAACAGTTTGCCCGTAATAATTACAAACACTATATATTTCTTAATCTTGAGAAACCGGAAGACCGTTTTTATTTTGATGAGTATGGTAACGTGAAAATCATTCTCGAATCACTTTTTTTGAAATACAACATTACCACAAAGGAAATTGATGAGACATTATTATTTCTTGATGAAATTCAGGAATCACCAAGAGCTATACAATTACTTCGGTATTTTTATGAGGATTTTCCAGGGTTACATGTGATTGCAGCAGGTTCGTTATTGGAATTTGCCATGAAAAAGGTAAAAAGTTTTCCTGTGGGCAGGGTTGAATATTTATACATGCATCCTTTAAATTTTGTGGAATATCTTGAAGCTTTTCATCGTACTGAATTTTTAAAACAATTGAATAATATCCCCATAAAGCCGTTTGCTCATTCAGGATTACTCGGGATGTTTAACCGCTATGCCATCATTGGCGGGATGCCGGAGGTTTTGAGTACATACCTGGAAAATGAAAATATTGCAGATTTGCCTAAAGTTTACGAAAGTATTTGGGGAACCTATCAAAATGATGTAGAAAAATACGCCTCGAATGAAACAGAGCTAAAAGTCATTAAACACATTATCTCAACGGCACATTTATATCTTGATAAACGGATCAAGTTTCAGAACTTCGGCAGGTCTAACTATCGCTCACGAGAGGTGAGTGAAGCTTTTCAATGTTTGGATCAGGCTAAGATAATACGGTTGATTTATCCCACAACAGATGTGAAAGTCCCGTTAATTCCCGACCTGAGGAAGTCGCCGCGATTACAATTTCTCGATACCGGAATATTGAATTACATCAATGGAATACAAATGGATATGCTACCCGTAAATGATTTAAGTCCGATATACAAAGGAAATTTGGTGGCTCATATCATCACCCAGGAGCTGATTTCACTCAATACAATGAACGACAAAAAACCTAATTTCTGGGTAAGAGAGAAGAAACAATCTTCTGCAGAGGTCGATTTGGTTTTCTCCTATGGGAATAAAGTCATTCCCATTGAGGTAAAATCGGGGAAAACCGGGACGTTAAAGTCTTTGCATCAATTTGTTGAACAGGCGCCACATCCTTATGCTGTGCGTATTTATGCCGGCAAATTTTCTGTTGAAAGAGCAAAAACTCCCGGAGGTATGCCTTTTTTACTCATGAACCTGCCTTATTATCTCGGTACTAAATTTCCGGAATACATTGATTACTTTATTTCAAATTACAAACTTTAATAACAATTTGTTCTCCCGAAAAATTTATAAAAGCGCCATCCTTTTCGGGATGAATGATTAATTTTAACGCTTAAAAAAATCGTGTAAATGATACTTCTTTTAAAAAATGCAAATTATATCGACTGGCAAACCCTCTCTTTTACAAAAACGCATTTGTTGATAGAAGACGGGAAAGAGGGAAAAATTCATTTTTTGGATGCGCCGGAGAAATTTCCCGCAGAGGTGGAGGTTTTGGATGCCAATGGCGGGTTTGTTACCAAAGCGTTTGCCGTGGGGCATCATCATGCTTATTCGGCACTGTCGCGCGGCATGCCGGCGCCCCGCCACACGCCGCATAACTTTTATGAAATACTGAAATACATCTGGTGGACATTAGACAAAGCACTGGACAAAGATATGGTGAAAGCCAGTGCGCTGGCAACGGCTATGGCTTGCGCCAAAGCGGGCAGTACCTTTGTGATTGATCATCATGCTTCACCCAATTTTATTGAAGGTTCGTTGGAGATTATGGCCAAAGCTTTTGAAAAAGTGGGCGTGAGCCATTTGCTTTGCTATGAAATTACCGACCGCGACGGCCCGGATAAAGCACGGCAGGGATTGGAGGAAACTGCAGCCTGGCTTGAAAACCATCAGGGACTAATAGGGCTGCATGCCTCTTTTACGGTGGGCGACGAAACCATGAAAAAAGCTGTCGGCCTGATGGAAAAATATCAATCGGGATTTCATATTCATGTGGCGGAAGATCCGTATGATGAGAATGACAGCCTTGAAAAATATGGAAAACGCGTGGTGGAAAGACTGCATGATTTTGGGGCTCTTGACACGGAGAAAACCATCCTCGGACACTGCCTGCACGTGGATGAAAACGAACGGGCGCTGATAAAGAACGGCAAAGCCTGGGTGGTACAAAACACGGAGAGCAATTTGAATAACAACGTGGGGTTTTTCCGTTCGGAAGGGCTTGGCGAGCGCATTATGCTCGGAACAGACGGTATGCACAGCGACATGCTGCGCAGTGCACAGGCAGCCTGTTTTGCCGGACAGCCGTTTGATGACATCGATTTTCCGGAAGCTTACCGGCGTTTCCGAAACGTGCATAATTATCTGAGCAAGAATCATTTTCAAGGTGATGGCGAAAACAATCTTGTGGTTCTCGATTATGATTCACCAACGGAAATGAATACAGATAATTTTCTTGGGCATTTTCTTTTCGGGCTGAGGGCATCGCATGTGAAACATGTTATTTCCGATGGCGAAGTCATTGTGAAAGACCGGAAGCTGCAAAAGGTAAATGAGGAAGAAGTTCTTGCTTTTACCCGTGAGCAGGGAAAGCGACTTTGGAGCCGGTTATGAGTGGAAGGGGAAATAGTGAAAGGCGAATGGGCGGTATAACCGCAAAAAATAAACAACTGTTGAATCGTTTTAAAGATTTTGACAAATATGCTGAAGATAATTAAATAAATTCATAAAATTTTGCTATAAAGGACTTTAGATGGCAAATGTTAAAAAAGAGAAGAATTTCACCATGAAAAAAAATGATCGTCGAACTCCACGGAAGAACAGTCTTTCATCATTGGAACATGTTCGGATCGGCGGGATCAAACAATGGCTCTTGATGCGTGGAAAACGCAAAGATCTGCCGGTTCTTTTGTTTGTACACGGCGGCCCGGGAGGATCTCAAATTGGGTTTGCCCGACATTTTCAAGGATCCCTTGAACAGCACTTTATTGTTGTAAACTGGGATCAGCGCGGCGCTGGCTTATCCTATTCCAAAGATATTCCTTCCAACAGCATGCGGATAGATCAGTTTGTCTCCGATCTTGTGGAAGTAACGAATTATTTGTGTCAACGGTTTCTGCAGAAAAAAATCTATTTGGTCGGACACTCCTTCGGAACGGTCTTATCCATCCTTGCTTTGCAACAAAGGCCGGACCTTTATTATGCATATTACGCTGTTAGCCAGGTGGTAAACATTCAAAAGGGTGAACAAATATCCTGTGATTTCACATTGGCGGAAGCGAGACGAACCCGAAACCAAAAAGCGGTTCGCCAGCTGAAGACAATCGGCTCCCCGCCATGGAGTATGTCTGATAGCCGCGTTCACCAAAAATGGCTTAATAAATTTGGGGGCGGACTAACCCATACCGGTAATTTTGTATTGAGTATTTTTCGCCATATATTATTTAGTTCGGAATATAAGTTCACTGATATCTACCGCTTTTTAAAAGGTCAATATTTCAGCATTCAAATGATGGAACAAGAGATGCAAAATATTGATTCAATGAAACAGGTCCCCCGCTTAGGAGTTCCGATAACGTTTTGTACCGGTCGCTTCGACCAAACAACACCATTTGAACTGTCCCAGGCATACTTTTCAAAACTGGAAGCACCTCAAAAACATTGGTATTGGTTCGAACATTCGGCCCATTCTCCACTATTTGAAGAAACGGAGCTCTTTTCCAGGATATTGATATCGACAGCAGTACAACATCTGGAAAACTCTAATAATCTTTCCGGCGGGTAAAATCAAGGTCGGCAAGCGCCGGCTCACGGTTCGTTGACTTTTGAAACAATAAAAGATTATCCGCCCGGTTATGACTTATTAAAGATGTTTGTCTGACGCTGGATAGATTCTTTGTGAATAAGATTCAGGATTTTTCTCAGAAACGTTTCGTCCAATCCCAGGTTGGTGCCAATGGAGAGGCGATCGGTTATAATGCCTGCCCAGCGTTTCATTTGCAGGATGGTGATGTTGTTGTCGCGTTTGTAATCACCTATTTCGTCAATAATCTCCAGCCGTTTGGCCAGAATTTGCAGCAGCTCGCCATCTAATTTGTCAATTTCGGTGCGCAGCACCTCCAGCCGGCTTTCAAAATCGGGGTTTCCGGTACGTTTTCTCAGAACCAGTTTTTGCAGCAAAACATGCAGGGCTTCAGGTGTGATTTGTTGTGCCGCATCGGTAAAGGCAGCCTCCGGATTTTCGTGGACTTCGAGCATGAGGCCGTCCATTTCGAGGTCTGTCGATTTTTGGGAAATCTCCTGTAACAGGTTGCGCCGGCCGCAAATGTGGCTGGGGTCAACAATAATGGGAAGCTCCGGAACCAGCCTTTTGAGCTCGATGGGAATTTCCCACATTGGCGCATTGCGGAAAGGCGATTTCTCAAAATAATGAAAACCGCGGTGAATAGCGAGCAACCGCGTAATGCCGGCGGCATAAACCCGTTCCAGCGCACCAATCCACAGTTTCAGATCGGGGATAATGGGATTTTTCACCATGACCGTAACAGGCACGCCCTTCATGGCTTCGGCCAGCTCCTGTACCACAAACGGATTTACCACGGTGCGGGCACCAAGCCACAGGATATCGACATGGTGTTTCAGTGCAAGCTCCACATGTTCCGGACGGGCCACTTCCACGGTTGTTTTCAGTCCGGTTTCGGCTTTTACTTTTTCCAGCCACTGTAATCCTTTTTCTCCGACGCCTTCAAAAGCTCCCGGCCGGGTACGCGGTTTCCACAGACCCGCACGAAAGACTTTTACTTCGGGAATCGCAGCAAGCTGATAGGCAGTCCGTAACACCTGCTCTTCGCTTTCGGCACTGCACGGCCCGGCAATGACGAGCGGAAAATCTTCCGGATTCCAAAGGTCACCGGGGCCGGAGATGTCCATGTTTGTACTCATGTTGCAAAAATAAACATTTGACAAATGGGAAAAGAATCTGCCGAACGGTAAAACCTGATTAACCTGCTATTTCGGATAAATCGATGCAGTCGCAATAGTTTTGTACCTTTGCGGGCTAAAAATCCCAAATAATACGATAGAATTTTCATGAAATTTCAAGAACTAAAATTATCTGATACCCTGCTGGAAGCCATTTCTTTTATGGGATATGAGGAGGCAACGCCAATTCAGGAAAAGGCTATTCCGGCGATTATGGAGCATAAAGACCTGATTGCCAGCGCGCAAACCGGAACGGGAAAAACAGCCGCTTTTATTTTGCCTGTTTTGAATGAGCTGGCCAACGACAACCGGCATGAAACCAAAGTTCTGGTGATTGTGCCGACACGTGAACTGGCACTGCAAATTGACCAGCAGATACAAGGGTTTTCCTATTTTACACCGGTGGAATCCATTGCTATTTATGGAGGCGGCAGTGGCTCGGAATGGGACCAGCAGAAGAGAGCGCTCACCTCCGGAACGGAAATTATTGTAGCAACGCCGGGGAAACTTATCTCGCATCTAAACATGGGTTATGTGAAGTTTGAGCACCTGCGCTATCTCATCCTTGATGAAGCTGACCGTATGCTGGATATGGGCTTTTACGAGGACATTCAAAAAATAATTACGTATTTGCCCAAAGAGCGGCAAACGCTAATGTTCAGCGCTACCATGCCGCCAAAAATAAAGCAACTCGCTGCCAAAACATTAAAAAATCCGGTGGAGATATCCATTGGCCTTTCCAAACCGGCAGAAGGCGTTTTACAGGCAGCTTATCTCACCTATGAAAACCAGAAAACGCCGTTGATCAATGATTTAATTACCGGCAAACCGGAGGTAAAAAGTGTATTGATTTTTAGCTCTACCAAGAAAAAAGTAAGTGATATTGTCCATGGTCTGCGCGGACATGGTTCTGAGATACGTGGTATCTCTTCCGATCTGGAACAAAGCAAACGCGAAGAGGTGTTACGCGATTTCCGTTCAAAACGTACACGGGTGCTGGTGGCTACCGATGTGCTAAGCCGCGGGATTGACATCAAAGATATCGACATTGTCATTAATTATGATGTGCCGGGCGACGCCGAAGATTATGTACATCGTGTGGGACGCACAGCCCGTGCCGCTTCCTCCGGCCTGGCCATAACGCTGATTAATGAAAGAGATATGATGAGCTTCCGGCAGATTGAAGAACTTATCGGCTACGAAGTAATGAAACTTCCGTTGCCGGCAGGTCTTGGCGAAGGTCCCAAATGGAATCCGAGAGTTATCCGGCGTCCTTACCGCGGAAAAGGCAATTTTCGTGGAAGTGACAGGCGGAAAAAACGGTAGGAATCGTTCATGAAGGGCAATTACATTTTGGCAAAGGAGCTGTAGTGCAGATTATTGCTGTGAAAGATTAAAAAATCAGGCCTTATGGAGACAAAAGAAAAGTTGTATATTTTATGGACAAGCGGTGAAAAATTCACCTTTGATGAAATGGTTTTTATGTATGCGCTGAACAGCCTGAAACATCATTGGTGGAAAGAAGTTACGCTTATTATCTGGGGCGCCTCTGCCATGCTGGCCGGAGAAGATTTTGTTGTGCAGCAAAAGATAAAGGAACTTTCGGAAGCCGGGGTTCATATCACGGCTTGCAAAGGATGCGCTGACGATTTATCGCTTTCCGGTACTTTTGAAAAAATGGGAATAGAAGTGAAATATTGGGGCGTTCCTCTGACGAAAATTCTTCGGTCGGAAGCAAAATTGATCACTGTTTAAAACATAATCCATGAACAGATTACAGCAAATCGACCCCTACTTATTCCATCTCAGGATAAATGAATTATGGAAAAATCAATGGCTTTTACTGACGGTCGGGAATTTTGAAGAAGGCGATTTCAACACCATGACGGTAGCCTGGGGTTCGTTGGGTGTCATGTGGAACAAACCTTTTGCCATGGTTGTGGTACGTCCTACCCGTTACACTTTCGGCTTTATGAATCGTTTTCCGGATTTCACCCTTTCCGTTTTTCCGGACGAATACCGGAAAGACCTCTCCCTGCTGGGAAAGAAATCAGGCCGCGATGGCGATAAGATTGCCGAAACCCGACTTCATCCGGTTGCTTCCGAAACAATAAAATCACCTGCTTTCGCAGAAGCCGAACTGATTTTGGAATGTCGCAAAACGTATTGGGACGACATGAATCCGGAACATTTCCTGGAGCCTTCTATCCGGAAAAATTACGAAAAACATGATGAGCATCGTATCTATTTTGGTGAGGTACTGAGAATTAAAGGGACAGAGAAATATATTCTATATTGATTTGTGTGAGTAACGAAATTTCAAATCCCAAGCGCCAAAACACAAATAAATTACAATTCCTAATTTTAAAATTACCCAAATAAGACTCATGCTGATTATCAATAAAAATGAACTTTTTTGTGCGTTTCACTTTCAAAGTCGCTTTAATTGTATAACCAGACTATACTGGTTTGGTAGCTTTCACACGTGTCAGACTAATTCTACCTCGTTAAAGGTTACCTAAAGATTGCCGACTATTTTTGGGATTTTGGATTTAATTTTTGGTGCTTATTTGAGATTTGTTTTTTCTTTAGAATTACTCATAGTATTTGACATAGAACAGAGAAATATATCGTCGAAAAGGCCTGAAAAAACAAAAAAGTTTTTGAAAAATTAACGAACAGTTTTCCAATATAAATATTACTTTTGTCCCCGGTTTATAATTATTCTTCGGGGCAGGGTGAAATTCCCGACCGGCGGTAAAAGTCCGCGACTCTCGCCTGTGGCGAGACTGATTTGGTGAAACTCCAAAACCGACAGTACAGTCTGGATGAAAGAAGAGTAAGAGATCAGTATTGAAACATACATCCGTTGGCGGTATGTTTTGAATATTGTATCGTGTTGGACATGCCCTGAAGTTTGTAAGAATTTAAGGGCTTTTTTTATGTCTGAAAATAAGGTTAACGACACAGGGTTTGATCGAAAAATAATGCTTCACACGCTTCGCCTGGCGAAGAAAGGAAGGGGTTTTACCGCGCCAAACCCCATGGTTGGGGCTACCATCGTAAAAGATGGAAAAATTATCGGTGAAGGATGGCATGAAGTATTCGGTGGCCCGCATGCCGAAATCAACGCCATTCGTAAAGCCGGCGAACCGGTTCGGGATGCAACCCTCTACGTTAGTCTCGAACCATGTTCCTATCATGGAAAAACACCAGCCTGTTCTCTGGAAATTATCAAGCAGGGTTTTAAAAAAGTCATTGTCGCCACCCCCGACCCAAACCCTCTTGTTGCCGGAAGAGGGGTTGAGATGTTACGCCATGCCGGAATTGAAGTAGAGACAGGCTTGCTGGAAGCGGAAGCCCGGCAGTTGAACGAGCGTTTTTTCAAATTTATACAAACAGAAATCCCTTTTACAGCCGTTAAAACCGCCGCCAGTCTGGATGGTAAAATTGCCACCTCCACAGGCGATTCAAAATGGATTACCAACGAACTTTCACGCAGGTTTGTCCATCAGCTCCGTAACGATTACATGGCTGTTATGGTTGGCGTTAATACGGTTTTAAAGGATAAACCGCTACTCACTTGCAGAATAGGGCAAAAAAAGGTGAAACAACCCATCCGGATAATTGTAGACAGCCAGTTGAAAACCCCGGAAGACGCCCAGGTATTGGATACCCGGGTGGCTCCGACATGGATAGCTGTTACCGCCCGTTCCGGCAAACAGAAAAGAGCTTTTTTACAACAAAAAGGAATAGAAATTATTCTTTGTCCCGAAAAAGACGGCCATGTTGATATAGCTTTTCTTATGGCAGAAATTGGAAAAAAGGGAATCGACAGTGTATTGGTTGAAGGAGGAGGCACCTTGAATTTTTCCCTGTTTCAGCAGGAGCTGGCAGATAAAATTTATGCTTTCATTGCCCCTAAGATTATAGGAGGCAAAGAGGCAATTACCCCCGTCGAAGGAGCTGGTTTTAAGGAAATAACTCAGGTGCCCGAACTGAAACAGATAAGCTGCAAACGCTTTGGTAACGATATATTAATAGAAGCATACTTATAAAATGTTTACAGGATTAATAGAAGAAACAGGAAAAGTAAGGGCCATTCGAAAAGGAGAGGCTTCTTTTCAAATCACCATTGCCGCCAATAAAATTATGGACAACCTGCGGTTGGGCGACAGTGTGTGTACAAGCGGCGCTTGTTTGACCGTGGTAAATCTTACAAAAGATAGTTTTACGGTGGATATTATGGCCGAAACAGTGAGGCATACGACTTTTAAGGATCTGAAAACCGGTAACCGGGTAAATCTGGAACGTGCCATGCGGCTGTCGGACCGCGTTGCCGGTCATTTGGTTGCAGGACATGTGGATGGCATTGGAGAAATCACCCGGATACAGAAAGAGGGGATTGCGACGCTTATTACCATCAAAATACCAAAAAACCTTGCTGCCCAAATGGTGGATAAAGGCTCTGTTGCTGTTGATGGTATTTCTCTGACAATTACAAAGACAGGAGGTGATAATTTTCAGGTTTCCATAATTCCTCATACGGCCCGGGAGACAACTTTATTGACAAAAAAGACAGGAGAAAAAGTGAATATCGAAACCGATATGATAGGAAAATATGTCAGAAATTTTTTAACCCGACCACAGGAAAGTCAAAATGCCAAACGAAAAATAGACACACGTTTTCTATCCGAAAACGGGTTTATATAATATTTAATTACATTGAAAAATTATAAAAAAAATGAGTTTAAAAGAATATTTCAATACGGTTGAAGAAGGATTGGAAGACATCAAAGCCGGGAAAATGGTTCTTGTTGTGGATGATGAGAACCGGGAGAATGAAGGAGACCTGGTGATGGCTGCAGAAAAAGTAAGTCCTGAAGCCATCAACTTCATGACCAGATTCGGAAGAGGGTTGATTTGTATGCCCATGACAGGCGAGAGACTCCGGTTTTTGCAAATAGGCAGAATGGTGAGCCATAATTCAGACCCTCATCAAACAGCCTTTACCGTTTCCGTTGATGCCGAAAAAACCAAAACCGGTATTTCTGCTTTCGAGCGGTCGTTTACCATTCAACAGCTTTTAAGTCCGGCTGCAACAGCGAATGATTTCTCAAGACCGGGACATATATTTCCCCTGCAAGCCAAAGACGAAGGCGTTCTGTCCCGCCCCGGACATACGGAAGCCGCTGTTGATTTGGCAAAACTTGCCGGGCTGAAGCCTGCCGGGGTTATTTGTGAGATTCTGAACGATGATGGAAGCATGGCCCGACTCCCGGACCTTATCAAATACAAGGAGAAACATAAGATGAAACTCATAAGTATTGCTTCGCTTATCGAATACCGGAGAAGAACGGAAAGTATAGCCCGTTATGTTACGGAAGCCGAATTACCCACCAAACACGGTGTTTTTAAAGTAATCGGCTTCGAACATAAAACAACGGGGAAAGAACCTGTTGCCCTGGTGATGGGAGATATAAATGACGGAGAGCCCTGCCTGGTACGGGTTCATTCAGAATGTCTTACAGGCGATGTTTTTGGCTCTCTCCGGTGCGATTGCGGAGACCAGCTTAATGAAGCCATGCGAAGAATAGCAGAGGAAGGCCGGGGGGTGTTGATATACCTGCGACAGGAAGGCCGCGGCATTGGCTTAATGAATAAACTGAAGGCCTATAAACTGCAGGAAAATGGGTTTGACACGGTAGAAGCAAATGAAGCCCTCGGCTTTGCCCCTGACCTTAGAGAATATGAAATTGGTGCAGAAATATTGGCCCGCCTGGGAGTTAAAAAAATCAAACTCATGACAAATAACCCGGATAAAATCGAACAACTGGAGCGCCATGGAATTGAAATATCGGAACGCATACCAATAGAAATGAATCATAACGAAAGAAATTTATTTTACATGACCACCAAAGCAGAGAAAATGGGGCATGTTCTTACACATATTTTTGAGTACAAATAAAAGCAGATGAAACACCCATGGTCCCGCCTCAGGCGGAAACACACAACTTGTCCCGTTTCAAACGGGAGAAGGATGATTAAAAAAACCCCGTAGGGGTTTCATATGGCAGCCCCGTATGGAGCGAAGCGGAATGCGGGGCATAAAAAATAGAAAAACCCGTTTTGGCGAGATTTTTGCATTTTTTAGCAAAAATCGTGACAAAACCAATTAATGGGAAATCAGATATTTACAACATTATAAACAGATGAATATTTAAACGATGTATTATGAAAAAAACAGAAGGGAAATTAATTGGCGGTGATTTTAAGTTCGGAATTGTTGTCGGAAGATTTAATGAGTTTATCGGAAGTAAACTCCTCGATGGCGCATTGGATGCTTTAAGGCGGCACGAAGTGAAAGAAGAGAATATTGAAGTAACCTGGTCACCGGGAGCTTTTGAAATACCCCTCGTGGCTAAGCTTATGGCAAAAAGCGGGAAATATGATGCGGTAATCTGTCTCGGTGCCGTGATCCGGGGCGCAACGCCGCATTTTGATTATGTTTCGGCAGAAGTGTCCAAAGGTATCGCTTCTGTTTCGTTGGATACGGAAATGCCGGTTATTTTCGGCATCCTGACCACCGACAGTATTGAGCAGGCTATTGAACGTGCCGGAACGAAAGCCGGAAATAAAGGTTTTGATGCGGCTGTTACGGCTATTGAAATGGCAAATTTACTTCCGAAAATTACCGGGTAAGCATTAACTCAGGTTATTCCCTTCCTGCACTACACATTTCCGATGACTGCCTTTTTAAACCTGATCTTATTCTATGCTTGCATTTAGCGGCATAATGTGTTAACTTTGCGGGAAACATAGATTTAAAAGAGGTTAAGATGAATCCTAAAACAGTTGTTCAGTCTCTGTTGAATCTGGCAGGCATCACACTAAATGGCAATAATCCGTGGGATGTGCAGGTTCAGGATGAACGTGTGTATAAACGTTGGATTTCGGAAACCGAGCTGGGCCTCGGCGAGTCGTATATGGATGGATGGTGGGATTGTGAGGCACTGGATGACTTTTTTGATAAAGTCCTGAGAGCCGGCCTGGAACAAAAGATAGAGCGGGATTGGAAAACCCTGCTCTTTATTTTGTCCACCAAATTATTCAACCAACAAACAAAGAAAAAGTCCAAACGCGTAGGCCGCGAGCATTACGACCTGGGAAACGATTTATTCCGGCAAATGCTGGACAAAAGAATGATGTATTCCTGTGCTTACTGGAAAAATGCCAAAAATCTGAATGACGCACAGGAAGCCAAGTTAGACATGATCTGTAAAAAGCTGGAGCTAAAACCCGGCATGAAAGTGCTGGATATCGGTTGCGGGTGGGGTGGTTTTGCCAAATATGCCGTTGAGAAATACGGCGTCGAAGTGCTGGGCGTGAGTATCTCTAAAAAACAAATCGAACTCGGACAGGAGCTCTGCCGGAATCTGCCGGTAGAATTACGGTTTCAGGACTACCGCGAAGTGAAAGGTAAATTCGATGCTATCCTCTCCATTGGCTTTCTCGAACATGTAGGATACAAAAACTACCGCACCTACATGGAAGTGGTTAACCGCTGCCTAAAGGATGACGGGATCTCGCTGATTCACACCATTGGAAACAACACCAGCGTAACTTATACCAATGCATGGACCAACAAATATATCTTTCCCAACGGGGTAATTCCTTCCGTGGCACAAATCGCCAAAGCCGCCGAAGGTTTGTTTGTGATAGAAGACCTGCACAATTTCGGTCCCGACTACGACAAAACCCTTATGGCCTGGTATGCCAACTTTGAAAAAGCCTGGCAGCAGCTGAAAAAGACTTATGATGAGCGGTTTTACCGTATGTGGCGATATTTTCTACTAAGCAGTGCGGGCGGATTCCGCTCACGTTTCAACCAGCTGTGGCAGTTTGTAATGACCAAACCCGGCCGGGATTTGCCGCTCTGCCGTATTGGATAGTAAAACTACTAAAACACTACCGGTAAGCCCTATTCATTAATTTCCCGGTCACGGAAACCAAGCAGATACAGAATGGTGTCAAGGCCGTTGACGGAGATAGCATGTTGTGCGGAAGCTTTTACAGTAGGTTTGGCATGAAAAGCAATGCCCAGTCCCGCTTTTTCCAACATGGGAAGATCGTTGGCACCATCGCCCACCGCAATAACCTGCTCCAGATGAATGTCTTCCTTAAAAGCCAGCAACTCCAGTAACTCGGCTTTTCGTTTTCCATCCACAATTTCATGCAAATGCCGTCCGGTAAGTTTACCGTTTTTTATTTCCAGCTCGTTAGCAAAAACATAATCAATACCCAGTCTGTTTTTCAGGTAATTTCCAAAATAGGTAAATCCTCCCGAAAGAATGGCCGTGCGATAGCCATACTGTTTTAGCGTGCGCAGAAGTCGCTCTGCACCTTCGGTAACAGGCAGATTTTCAGCAATTTCTTTTAAAACAGATTCGTCCAGGCCTTTTAAAAGTGCTATTCTTTGCTTAAAACTCTCTTTGAAATCTATTTCTCCCCGCATGGCGCTCGCAGTGATTTTTTTCACCTCTGTGCCAACTCCTGCTTTTTCGGCCAGCTCATTGATTACTTCCGTTTGTATCAGGGTTGAGTCCATATCGAAACAAACCAGTCGCCGGCTTCGGCGGTAAACATTATCTTCCTGAAAAGCAATATCAAAATCACTGCCGGAGGCAATATTCAACAAGGCCTGCTTCATGGCGGCAATGTCCAACGGGGTTCCACGGACAGAAAATTCAACCACCGCTTTGGTGATTTTATCCTTCTTCTTTAAAGATTTCCTGCCCGATAAACGGGAAATAGTATCGATGTTCAAATGCTGGCCGACAATAACCTTTGCCACTTGTGATAAATTAGAAGCCGTTAGCCGCGGTGCCAGGACAGTAATAATGTAACGTTCCTTACCCTGATTGCTCACCCATTCTTCGTACTTGTCAATGGGTATAGGGGTAAATTTAATATGAGTGTCCAGCTCATAAGCTTTAAAAAGCAGGTCTTTTAAGATACTCGACGACTTTGACTCTTTCGGCACCTCAAACAGAATACCCAGACCAAGATCCTGGTGAATCACCGATTGACCCATGTCCAGAATATTCACATTATGTTGAGCGAGGACGTCCATAAGCGAAGCCGTTAAGCCGGGCTTGTCTTTTCCCGAAATGTTGAGGAGAATAATTTCTTTGCTGATATCTGACATGATTGGTAAATTTTGAAAAAGCAAAATTAAACCATCTTTCCAAATTAAGAAACCCCCTTAAACTTTTGCAACGAAGAAAAAGCACAAAAGAACAAGTCGAAACCGTTAGGTTGTTTTGTTACAATTCTTTAGGTCCGCGTTGCGGATTTCTTTCATATATCCGCCAGGACAGATTGCCATTCTTTTGACATCCTATATGTTCCGGCAACTCAAAATATTATTTAGCACCAGGGCAAATTCATCATATAAATGACAACCTGTTTTATTGACCCTATAAATGAATTTATAGGCAAGGTTTGAGTCGTCCCTAACGGGACTTTATTGAAGTCCCGTTAGGGACGACTCAAACAATAGTAGTGGATTTTAATCCACTGCGAAAAAAGTACTTTTGTGGTTTACAATAACTTATAGATATAAATTGTTGTAAAACGTATTCTCTGTAAAATTTGTGTAAAAGATGATGCGTTTGCCCTGTATTTAGCACGTATCAGCTTTCACAGGTTGAAAGAAAAACCCTAACTTTGTAAACCATGAAAACTCCTCTTCTATATCAAATCGGCATAACGCTTATTCCGGGTATCGGCGACGTAAACGGAAAAAAGCTTATCAACTGGTGCGGCAGCGCCGAAGCGGTCTTTAAATCTGCGGCGAAGACTCTGCTCGCTATTCCCGGGATCGGGCACACTGCTGTGAACAATATTCTGAACCAAAAGGTGCTGACACGTGCAGAGCAGGAGGTTGAATTTATCGAAAAGCATCATATAAAAGCCCTGTTTTTTCAAGATGAGGCCTATCCCCAGCGGCTGCTGAACTGTTACGACCATCCGCTTATGCTTTACTGTCGCGGTGAAGCAGACCTGAATCACCGGCACATAATTGCCTTTGTGGGAACACGGCGCGCTACGGACTACGGACGTGCCCGCTGCCGCGAAATTATTGAAGGATTGCAGGAAAAAGATGTGCTCGTGGTGAGCGGACTGGCTTATGGCATTGATGGTTGTGCGCATCGCCGCGCCGTGGAACTAAATATTCCTACCGTGGGTGTTTTGGGGCATGGCCTCGACCGGCTTTACCCTGCGCCACACCGGAAACTGGCTGATGATATGGTGGCCGGCGGGGGCGGACTGCTGACAGAGTTTATCTCAAAAACCAAACCCGACCGTGAGAACTTCCCCAAACGCAACCGCATTGTTGCCGGCATGGTGGACGCCGTGGTGGTGGTGGAATCGGACCGTAAAGGCGGCGCACTGATTACCGCCGAGCTGGCCAACTCGTACAACCGCGATGTGTTTGCCGTGCCCGGCAGGCTTACCGACCGCTTTTCAACAGGTTGTAATTTTCTGATTAAAATCAATAAGGCTGCGCTGTTGCAAAGTGCGGGAGATATCGGCTACCTCATGGGGTGGGATGACCGTAAGACCCCCGGAAATCAACAAACGGCCCTTTTCGTGGATATGTCCGAAGAAGAAAAAATCCTTTACACCCTTATCCGTGAAGCCGCCGGCACCCTGAGCATTGATAAGCTCGTTATTCAATCGGGGATGAATCCTTCACATGTGGCTGCCGCTTTGCTGAACATGGAGTTTAACGGTTTGGTGCAAAGCCTTCCCGGAAAACAGTACCGCGTGGAATGAAAGGCAAATCCGGGGTACATTAATTTCTTTTGGGCGGCTTCGGCTCCCACACACCTGCCTGCGCAAACCTCACCGGGCTGTCCGCTATATCTTTGTTTCGGAAAGCCGTGTTCCGTAATGCCAAAACAGGTGCTCCCGTGTCGCACTGTCCTGGCAACTCCACATCGGCTTCCGAAAACAAAGGATGTCGCTTTCATCCCTGCCGCATCGGAATGATGAATGTAAAATGTTGAATAAAGGGAAAAATATGGTTCATGCGTCCCCGGACCCGGAACAACCTTTTTCTCCGGTTGAAGTAATCTCACCGCGTAAAGCCGGACATCCTGGCAAAAAAGTGAAGCCGTATAAACCCCCGGATCATAAAAATAATCAATCCTAACCAGTTACATCACAGGCCCCCACCAGCCCTCACCCCTGTTTTCATGAAAATTTTCGCCAAAATTACTGACAGAAACAGTTTTTTTCTACATTTGCCCTTGACAAAACCAAATTATTGAGTACTTTTGTTACTCAAACAGTGAATAGTTAATAGTGAATGGTGAGTGGTTCCAGCCAGACCCCGAAGATCCGACGCTTTAATTATTCAAATGCAATTAGTAAAAACCAATCACCCATGAATCACAAAGATTTGGATGTATGGAAGTCAGCGATGCTACTGGCGGAGAAAGCTTACCGGGAAACTGTTGATTTCCCAAAACACGAACATCCTGGGATAACTTCCCAGCTCCGCAAGGCTGCTGTGTCAGTTCCTGCTAATATTGCCGAAGGCTCCGCCCGAAAAGGGAATAAGGAGTTAATTCATTTCCCGTGTATTTCATTAGGCTCACTTGCCGAACAGGAAACGCTCATCATTTTACCAAATAAAGTTGGGTATTTTAACGACGAAAAACAAGATAATCTGCCGGCGTTGCTTACTCAATGCTCAAAATTAACATACGGTCTAATCAAATATGTAAAAAATAACCCCAAACCATTAACCCCAAACTAATTAACCAATTAACCAATCACTATTCACCATCATGCTCGAAGCTTTGATAACATCCAAAACCCGTCTGAAACTGCTGCTCAAATTTTTTCTGAACAGCGATACCACAGCCTATCTGCGCTCGCTGGAACCGGAGTTTGATGAATCAACCAACGCCATCCGGCAGGAGCTGAACCGTTTTGAGGAAGCCGGATTGCTGACAGCCGACAAAAAGGGAAATAAAAAAGTATATCACGCCAATACCGGGCATCCGCTTTTCCCTGAAATCAACAGCCTGCTCATGAAATACGTGGGCATCGACCAGGTGATAGAAAAGGTAGTGAAGAAACTGGGGAAGCTGAATGCTGTTTACCTTGTGGGTGAACTGGCCAAAGGGAAAAACTCTCCCATTATCGACCTCTGGTTTGTGGGGGAAGATATTGATAAGAATTATCTGCTCGAACTGGTGGAAAAAGTGGAAGAAATACTCGAACGCAAACTTCGCTACATCATCATCAACAGCAAAGACCTTCAGGATTTCCTGAAGAAAAAAAATAAAAACGAATTGCTTTTGCTCTGGGAAAAGTAGTTCGTAGTAATTGCATAAAAAACTAATAAGCAGTTCGTTCGCCATTGGCGAATGGGACTTAGGAGGCGGAAGCGTGCCTGGGAGGGAAGTGTAAAATAGGAGGTCATGTCAGACCAAATCCCGCTCTGGCGTATAATAAGATTGCCACTCTCGCCTGAGGCGAGATCGCAAAACAGTACTTTCATAGCACATTAATTACGAGCACCATCTCTGATAGAAAGTTGTATAGTAGTAGGACTTTGCGAGGAGCCTGCGACCGAAGCCATCTCTCCCTGACTGAAAACGGAGACTTCTAAAATTATAAAAATAAAAATCATTCATCCTTTAAATTCTTATCACCATGGAAAAAAAAGTAAGCCCCACCAACACCAAAGCCCAGATATTGGAAGCCTACAACGAACTTCTGAAACAACTGGAGGAAAAAGCTGCCGACAACCCAAAAGAGGTACGGGAGCGGGAAGAAAAACAAAA
>CAJVXP010000005.1 GCA_913009685.1 uncultured Bacteroidota bacterium
GGGGGGTGATGATTCTGTTTTTTTTTTTTTTTTCAAGCAGAAGACGGCATACGAGATAAAGGAATGTGACTGGAGTTCAGACGTGTGCTCTTCCGATCTACCGTTTGTCATCCTGAACGGTAGCGAAGCATCTCATTACTTGCAAATTAATTTCTGAAAGAGCCCGACGTGTGGGCTGAGTTTTACATTCAGAATATTCTTACTTTTGTGAAAAAACAAAAAGCCTATGACCCCTCGTGTAAGTATCATAATGGGAAGTACTTCCGATTTGAAAATCATGGAAAAAGCAGCACAGTTTCTCGACGAGATGGAAATTCCTTTTGAGATGAATGCACTTTCGGCACACCGCACTCCGGAAGCGGTAGAAACCTTTGCCAAAAGTGCCGAAACGCGTGGTTTGCAAGTTATTATTGCCGGCGCCGGTATGGCGGCTCACCTGCCGGGGGTTATTGCCGCTTCAACAGCCATTCCGGTGATTGGCGTTCCTATTAACGCAACGTTGGATGGTATGGATGCGCTGCTCGCTATCGTACAAATGCCTCCCGGGATTCCCGTGGCAACGGTAGGTATCAACAATGCCCTCAATGCGGCTATCCTGGCCGCCCAAATGCTTGCCGTGGAAGACAATGTCATCCGGACAAGGCTCAAAACTTACAAAGCCGGCCTGAAACAAAAAATCGAGAAAGCCAATACGGAACTACAGGCGTTGAAATATCGTTTTAAAACCAATTAGCCCGCATCATCCATCTCGTTTGTAACGGACGGATAGTGGTGAAAAAAACATTATCATGCCTTTATTATAGCTCTGCTCCTCCGGATTTGTAATCCGGATGTTTTTAGGAAAGGGATTTAAAATCCCTATAGCCCTGAAAAGGTCAGAATAAGACGCGTCTCGCCGCGTGCCTGTCTCGTCCCGGACGAGAGCAAGATATCCCTGCCGGCCGGATAATCCCTGTTTTCTTTTTACAGGATTCCTCCCCGCAACTTCCTTTCTTCCATAGAATATTTTACCTTTGTCATCTAATTTTTAATGTTATGATAAAGGAACGTTTGAAAGGAAAAACTGCTCCCCTCCGTGTGGGCGTTACCCACGGCGATTTTAACGGAATAAGTTACGAGGTAATGATTAAAGCCTTAATGGACAGCCGTTTATACGAGTTGTTTACGCCGGTTATTTACGGGCTGCCCCGTGTCGTAGGCTTCCATCGCAAGTATATGCATCTTTCCGACTTCAATTATAGTGTCATTTCTAATATTTCAAAAATCACCGACAGAAAGCTAAACATACGCAGCCTCAGCGATGAAGAGATAAAAATCGATTTCGGGAAATCCACCAGTCTGGCAGGTGAGTTTGCTTTTGAAGCTTTGGAAACGGCCGTGAAAGACCTGCGTAACAAAAAAATCGATGTGCTCGTAACAGCACCCATTAACAAAGAAAATATTCATTCGGAAAAGTTTAATTTCCAAGGACATACTGAATACCTGACACAGCGTTTTGGCTCTGAAAATTCGCTGATGCTCATGGTGTCCGACCATCTGAAAGTGGGCACAGTTACCAACCATATTCCTGTCAGCGAAGTGGCCGGCGCTATCACCGAAAAACTTATTCTCACCAAACTAATTATTTTGAACGATTCGTTGAAAAAGGATTTCCTCATCGAAAGACCTAAAATTGCTGTTTTGGGATTAAACCCCCATGCCGGTGACAATGGACTTATCGGTACCGAAGACGAATCGGTGATTCATGCCGCCATTATTAAAGCCAAAAAACAGGGGCTGCTGGCTTTCGGTCCTTTTCCTGCTGATGGTTTTTTCGGTGCCGGTAACTATACGAAATACGATGCTGTTTTGGCCATGTATCACGACCAGGGGCTGATTCCTTTTAAATTGATGGCTTTGGACAGCGGCGTAAACTATACAGCCGGGTTGCCCATTGTTCGTACTTCACCCGACCACGGAACAGCTTATGATATTGCCGGTAAAAACATTGCTTCTCCGGCTTCCATGCGTCAGGCTGTTTATCTGGCCCTTGACATTTATAAAAACCGAAAAAAATGGGAAGCTATGAATACAAAACCTTTGGTTGTAAGCCACCAGGAAAACAGCTAAAAATATCCGGGATTAATTTTTCCGGTTTCCGGTTTGTTTTTTTTCTGAAATGATTTAAAAAAAGTATGTTACACAAACAATATTCCGGAAATGAGCTGGCTGAGGTGATGAAAGCACAGCTGTTTTCTCCCGATGTCGCCTCCATAAAAGTTGAGGATATTCTCATTGACAGCCGTCGGTTTATTCGTGCCGAAAAATGTCTGTTTTTTGCTCTTTCCGGAAAAAGAAACGATGGCCAAAAATATGTCAAAGACCTCTATAAAAAAGGAATACGCTATTTTGTGGTGTCGGATAAAAACTTTTCTGCCTCCGGTATGGAAAAAGCCTCTTTTTTCCGGGTTCCGGATGCCCTGAAAGCATTGCAACAGCTGGCTGCCTACCATCGCAGCCTCTTTGATATCCCGGTGGTGGGAATTACCGGTAGCAACGGGAAAACAATTGTGAAAGAGTGGCTTTTTCAGTTGATGAGTCCCGATAAAAAAATTGTGCGCAGCCCCAAGAGTTACAATTCTCAAGTCGGGGTGCCGCTGTCTGTATGGCAAATGAACAGCCAACATGAACTGGCACTGTTTGAAGCAGGAATTTCCGAACCCGACGAAATGGATAATCTGCAGATGATAATCCGGCCGAAGTTGGGCATTTTTACTAATATCGGTGAAGCGCATAGCGAGGGATTTATCAGTAAGGCACAGAAAATCGGCGAAAAATTAAAGCTGTTTACCCGTGTGGATACGCTGATTTACAACAACGACCAAAAAGAGTTGCTGGAGGTGATTATCCGTACGGGGATTCTTGGAAATATCGGTACCTTTACATGGGGCGCCGATGAAAACAGCGATCTGCGCATTCTTGACAAACGAATAGAAACATTAGCTGCCAAAATTCGTGGTATTTACAAAGATGAGGAAATCTCCATTGAGATTCCTTTTGCCGATGCTGCTTCGGTGGAGAATGCCATTCACTGCTGGGCCGCCATGCTGAGCCTTGGTTATGACCAAAAAACTATTCGCGAACGCATGGCGACGCTAACACCCATAGCCATGCGCCTCGAACAGAAAGAAGGAATTAATAATTGCACCATCATCAACGATGCGTATAATTCCGATTTTAATTCGCTGACGATTGCTTTGGACTTTATGAGTCAGCAAAACCAGCATCGTGAGAAAGTGGTTGTTCTTTCGGATATTTTGCAAAGCGGCCGTAATGAGTTAGAATTGTATGCCGATGTGGCGGCCTTGCTGAAGCAAAAAGGGATAACCCGGTTGATCGGTATCGGGCCTGCTATTTCACGACATCCCGGTTTATTTGAAATGGAAAAAGACTTCTTTCCGGCTACCCGCGATTTTATCTCCGGTTTTTCAATGGCTTCTCTCCGCAACCAGACCATCCTGTTGAAAGGGGCCCGGATTTTTGAGTTTGAACGCATCAACCGCCTTTTGCAACAAAAAGTTCATGAAACAGTTTTTGAGATTAACCTGAGTGCTCTGGTGGAAAACCTCAATTTTTTCCGCTCTAAGCTAAAACCCGAAACAAAAGTTATGGCTATGGTGAAAGCTTTTTCGTATGGCAGCGGAAGTTTCGAGATCGCTAATATTTTGCAGTTTCATCAGGTGGATTATCTTGCTGTTGCTTACGTGGATGAAGGGGTGGAGCTGCGTAATGCAGGAATCGGATTGCCTGTTATGGTGATGAATCCTGAGGAATATACTTTTGATTTGATGATTAAATATCAGCTTGAGCCGGAGATTTTCAGCTTTCGCGCTTTAAAAATGCTTGAAAAAGCCATCAAAAGAAACGCCCTGCCGCAAAACAAGCCCGTAAAAATTCATCTGAAGCTGGAAACAGGCATGCACCGGCTTGGATTTCAGGAAGATGAACTGGATGAGTTGATAACACATTTAAAATTAAATCCACTGATTTATGTGCAATCTGTCTTCTCACATCTCGTGGGTAGCGACAAGCCTTCACTGGACGATTTCACACATACGCAGATTACCCTGCTTACGCAAATGGCACAAAAATTAAAAGAGGAGCTGGAACATCCTTTTATGTTGCATTTGCTCAATTCGGCAGGCATCAGCCGTTTCCCGGAGGCTCAATTCGATATGGTACGTCTCGGCATTGGCCTGTATGGTATTTCTTCTCACAAAGAAACCGCCGAAAGTCTTCAGCATGTTACCAGTCTGCGTACGGAAATTACGCAAATCAAAGTGGTTAAAACCGGAGAATCGGTAGGCTACAACCGAAGCTTTGTAGCTGAAAGCGAGAGACTGATAGCGACTGTTTCGGCAGGCTATGCCGATGGCATGTTTCGCCTGCTCGGAAACGGGAATTTCTCCCTTTGGGTAAAAGGTAAATCCGCTCCTATTGTGGGCGACATTTGCATGGATATGTGTATGATAGATGTAACCGGAATGAAAGTGAAAGAAGGCGATGCTGTGATTGTTTTCAATGCCGAGCATCCGGTGACAGAACTGGCTGCCGCCGCCAATACCATCCCCTACGAAGTGCTGAGCCGCATTTCGCGAAGAGTGAAACGGGTGTATTTTCATGAGTAGCGGAGAGAACCTTCGGTATTTTGGTAAATCTTTTTTATAATACTTTTGTGTAACAACTTATTGATAATTCTAAAAAGATATATGCTGCATACTGAAAAAATAAAAAATTACTACAAATATTTAATCTACATAATTCCTGCCCTGTATCTTTTGATGGGTTTCTATTTCCGGCAGATTTTCGGTGATTTGTCGTTAAGATCTATTGATCCGGAATACATTCACTTTATCAGCGCACTTTGTGTTTCCACCGGGAAATTTAGCCAGGCCAATATTGACCAACCAGCTTCTGTATTACAGCTTTTACTAGCCGTTGTTTTTAGAGTTGTTTATTTTTTCAGAGGGAATAGTCTGCCTTATTTTCAGGATGTTATCAGTAATTCTGATTTATATCTTTCTGTCGGAAATCTGGTAATTACGGTTATCGTTGGAATTGCCTTACTGTGGACCGGCAAAGCTGTTTATAAGATTACCAACAATATCATTTATGCTTTGGCAATACAAACTTCTCCTTTTCTTCTTAACATTTGGTACGATTTAACCGGGCGAATCTATTCCGAACTGCTTTTTATCATTCCTGTTCTAATTCTTCAGGTATTACTGTTACGCGAAATCTATCGTCAAAATGAGAGCTATAAACCCCGGATATTTCTGTATGCTTTTGCCGTAGCCATAGGTATGTCGCTGAAAATGACCTTTTTGCCATTTATCATTTTGCCATTGTTTCTCATAAAAACTTTCCGGTATAAGCTTAAATATCTGATATACACTATTTTGATCTTCTTTGCCATCTCTCTCCCCGTTGTATTTCAATTTGGCAGGTTTCGCCATTGGATGTTCAGTATTTTTGTTCACAGCGGCACTTATGAAGGCGGAGCAAAAAATATTATCAATACTCATCTGTTTGTCAGTAACTTTAAATCCCTGCTAACATCCCAACGCGAATTCTTTTATGCTTTCATTTTACTTTTTATCCTTTTAGTTACACTTTTTATTGCCGGGAAATCCAGGACTGTTCTTACACGGATAGCTTTGGGATTACTCGTCGTTTTTTCAGGTTTTATCTTTATTACGAGTAAGCAGTACGCCATCAGGTATTTTGTTCCGGCATTGTTATTATTCCCTTTTGTTTTGATTCTGAACATGGAAATTATCTTGTCATTTTTCCATCAGCGGGCTGTAAAAATCGTTCTCGGTCTTCTGCTCATATTCATTATTGGAGATAAAATAAAGAATGAGATTCCGTATATGCGGATTGTTTCCAAAAGTGTTAGCGCCCAGATGGCTGCCAGGATTGAAACCCGGGATGTGGCCAACACACTTAAAAAAGATAGCTATAAGATTATTGTCAGTCAGGATTACGGATGTCCTTTCCATGAGTATGCCATTATGTACAGTTTTAGCTTTGGAGGGAAAAGCTGGCCCGGCTATAAAAAGAAGTTAAACAGCCTGTATCCCGATACATACCAGTATTTTACATGGGATAATTCGTTGAGATACTGGGGCGGCCCTTTTGATCCCGGCACGGTAATGACTTCCGGGAAACCGGTTTACCTTTATCTCGAAAAAAACCGGCAGGAACTTTATAACAGAACTATCCATAAACTTTTTGAAAACCACAAAGGATATACTGTTAAGAAAAAGCTCCTTTTTGAAAATCCCCAAAACGGAGAAGCCATCATACGGCTCTATTTTTCAAAAACAGTAATACAACGGGATACGACGCGCTGAGGTTGTGAGAACTTTTGTCCGGATTTTGAAAAGGCCTTTCAGGAAAAATAAAAAAACAAAAATGAACATTCGTTACATAAAATACATTATTCCCGAGCTCGTCATTATTCTGGTTTTCATTCTGATGATTCAAACAAATAAGGCCAGGGTTGATGTGGTCATCAAAGCCGATGCAATTGGTTATTATGATTATTTACCCTCTCTTTTCATCCACCACGACCTGGTGAGAAAAAGCAAACCCGTGCGAACGAATTCCGCATTTTACAAACGTATCGATAAGGAGGGCGTTTATGTGGATTATAAGGGATTTAAAGTTGATAAATATCCCGTAGGAACAGCCCTCTTGCAATGGCCTTTTTTCTATGTTACTTATCTGATTACTCCGCTTAGTGGCAATCCTGCAGACGGATACCAAAAACCTTTTCAACGAGCAGTTTTGTATGCCACCCTTTTTTATCTTTTTCTCGGTATCTTTTTTCTGCGGAAGACACTGGAGTTATATGATATTAAAAAATCTGTTATCATATTTTTACAAGTCTTATTGGTTTTTGCTACCGGGGTAACCAATTATGCCAATTTTGATGCCGGATTCAGTCATGTTTATTCCCTTTTTGCCATAAACGCTTTTTTTTATTTTGTCCGGTCTTTTTTCATAAAAAACCGTTTCAAGTATTTTATTTTAGCTGGTATCTTCTTGGGGCTCATTCTCCTTATTCGTCAGGTCAACATGCTGGCTCTTCTTTTTGTTCCGTTTCTCGCGGGGTCGCCCGGTAATTTCAAAAAAGGAATATCTCACCTTTTACATCATCCCAAAGTACTGTTGACAGGACTATTTCTCCCGGTTGCTCTGTTTTTTATTCAATGCCAGGCCTGGTATTTACAGACGGGACATTTTTTGCTTTACTCATATCAGGGCGAAGGGTTTCACTTTTTAAATCCACAATTCATCAATATTTTGTTCAGCTACCGGAAAGGACTGTTTGTTTATACTCCGGTTTTGTTTTTTTCGTTGTTTGGCCTTATCTGGCTGGTATACAAGCGAAAATATTATCTGGTCTTTACCTGGCTTGCCTTTTTCACAACCATTACCTATGTGTTTTCTTCCTGGCATTCCTGGGATTATGGTGCCAGTTACGGTTCGCGTGTTTTTATTGATTATTACGGTGTTTTTTTTATTCTTATTGCTTTATTGATCAATGACATCCCGAAAATACTCAAGACAGGAATCATTTTACTCTCTGTTTTAACCATCCCTGTCAACCTGATTCAAAGTTACCAATACAAAAATTTTATTTTGCATTGGACCGATATGAATAAAGAAAAGTACTGGGAAGTATTTTTAAAAACGGAAAACCGCTACAAAGGACTGCTATGGAAAAAGAAATACGACGAGCATCAGTATGCCGTGGTAAAAAAAGTATTCATCGGCGACATAACCGGCTCTCAAAAAAACAAATTGCAGTTGATTTACCAAACCAACAGCATGTCCATCCCCGATTTTAACCGGGTAAGTCTTATTCGGATAAGTTTTGCTAACAAATTTTCAGAAAACAACGATGCAAAAATAATCATACGTATAAGCGATGCTGCCACCGGCGAAACAGATTACTGGTTCGCCTCTTATTTAATTCATTTTGCCCGAAAGCAATTTGGACAATGGCAAAAAGGCTCTTACAATTATGCATTTAAGCCGATGACCGATGACAAAGAAAAAATCATTACCGTGAAACTCTTTTCAGAAAAACAACAGGTCAATATTTTGAAAAATTTTCAAATAGAATTTTTAGTACACCATTAAATTCAGGTTACTACTTTTTTTTAGGGAAAACAGGACAATGTATTTTTACTATTTTTGTCTTTTTAAACCTTTTTTTGTTTATGCCTCAAACATTATCTATTATCATTCCCGCTTTCAACGAAGCCGGTACCATTAAAATTATTCTAAAAAAAATAATTTCCGTTCAACTGATTCATAAAGTACAAAAAGAGATCATTGTGGTGGATGATGCGTCAAAAGATGCTACCGCCGAACAAGTGAATGCCTTTATGAAAAGTCATCCCGGGGAAAATATTAAAATCGTCAGGCAGGATGTCAATCAGGGAAAAGGAGCAGCCATCCATCACGGCATTGAAGAAGCTACCGGTGATTTTATTGTTATTCAGGATGCGGATACCGAATACAATCCTTCGGAATATAATGTGTTGTTGCAGCCGGTTATGGATGGCTTTGCCGATGTGGTTTACGGCTCACGTTTTATGGGTGGCGAGCCTCATCGTATTTTGTTTTTCTGGCATTCCATCGGGAATAAATTGCTTACAACCCTCTCCAATATGTTTACCAATTTGAACCTGACGGATATGGAAACAGGATACAAGCTGTTTCGTGCCAATATGCTCAAGTCATTGCTGCTGAAAGAAAACCGTTTTGGCTTTGAGCCTGAAGTAACGGCAAAAATTTCCAGAATCCCCAAAGTTAGAATCTATGAAGTGGGGATCTCTTATTACGGGAGAACCTATGAAGAAGGGAAAAAAATCGTCTGGCACGATGGCTTCCATGCTATTTATTGTGTGCTGAAATATAATATCTTCGACAGAAGAGCTCTTAAATAGTCCATGATAACCGGGCAAAAGAGAAGCCCTTGTTTTCTGCCCGGCTGATTTGAAAATAGAAATTTTGGAGGTGAAAAAACAAATATGATGAGACCTACCCATAAAAAAGAACTAAAACTTGTCTTGTCATTGCTAACGGTTTTCTTTTTGGCATCTGTGGTTATCATTTTTAATACGGAAAACAGTTTTGGCGGGGGCGACCCGTTTTCTCATTTTAAACTGGCGTATTGGGGATGGAAATACCCCCGGTTGCTATTTGATAGCTGGGGGAAACCGGTTTACACTATTCTGGCATCGCTTTTTGCCCAAATGGGGATGAATTTTGCCCGCCTGCACAATGTGCTGATGGGATTGCTTGCCGCTTTTTTTTCCTGGAAACTGGCTCGTGAGCTCAAACTTAACAATGCCTGGCTTGTGGTGTTGCTTGTGCTGTTTACCCCTATTTATTTCAGCCTTATGTTTGCCGCCCTTACCGAAGTCACCTTCAGTATGTTGCTGGTACTATCGTTGTTGTTGTTTTTTCAACGAAAATACTTCTGGTCAGCCGTGGTCATTTCGTTTTTGCCGCTGGTACGGACAGAAAGTGTTGTGTTGCTTCCCCTTTTTCTGCTGGTTTTTGGTCTGAAAAAACAGTGGAAAGTGCTGCCGTTTTTTACGGTCGGGTTTTTTCTTATTAGTTTGCTTGGACGGCCCTTTTATCACAGCTTCTGGTGGCTTATCACCGATATGCCTTACAAAGGTGGCGCTACTGACATTTACGGCCATGGTACTCTATTCCATTTTATCAACCAAACCAGAGGAATTTTGGGTTATCCCATCGCCGCACTTTTTTGTGTGGGGCTGGTGGCCGGGCTGTGGTTTTGGATAAAAAGAGACCGTTTTCAAATGAACCAAAGGTTCTATTTTCTGTTGCTTATTCCGGGAAGTTATCTTCTTTTCCTTGCAGCACATTCGTATGCCTGGTGGCAAGGTATTGGCAATTCGCTGGGACTTATCCGGGTCATTGGAGCTGTTACTCCTTTGGCAGCCATCATGGCTTTATCCGGTTTTGATGTAATAACCGGTTTTTTATCCAAATATGGGAAAATAGCTGTTGGCATTTCTGTTTTCCTCTTTTTGTGGATTCTTCATGTCGGTGCCACCGACAACCTCAACGGATTTAAAAAAGGAAAAGCGGAGCAACTGCTTGGAGAAGTTTGCGAGTATCTACAACAAAACGGGTTGGATAAGCACAAAATTTTCTATTTCTCCACTTATATTCCTTTTAAGCTGGGTATTGATCCTTATGACCAGGCTCTTTCGGCTGAAGGTTTACCTCCTGTTTCCAGAATATCGGACGACCTTCCGGATAGCAGCATTATTGTTTGGGATTCTCACTTTGGCCCCAATGAAGGAAGAACGCCTCTGAATAGATTGTTTGATGACGCAGGGTTGACTTTTCTAAAAGTCTTTAATTCCCAAAATGGTTCCCGTGTTATGGACGGTTTTAACTATTCTGTGTGTATTTTCCAAAAAAAGGAGCCAATACGGAAAGAAAGCAGGATACGAACGAATGATTTTGAAGACAAAGAAGGGAAAGACAGTTCCTTTTACAGCCATGATTTTGCACACAGCGGGAGCTACTCTTTAAAAATGGATAGTCTGATTCAATTTTCACCTGCTTTTCGCATTTCGTATCACGAATTGAACAAAAACAAATATAACCGGTGCCGGGTCGAAGTATGGGTTTATCCTGTACACCCGCTTTCGGAAATACCCTGCTCGCTCGTCATCAACTTCGAGAACAAAGGAAGAGCAATAAAGTATCAGGCTTACAACCTTGATAATCCGCTCAATAGTAAGAAACTCCGACTGAATCACTGGAATAGAATTGAGGTAAACTATTTTGTTCCCAAGCCGCAGCATAAATCCGATCAGCTGGTCATTTATGTTTGGAACAGAGGTAAAAAAGTTATCTATTTTGATGATTTGAAAGTGGAATTGTTTGCTTCCGATAAGTAATTTTGAATAGTTTTACGAAAATTTTCAAATTTGGGAAAATCTTACACTCCATTTGAATAATATCCAACTGGCGCCAGTCTTCCAACATGGCCCTGTGGGTAAGCAGGACTGGTGTCTGGCTAAACCATCCGAAATCTTCAAAAAAAGTAAAACAAGATTTACTGATTAAATATCCTTATTTTTGAAAAATGAGCCGTAAATACAAATTCCACAATCCTGACGGTATATATTTTGTAACATTTGCCGTTGTAAGATGGGTCGATGTTTTTACAAGGGATATTTACCGTGAGATCATTTTGGACAGTTTGAAATATTGTCAAAAAGGAAAAGGTTTGCAGTTACATGCCTATGTTATCATGACTAATCATGTGCACCTGATTATTTCAAGGGAAGGAGAAAGTCTTTTGGAAAACATCATGCGCGACTTAAAAAAGTTCACATCTTCCGCATTGATTAAAGCCATTAAAGAAAATCCTTACGAAAGTAGAAAAGAGTGGATGATTGACATTTTTGAAGCAGAAGGCAGGAAAAATCCGAACAACAAATTTTACCAGTTCTGGCAGCAGGACAATCATCCTATTGAGTTGACAACGAATAAAATGATGGATCAAAAACTGGATTATTTGCACAATAATCCTGTTAAGCATGGTTTTGCGAAGAGACCTGAAGATTATCCCTGGAGCAGTATGCCCAATTATATCGGTGAAGAAGGAATGATTAATGTTGAGATTATTGAATGAAGCAAAAAGACAGGAATATAAATTTAGATTAGAAGCAGTAGTCTTGGCACAAGTCAACCGCGCAGAAAGCTTACGCACAAGACTTGCGCCAGTTGGTTTTACGGATGATTTTGGATTCGGAAGAAATTTTTAATTTGTAGAATGAAAAAATATTTTGTTGCACTGAGTATAACCCTTGTTTTGACAACGGTGATTTTTTCGGATTTTAATGTGAAAATCTGGAAAACTTCCGGGCGGGTGATTCAGTGGGACGTGATAGATTATTACGGGTATCTGCCGGCAGCTTTTATTTACCATGATATTTCGCTAAAATTTAAAGACCATTATACAGGGGAAAAACATTTTGTTTTTTGGGCTAAAAAAACTTCAACGGGAAGTTATGTTTTTAAAATGACCATGGGACTTTCCGTGATGTACGCCCCATTTTTCTTTGTTGCCAATGCAGTAGCCGGGCACCTGGGATACGATAACGGAGGCTATTCTGTACCTTATCGTTTTGCTATTGTCATGGCCGCTTTGTTTTACCTTGCCCTGGGACTGGTGTTTCTGGCGCGTGTGCTGCGGTTTTATTTTAGCGAAACGGTAACGGCGCTCACTGTTCTGTCCATTGGCCTTGGGACAAATCTGTTCTGGTACAGTACATTTGAACCGGGTATGTCGCACGTTTATTCCTTTGCCCTGGTGTCTGTTTTTCTTTACCTGACAATTTTATGGCATCGGCGCAGCAGCTTACTGCGAGCGGTTCTCCTCGGTTTGATAATTGGATTGCTCACGCTGATCCGTCCGGTGAATATCCTGATTGCACTCTTTTTTGTTTTCTACGATGTGAAAAGCAGACGGGATTTCAAAAACAAATGTTTGCTTTATTGGAATAAATTCCCACACCTAATTCTGATGGTAATGTTTGGCTTTATGGTACTTGTCCCCCAACTCCTGTATTGGAAAACCGTTACCGGAAACTGGCTCTATTATTCTTACGGAAAGGAGGGGTTTTTCTTTCTTCATCCGCAAATCATCAATGTGCTGTTCAGCTTTCGCAAAGGCTGGTTTGTTTATACGCCGGTCATGATCTTTGCCGTTGCCGGAATGTATTTTTTATTTAAAAAATACAGGCAGCTTTTCATTACCGTATTTTTATTATTACTTGTTTATCTTTATGTGGTTTCTTCGTGGTGGAGTTGGTGGTATGGTGGTAGTCTGGGACAACGGGAATTGATTGATATCTATCCTGTTATGGCTTTTCCGCTGGCTGCAACAATGAGCTGGATTATCTCCCGGAAGGCTCGCATGGCATACCCGGTAGCTCTACTGGTGCTAACTTCCGTTTTGTTGGGCGCATTTTATAATGTACAGTATTATTACGGTTCTGTCCACTGGGATTCCATGACGCGGCAGGCCTGGTTCGACTCCTTTGGAAGAGTTCATCCTTCGCCCCGCTTTTATAAACTCATAAAAACGCCTGATTACGGGAATGCCCTCTTAGGGCTGCCCGAAAAATCAATTAAAAAGACTAAAAAAGAATCTGTGGAGGTCATTATTCAGCAGATTAAAAAGGATAGAAAATGGTATCAGCTGGTAAAAGAAAAGGCGAAGAAAAGAAATATTCCGTTGGATTCCATGCTGATGCTGGATGCCAAATATTGCCTGGAGCATGAAAAATAGATGTCTCGATTGTTTTGGAGAATTCTGATTTGTAAAAGGAGAACACCAAGTCCTGAAAGCAATTTCTGTTACATTTGTATCCCAAAAATCAGAATATGAAACGCATTTGGATATTGATAGTTGTTTTGATGATAACTTTGACGACATCAGCGCAGGAAGGCTATAAAATTCAGGTAAAAATCAAAGGATCCCGGGATACTTCTCTTTTGTTAGCCTCTTACTACGGCAACAAAATCAGGCTTGTTGATACGGCTTTCGCCAAAAAGCCCGGTGATTTTGTTTTTGGAGGAGAAAAAGCCTTGCCGGGTGGCGTTTACATGGTGGTAAGTCCGAAAAAGGTAAAGCTGTTCGAGTTTCTGATAAATAAAAACGAGCATTTCACCCTTCAGACCGATACGGCAAATATCTCCATGCATTTGAAAGCACAGGGTTCCACTGAAAACACTGTTTTTTTTAATTATTTACAGTATAGCGATAAGATTTACACAGAGGTTTTGGCGTTGAGAAAAGAGCTAAAACAAACTGGAAAAAACACTCCGGCTTACAAACAGTTGCAGGAAAACATCGCCACTTTGAGAAAAGAAAACATAACCAAGCGCACGGAACTTATCCGGTCTCATCCGGGTACTTTTGTAGCTAAACTATTTGAAGCCATGGTGGAAGTGCGCCTTCCGGAAAAGGTCCACTCCTCCGATTCGCTTTTCAATTATCATTACATGCAGCACCATTTTTGGGATCATTTCGATTTGAGTGACCCGCGCCTGTTGCGAAGCCCCATGTACGACCAAAAACTAAAGGCTTATTTTAAACAGATGGTTCCGTTTCAGCCCGATTCGGTAATTCGTGCTATCGACGGAGTGATTGCCATGGCGCGGCCTTCGAAAGAGTGCGTCAGCTATCTCGTGTGGTACTTTACGGTAGAATACCAAAATCCGAAATATATGGGTTTTGATAAGGTTTTTGTACACATGGTGGATCAATATTTTTCTAAAGAGTCTATCGAAAATACTACCGCTTCTATTAAGAAACTGCTGGAAAAACGTGCGGCCGAAATTCGTCCATTGCTCATCGGAAATCGTGCTCCCGAACTTATTTTGCAGGATACTACCGGAAAATATGTGTCGTTTTATGACATTCGCAAGAAGCTTACATTGCTGTTTTTCTGGGATTACAAATGCCATATTTGCAAACGACAGCTGGCCGAACTGGTTCCCATGTATCCCGGATTGGCTAAAAAATATGATCTGGCCGTTTATGCGATTAACATAAATCCTGATTTGAACCAATGGAAAGCTGCCGTTCGGAATCGTCATCTGCCATGGATAAATGTGAATGGTACACGCAGTGTTAAAGGTGATTTCACCAAACTTTATAATATTCACGGTACGCCGCAGCTCTTTTTACTCAATCAAAACAAAGAAATCATAGCCAAACAGTTTTCCGTGAATCAGCTTAGAAAGATTCTGGATGATTATGTCGGGAGGCATCCGGGGAAATAATTTGTCGTATTTTTTCTTTGAATCTACATAACGATATATTTACAAAAACACGAAAACAAAAAAAGCCGGAAGGATTCCGGCTTGTGTGGGGCGTACTGGAATCGAACCAGTGACCTCTTGCCTGTCAAGCAAGCGCTCTAAACCAACTGAGCTAACGTCCCTTAATTATAAGTTCGGCGGGCAGGTAAACCAACTGAGCTAATATCCCTGAGAATTTGAAAAAGTGGTGGGACATATTGGATTCGAACCAATGACCCCTGCTCTGTGAAAGCAATGCTCTAAACCAACTGAGCTAATGTCCCTTTTTCAGGCTGCAAAAGTAAAAAAAATGTGAAATGCAAAAACAGATGAAGCGAATTATTCCTTAGGATTTGTAACGAAATAAAGTGATGGGTCTCGTTTAAAACGAGATTATGATTTTTCAAGACGCAAAAGTTGCGAATAGCCACTGTTTACCCCGTGAAATGGCAAAGCTAATATTTCACAGGGTGAATTTAAAACTTTTGCAACGAAGAAAAAGCGCAAAAGAACAAGTCGAAACCGTTGGGTTGTTTCGCTACAATTCCTTAACGTCAGCCCATGAGGTAAGATTTCATAATAAACGCGACTGCAATTCCTAAAATTGCACCTGCCAATACCTCCACCGGACTATGTCCTAATAATTCCTTTAATTGAACTTCTCCTAATTTTTCATCGAATAATTTACTTAGCGATTCTCTCAGGTTGTTTAAAACCCCGGCCTGCTTTCCTGCTGCCCTTCGGATGCCTGCTGCATCATGCATTACTATGATTGCAAAAACCACGCTTATGGCAAACAAAGGACTTGCCGGGCCTTGCGAAATCCCAATAGCTGTAGCCAAAGCACTTACAGTAGAGGAGTGCGAGCTGGGCATGCCTCCGGTTTCCCACAACCGCTTAGCATTGAATTTTTTCTCCACAATTATGGAGCTAAAGACTTTGTAAAATTGGGCAATAAACCACGCAACAAAAACCACATCCAGGATTTTATTGCCAAATATTATTCCTGCTTCCATGTAAATCCAATTTTAGTCTGAACAAAAGTATTGATATCTTCTTACCAAAGAGAAAAATAAGCAATAAATATTAGAAGTCCCCTTAGGTTAATATTTCCATGTTTGAATTTGATGCGAAGGAATTATTAGAAGTCCCCTTCCGTATTCTTAACTATTTTATACTTTTGAGCCTTGTAATTTTTAATGGATTAATTCAGCGAAAAAATGAAAAAGGGTTTATTATTAGTATTAGGAATCTTTTTTGTCTGTAGTCAGATAACCTGGAGCCAGACCACCCGAAAAGAAATTTCCTTAAAGGATATCTGGACTACCCACAGTCTTTTCCCAAAAACTGTTCATGGTATAGTCTCCCTGAATAACGGGAAACAATATACGGAAATTAAAAACGGCTCTATTGTGGTTTATGACTACAGAACCGGAGACTCCGTTACCACACTGGTAAATGGCAAAGAACTTATCCCGGAAGGGAAAAAGACCCCTGTTCATATAGGGAACTTTTCGGTAAACAAGGATGAAACAGAATTTATTTTTCCTACACAAACGGAACATATTTACCGCCATTCCAGAATTTCCTATGACTATATCTGGAATACAAAAACCAAAAAGTTGACTCCCCTTTCCGATAAGGGTAAACAACGACTGGCCGATTTCTCTCCCAATGGGACCAAAGTAGCTTTTGTGAGAAACAACAACATCTTTATTAAAAACCTCAAAACCGGCAAAGAAAAGCAGATCACTTTCGACGGAAAGAAAAACAACATTATCAACGGTACTTGTGACTGGGTTTATGAAGAGGAGTTCAGCTTTACCAAAGCTTTTTTCTGGTCGCCCGATGGGAGGAAAATTGCTTTTTACCATTTTGATGAGAGCAAGGTGAAACAATATACGCTTCCCTTTTATGGTAACGGAAGAGTTTACCCGGAAGAATATACTTACAAATATCCTGTTGCCGGAGAGAACAATTCCATTGTGCAAATCTATACCTACGATCTGACTACCGGAAAAACTGTCAAAATGGATGTGGGTGAAAATACCGACCAGTACATACCGCGTGTAAAATGGACTACACGACCGGGTAAACTCGCTATTGAAAGACTCAACCGGCTGCAAAACCATTTGGAAATCCTGCTGGCTGATGCTTCTACAGGAAAAACCAAAATTATTTACTCCGAAACCAATAAATATTACATCGACATTACAGACGACCTTACTTTTTTCCCTGATGGAGAACATTTTATGATAACCTCTGAAAAGGATGGTTATAATGCCATTTATCTTTATGATATGGATGGCAAACAGGTGGAAAAACTCACCAAAGGCAAATGGGATGTAACCAAAGTTTACGGATACAATCCCAAACGTAAACTCGTCTATTTCCAGGCAGCCAAAACTTCGCCGCTCGACAGGGATGTTCTGGCTGTGAACCTGAAAGGCAAAATCAGGCAAATTTCCACCCGTACAGGAACCAATGACGGAAACTTCAGCAAGAGCTTTGATTATTACATTAATACTTATAGTAATGCCAATACACCACCTTATATTACGGTCAACAATTACCACGGAAAGGTAATTCGTGTGCTGGAAAGCAATAAAGCTTTTGTTAAGAAAATGCAGCAATATAATCTCAGTAAAAAGGAATTCTTTAAGCTGCGTTCACCGGAGTTTAAGCTACCCGGCGGGAAACAGATCGATTTGAATGCCTGGATTATCAAACCGCCGAATTTTGATCCGTTAAAGAAATATCCTGTACTCATGTATGTTTACGGTGGACCCGGTATTCAAACGGTGAATAATTCCTGGGGCCGGAGTAACTATTTTTGGTTTCAGATGCTGGCCGAAAAGGGAATTGTTGTGATTTCGGTGGACAACCGCGGTACCGGTGCCCGTGGTGAGCTGTTCAAAAAAATGACCTATTTGCAGCTGGGAAAATACGAAATTGCCGACCAGATTGAAGCTGCCGGACTCATTGGGAAATATTCGTATGTGGATAGTACCCGTATTGGGATTTTCGGCTGGAGCTATGGCGGTTTCATGGCCAGCCTCGCCATTACCAAAGGAGCAGATGTTTTCAGCACGGCAGTAGCCGTTGCACCGGTAACTAACTGGCGTTACTACGATAACATTTACACCGAGCGTTATATGCGCACGCCGAAGGTAAACAAAGAGGGTTATGATGACAACTCACCTATTAAATATGTGGACAGGATAAAAGGGCATTATCTGCTTATTTTCGGTAGTGGCGACGACAACGTGCATCCCGAAAATTCCATGAACATGATTACTGCGCTCATCAAAGCCAACAAACAGTTCGACTTGATGGTGTATCCCAACAAGAACCATAGTATTTACGGAGGGAATACACGTTATCATCTCTTTACAAAGATGACGGACTTTATTCTGAAATATCTGAAATAGAGGTTATTGGCTTGTTATTTCAGCCCGATGAAGACATAAAAGATTAATGTCTGACTTACAAAATTAAGCTGAAATTTGCAAAGAACAACCCGGTAAACGTGATGCCTTTGCCGGTATTATTATATTTTACTCAGTTTTTAACCCTTTAAGCCAAAAATTTTATACTTTTGCCGCTCAAAGTAATCATTTGATTTATTATTAACTAAAAAGAAAGTAGGTACTTAAAATGATTATTATTCCTGTAAAAGAAGGCGAAAACATCGACAGAGCTTTAAAGCGTTTCAAACGTAAGTTTGAAAAAACGGGTGCTATGCGTGCCTTGCGTGATGGTCAACGCTATACCAAACCTTCCGTTAGAAGAAGGGAACAGAAGCTGAAGGCCATTTACATTCAGCAGCTCCGCCAGGCCGAACAAGGTTAGTTAAGCTTTTTTAAGGATTTTTGTATGAAAAAACTTTGATTCATTTAAAAGATTTATTATCTTTGAATCAAAGTTTTTTCTTGTATGAGCGTGAGGCAATTTATTAGATACCTGCAAACTGAAAAACGGAGTTCCGCTCACACCGTCCTTGCTTACCAAAAGGACCTGCAAAATTTTAGTGCTTTCCTGAAAGAACAATTTGAAATTTATATTCCGAAGGACGCAACCATGGAGATGGTTCGTTCGTGGATTGTTGACCTGATGGATAAGAAACTTTCTCCGGGAAGTGTTAACAGGAAAATAAGTTCCCTCAAAGCCTATTACAACTACCTGCTTAAACATGGTGAAATCACTAAAACCCCCATGCAAAACATTCACAGTCTGAAACAGGGGAAACCACTGCCGGTTTATGTGGATCAGGATAAGATGCAGACCTTATTAAGAGAGATGCTTCCGGGTGATGATTTTGAGGCTCTTCGTAACCGTATGGTAATTTTAATTTTGTATGCAACGGGTATTCGCCTCAACGAACTGATTACTTTAAAAATCGCTTCAATTGATTTCACCGGCAACAGATTAAAAGTGCTGGGGAAAAGAAATAAAGAACGTATTATTCCGTTTTCTGAAAAGATGAGGGAGGAGATGCAAGCGTATTTAAAAGTAAAAGAGGAAACATTCCCGATGGCCGGCGACTGGCTGATTGTTACCAACAAGGGAGCAAAGGCTTATCCCAAACTCATTTACCGTATTGTGCATGCCGCTTTGACCGGTTATACTGCTACGCGGAAAAGTCCGCATGTACTCAGGCATACTTTTGCCACGCATCTTTTGAATAACGGTGCATCGCTAAATGCTATTAAAGATATGCTTGGCCATGCCGATCTTTCTGCTACTCAGATATACACCCATACCAGCATAGAGCAGTTAAAATCAATATATTCTCAAACCCATCCCAGGGCTCATTTAAAAAAAGGAGGTTAATATGAACGTTAACATTAAATCGGTACGTTTCAAAGCCGATCAGAAGCTTGAAGACTTTATTGAAAAAAAACTTCAAAAGTTTTTTGGATTTCATGAACAGATTCTGGATTCAGATGTTGTACTGAAGTTGGATAATAGTGAAACCCGTAAAAACAAAATTGCTGAGATTCGTCTTATTCTCAAAGGGGAAGAATTGTTTGCCAAGAAGCAGAGTAAATCCTTCGAAGAGGCTGCTGACCAGGCAATTGATGCCTTAAAAAAACAGATTGAAAAGTATAAAGAACGGTTTAAGAAATAAATTCTAAAGTTTTTAAAAAAATAGTTTGGTAATTTCAACTAAACATTCTATTTTTGCAGACCTTTTTGAAAAGAGGTCTGTTTTTTGTAAAAAGTTCTGAAAGTACTGCTAATAAAGTAAACAAACTGGGAAAGGTGTTGAAATAAACTGCCAGCATAGCTCAGTTGGCCAGAGCAGCTGATTTGTAATCAGCCGGTCGGGGGTTCGAATCCCTCTGCTGGCTCAGTTCATAAACATTTTGAAAAGTAAAACGGGGGGATACCGAAGCGGTCAAACGGGGCAGACTGTAAATCTGTTGGCTTAGCCTTCGGAGGTTCGAATCCTCCTCCCCCCACCAGAGCATAAGAAGTAAAAGGCTAAAGGGTAAAGTAAAAAGTAAAAAGTAAAAAGTTGAACTAACTCCATTTTAAACTTTAAACTTTAAACTTTAAACTTTAAACTTGTTAAGCGGGAGTAGCTCATCTGGTAGAGCGACAGCCTTCCAAGCTGTAGGTGGCCGGTTCGAGCCCGGTTTCCCGCTCTGGGGTTGCCGGGGTAGCTCAGGGGTAGAGCACTTCCTTGGTAAGGAAGGGGTCACGAGTTCAATTCTCGTCCTCGGCTCTGGTTTGATGAATTAGAAATAAAATAGTAAAACAAACATTAATTTTTTAATATTTTTAATATGGCTAAAGAAAAATTTAATCGTTCCAAACCGCACGTAAATATTGGGACTATTGGTCACGTTGACCATGGAAAAACCACTTTAACGGCTGCCATTACGCTTACACTTCAAGATAAAGGTTTGGCAGAGTTTAAGTCATTCGAATCCATTGATAATGCTCCTGAAGAAAAAGAAAGGGGTATTACTATTAACACTGCTCACGTTGAGTATCAAACTGAAAACCGTCATTATGCTCACGTTGACTGTCCCGGTCATGCTGACTATGTGAAAAACATGGTTACCGGTGCTGCTCAAATGGACGGTGCTATTTTGGTGGTGGCTGCCACCGACGGCCCTATGCCACAAACCCGCGAGCACATCCTGTTGGCTCGTCAGGTTGGTGTCCCCCGTATTGTTGTTTTCATGAATAAGGTGGACCTGGTTGACGATGATGAATTGCTCGAAATCGTTGAAATGGAAATTCGTGATTTGTTAAGTTTTTATGGTTTCGATGGCGACAATACTCCTATTATTCAGGGTTCTGCTCTTGGCGCTTTGAATGGTGAGGAAAAATGGCGCGACAAAGTCCTTGAACTGATGGGTGCCTGTGATACATGGATTCCGTTGCCTGTTCGTGACGAGCACAAACCTTTCCTGATGCCTGTTGAAGATGTTTTCTCCATTACCGGCCGTGGTACGGTGGCTACCGGAAGAATTGAAACCGGTATTATCCATACGGGCGATCCTGTTGAAATTATCGGAATGGGTGCCGAAAAGATGAAGTCGGTTGTTACCGGAGTAGAAATGTTCCGTAAAATTCTTGACCAGGGTATGGCCGGTGATAATGCAGGTCTGCTTTTGCGTGGTATCGATAAAGATAAAATCAAAAGAGGAATGGTTATTTCCGCTCCCGGCACGGTTACTCCTTACAGCCATTTCAAAGCTGAGGTCTATATTCTGAAAAAAGAAGAAGGTGGTCGTCATACTCCTTTCCACAACAAATATCGTCCTCAGTTCTATTTCAGAACAACCGACGTTACCGGTGAAGTTTTTCTTCCCGATGGTGTTGAAATGGTGATGCCTGGTGACAACGTTACTATTGAAGTTAAACTGATTTCAAATATTGCTATGAACAAAGGTTTGCGTTTCGCTATTCGCGAAGGCGGGCGTACGGTTGGAGCTGGTCAGGTAACTGAAATTATCGATGACTAATCGAATTTAAAAATTATATAGTTAAGAGGTATCCTGATAAGAATCGGGATGCCTTTTGACTGTTAGATTGTTGATACGGGTGTAGCTCAATTGGTAGAGTAGTGGTCTCCAAAACCATTGGTTGTGGGTTCGATTCCTACCACCCGTGCAAAATGATAGAAAAATGGCAAAATTTAGTATTGTTAGCTACCTGAAAGAAGTTAATAACGAATGGATGCATAAAGTGTCCTGGCCTACATGGAGTGAGCTGCAGAATAGTGCAATTGTGGTATCCGTTGCTTCCCTTTTAATAGCCATTGTGGTTTATTTGATGGATATCTCATTCTCAACAATTTTGGAAAGGTTTTACGGCCTTTTTTAATGCGTTGAAGCGTACTGTTCGAATTAAATATATTTTTAACTTGTTAATGACTAATCAGAACTGGCTGTAAGATGAATGAAAATTCCGGTAAAAAATGGTATGTTGTCAGAGCCATCAGTGGTAAAGAGAAAAAGGTAAAAGAACGCCTTGAAAGCGAAATCAAACGTCTCGGTATTGAGGATTATATTTCGCAGGTTCTCATCCCCACTGAGAAAGTTTACCAAATCCGTAAGGGAAAAAAGATCAGCAAAGAGCGGAACTATTTTCCCGGATATGTTTTGGTAGAAGCTGAACTTACCGGCGAAATTCCTCACATCATCCGGAATATCCCCGATGTACTTGGATTTTTGGGTACTCGTGGCGAAGCTGATCCCATTCGTCCTGCCGAAGTGAAACGCATACTTGGAAAAGTTGATGAGCTGGCAGAACAGGGTGAAGAGGTAAATATTCCGTTTATTGTGGGAGAAACCGTTACTGTTGTCGACGGACCATTCAATAGTTTTAGTGGCGTAATCGAGGAGATTAATGAGGAGAAGAAAAGGTTGAAAGTGATGGTAAAAATCTTCGGCCGAAAAACTCCACTCGAACTCGGATTTATGCAGGTAGAGAAAGAATAGTTGTTAACGTATTTTAAACAATGGGTTTAAAATGGCAAAAGAAATAAGTGGATTAATTAAACTACAGATTAGAGGCGGTGCTGCAAACCCATCCCCTCCTGTTGGACCGGCTTTAGGTGCCAAAGGGGTGAATATCATGGAGTTCTGTAAACAGTTTAATGCGCGTACACAGGATCAGGCCGGCAAGGTCATTCCTGTTATCATTACTGTTTTTAAGGATAAATCCTTCGAGTTCATCATCAAGACGCCTCCGGTTGCTGTACAAATCATGGAAGCTGCAAAGCTGAAAAAAGGTTCTGCTGAACCTAACCGTGTTAAAGTGGCCACTATCACCTGGGAACAGGTGAAGACTATTGCTGAAGCAAAAATGAAAGATTTAAATGCTTTCACTGTTGAATCAGCTATGCAAATGGTTGCCGGTACGGCAAGGAGTATGGGGGTAATTGTCAAGGGCGAGTTCCCCGCAAATTAAAAATCTGTTAACTTAGGAGGAGAATATGGCAAAATTGTCAAAAAAACACAAAGAAGCTTTGGCCAAATTCGAAAGAAATAAAGAGTACTCCTTAGCAGAAGCCATCGATTTGGTAAAAAATATTACTTATACTAAATTTGATGCTTCGGTAGATCTTAGTGTACGTCTGGGTGTTGACCCTCGTAAAGCCAACCAAATGGTCAGGGGCTCTGTTACCCTGCCTCACGGTACTGGTAAAGAGGTGAAAGTGCTCGTGTTATGTACACCGGATAAAGAGGAAGAAGCCAAAGCAGCCGGCGCTGATTTCGTTGGTCTTGACGAATACGTTCAGAAGATCAAAGGAGGATGGACCGATGTTGATGTTGTAATTACCATGCCCAGCGTGATGCCTAAAGTAGGTCAGCTTGGCAGGATTTTAGGTCCCAGGGGTTTGATGCCAAATCCTAAGACCGGTACTGTTACCATGGAAGTTGGTAATGCTGTGAAAGCAGCTAAAGCAGGTAAAATTGATTTTAAGGTAGATAAATTCGGCATTATTCATTCTGCTGTCGGGAAAGTAAGTTTTGATAACACACAACTTGCCGATAATGCAAATGAACTGCTAACCGCTATCGTGAAATTAAGGCCTGCTTCCACCAAAGGAAACTATGTGAAGAGTATCTATTTGTCAAGTACAATGAGTCCGGGTATTGCAATTGATACAAAATCGGTTAACGCCTAGATAAAAACAAGCGATTGTTATGAGAAAAGAAGACAAAAAGCAACTTATTGAATCTTTAACCGAACAGCTGGCTAAGCATAATAATTTTTATCTCGCTGATACTTCTACATTAAATGCAGAAGACACCAGTAAGCTGAGAAGAATGTGCTTTAACCGTGGTATTGAAATGCGGGTGGTGAAAAACACCTTGCTGCACAAGGCTATGGAACAGTCGGAAAGAGCGTTTGATGAGCTATATGGAACACTCAAAGGAAACACATCCCTGATGTTTGCCGAGGCTGGTAATGCCCCTGCAAAATTGATTAAAGAGTTTAGGAAAAAGTCGAAATATCCCATTTTAAAAGCGGCATTTATTGAAGAAATGACTTATGTCGGGGATGAACAACTTGATTTCCTTGCTTCTATCAAATCGAAAGACGAACTGATAGCCGATGTTGTTGCCTTGTTACAGGCACCTATGAACAATGTGCTTTCTGCATTAAAATCCGGTGGTACTAAACTTTCCGGAATTCTTGAAACCTTATCGGAAAAAAGTGAATAAGGGAAATAATACGAATAATAAATAAGAATTAATAACACAATTTAAATTATAACGAAATGGCAGATTTAAAAGCATTTGCAGAACAATTGGTTAATCTTACTGTTAAAGAAGTAAATGAACTGGCTGAGATTCTGAAAGAAGAGTATGGTATTGAACCCGCTGCTGCAGTGGCAGTTGCCGGCCCCGCAGCAGGTGGTGCCGAAAATGGTGCCGCTGAAGAACAAACATCTTTTGATGTTATTCTGAAAGCTGCCGGTCAATCTAAACTCGCTGTTGTGAAATTAGTTAAGGAATTAACCAGTCTTGGGCTGAAAGAGTCAAAAGAACTTATTGATTCTGCACCGAGAGCTATTAAAGAAGGCGTAACCAAAGACGAAGCCGAAGCTTTGAAAGCACAGCTTGAAGAAGCTGGTGCCGAAGTGGAGGTTAAGTAATACTTTATTTCTATTCAATTGGTGGCAACCTCTGTCCCGGCTTTCGGGACAGAGGCTTGCGCCTATTTGTTCTTTTACATCATTCTTTCATTATTTGCCGGTGATTTTTTGAAATGTACCGGCTTGTTCATAACTTAAAACTATTGTGCCTTGGCTGGAATCAAAACCGAAAGAATCAATTTCGCATCTACAAAAAACCTGATGCCTTATCCGAATTTCCTGGATATTCAGTTAAAATCTTTTCAGGATTTTTTTCAACTGGAAACCAACACGGAAAACCGTATTAACGAAGGCCTCTTTAAGGTTTTTTCCGAGAATTTCCCCATTACAGATGTGAGAAATAATTTTGTTCTTGAATTTTTAGACTATTTTGTTGATCCTCCACACTATACAATCGACGAGTGTATTGATCGCGGGTTGACTTATAGTGTCCCTCTCAAAGCAAAATTAAAACTTTATTGTACCGATCCTGAACATGAGGATTTTGAAACTATCGTTCAGGATGTCTATTTGGGCATGATCCCTTATATGACCCCCCGTGGTACTTTTATTATTAATGGTGCCGAAAGGGTTATCGTTTCACAGTTGCACAGGTCGCCCGGTGTGTTCTTCGGGCAACACAGGCATGCTAACGGTACGCAGTTGTTCTCTGCCAGGATTATTCCTTTTAAAGGTTCCTGGATAGAGTTCTCTACGGACATAAACAACATTATGTATGCCTATATTGACCGTAAAAAGAAATTACCCGTTACTACCTTATTACGTGCCATTGGTTATGAAACCGACCGTGATATACTCGAAATTTTTGACCTCGCCGAAGAGGTAAAGGTGAGTAAAGCCGGCCTGAAACGCGTATTGGGCCGGAGCCTGGCAGCACGAGTTGTTCGCTCCTGGTTCGAAGATTTTGTCGATGAGGATACCGGCGAGGTGGTAACTATCGAGCGTAATGATGTCATTATCGAACGCGAAACAACTCTGGAAACGGAACACATTCAGAAAATTATCGATGCAGGCGTTAAAACTATTCTTTTGCATAAGGACGATGGCAGTATAAACGACTATTCGGTTATTTTCCAAACCTTACAAAAAGATACTACCAACTCGGAAAAAGAGGCCGTTGAATATATCTATTTTCAGCTGCGTAATGCTTTGCCTCCCGATGAGGAAACTGCCCGTAGCGTATTTGAAAGGCTTTTCTTTTCCGATAAACGTTACGATCTCGGTGAAGTCGGACGCTATCGTATCAATAAAAAACTTGAGCTGAATACGCCCATGGATGTGCGTGTTCTTACCAAAGAAGATATTGTTCTCATCATCAAACACCTGGTTAAACTACTGAATCAGAAAACCATTGTTGATGATATCGACCACCTGAGTAACCGTAGAGTACGTACCGTAGGCGAACAGCTTTATTCTCAGTTCGGCGTAGGACTGGCTCGTATGGCGAGAACCATCCGCGACCGTATGAATGTCAGAGATAATGAAGTATTTACACCGACAGATCTTATCAATGCCAAGACCCTTTCATCGGTTATCAACTCTTTCTTCGGGACAAATGCTCTCTCGCAGTTTATGGACCAGACTAACCCGCTTTCTGAAATTACGCATAAACGTCGTATTTCCGCACTCGGACCTGGCGGTTTGTCGCGCGAAAGAGCCGGTTTTGAAGTCAGGGACGTTCACTATACGCACTACGGAAGACTTTGTACTATTGAAACACCTGAAGGACCAAATATTGGTCTTATTTCTTCGCTGTGCGTTTATGCAAAAATTAACCATCTTGGCTTTATCGAAACGCCTTATCGTAAGGTGGTAACCGGGATTATTGATTACAAACACGATCCAATTTATCTGAGTGCCGAGGAAGAAGAGGATAAAATTATTGCCCAGGCAAATACTGTTGTGGATGATGCCGGAACTTTTGTCAACGAAAAAGTGAAAGTACGTTATCAGGCTGACTATCCCATTACTCCACGCGAGGAGGTTGACCTTATTGACATTGCCCCTAACCAGATCGCCTCTATAGCTGCTTCCAGTATTCCATTTCTGGAACACGACGATGCTAACCGTGCTTTGATGGGCTCGAACATGATGCGCCAGGCAGTGCCTTTGCTAAACCCGGAAGCGCCTATTGTAGGAACCGGTATTGAAGCGGATGTTGCCCGCGACTCACGTGTTTTGGTTATGGCCGAAGGCGACGGTGTTGTAGAATATGTGGATGCTAAGAAAATTGTTATCCGCTATTCACGAGATGAGATGGAAAAACTTGTCAGCTTTGATGACGATGTAAAGGAATATGCTTTAACAAAATTCCGCCGTACAAACCAGAATACTTCCATTAACCTGCGCCCGATTGTGCGTGCCGGTGATAAAGTATCTAAGGGTCAGCCATTGTGTGAAGGTTATGGTACACAAGGGGGAGAACTTGCCCTCGGACGTAACCTGAAAGTTGCTTTTATGCCCTGGAAAGGCTATAACTACGAGGATGCTATTGTGATTTCTGAAAAGGTTGTGAAAGATGATATTTTCACCTCCGTACATATCGAAGAGTTTACTTTGGAAGTGCGCGATACTAAAAGAGGTATTGAAGAACTTACCAATGATATTCCCAATGTAAGTGCAGAAGCTACCAAAGACCTTGACGAAAACGGTTTGATACGTGTGGGTGCCGAAGTGAATGAGGGGGACATCCTTATTGGGAAAATTACCCCGAAAGGCGAAAGCGATCCAACTCCGGAAGAGAAATTGTTACGTGCCATTTTTGGCGATAAAGCCGGCGATGTTAAAAATGCTTCTTTCAAAGCTCCTCCTTCATTAAAAGGTGTTGTCCTTAAAAAAGATCTGTTTTCCAGAGCAGTGAAAAGCTCCAAAAACAAATCCAGGGAAAAAGAACTTATTGCCGCTCTCGATGAAGAATACAATAAAAGATTTTCGGAGTTAAAAGCCAAACTGGTTGATAAACTGACCGTTCTGGTAAGTAATCGTACCTCTCAGGGGGTTACCAATGTGTTTGGTGACGTGGTTGTTCCTACCAAAACCAAGTTTACGCAGAAAATACTTCACTCACTGGATTATATTAATATTAATGCCAGCAAGTGGACTACCGACAATACAAAAAACGAGATGATTAAGGTGTTGCTCAACAACTACAACATCAAATACAAAGAGTTGCTGGGCGTTTATAATCGTAAAAAGTTTATTGCCAGTGTAGGCGACGAGCTTCCCAATGGTATTGTTCAGATGGCTAAGGTTTATATTGCCAAGAAACGTAAGTTAAAAGTGGGTGATAAAATGTCCGGACGCCATGGTAACAAAGGTATTGTGGCAAGAATTGTCCGTGAGGAGGATATGCCGTTTATGGAAGATGGAACACCTGTTGATATCGTTCTGAATCCTCTTGGCGTACCTTCGCGAATGAATCTGGGGCAGATCTACGAGACTGTTCTCGGTTGGGCAGGTAAAGTGCTGGGGCTGAAGTTTGCAACGCCTATTTTTGATGGTGCTACTGATGCTCAGATTAACTCTTATATGCAACAGGCCGGTTTGCCGGAGAATGGCAGTGTTTATCTTTACGATGGAGGTACAGGCGAACGTTTTGACCAGCCCGCAACAGTGGGTTACATATACATGATTAAACTTCACCACCTGATTGACGATAAGATGCATGCCCGTTCTATTGGGCCTTATTCCCTCATTACACAGCAACCTCTTGGCGGGAAAGCCCAGTTTGGTGGCCAGCGTTTTGGTGAGATGGAAGTATGGGCGCTCGAAGCTTTTGGAGCTGCTAATATTCTACAGGAAATCCTTACCGTGAAATCGGATGATGTAAACGGCAGGGCCAAAGCCTATGAAGCGATTGTAAAAGGTGAAAGTATGCCTACCCCCGGAATGCCGGAGTCGTTCAATGTACTTGTACACGAACTGCGCGGACTGGGACTGGAAATCAGCTTTGATAAGTAATTTAATTTGATTCTAATAAAATAAAAATCTGATATGGCTTTCAGACAAGATAGTAAAGTACCGGATAGTTTTAATAAAATAACCATCAGCCTTGCTTCACCCGAGTCCATTTTGGAGCGGTCGCATGGTGAGGTTTTGAAACCTGAAACCATCAACTACCGGACCTATAAACCGGAACGAGACGGACTTTTCTGCGAAAGGATTTTTGGTCCTGTAAAGGACTACGAATGTCATTGCGGGAAATACAAGCGAATTCGTTACAAAGGCATCGTCTGTGACCGTTGTGGAGTTGAAGTAACCGAGAAAAAAGTTAGACGTGAAAGAATGGGACATATTGAGCTTGTGGTTCCCGTGGTTCACATTTGGTTTTTCCGCTCTTTACCTAATAAAATTGGCGCTCTGCTGGGAATACAAACTAAGAAACTGGAATCAATTATTTACTACGAACGTTATGTAGTAATTAATCCCGGTATTAAAGAAGTCGATGGTGTCCAAAAAATGGATTTCCTCACCGAAGAGGAATATTTGAATATTCTCGATACGCTGCCTTCGGAGAATCAGTATCTCGATGATATGGATCCGGATAAATTTATTGCAAAAATGGGTGCTCAGGCAGTGCATGATTTATTGATGCGTATTGACCTTGATAAAGTATCTTTTGAACTCCGGCATAAAGCAAATACGGAAACTTCGCAACAACGAAAAGCAGATGCATTAAAACGACTTCAGGTTTTTGAAGCTTTCCGCGATGCCCGTAAACGTAAAGAAAATCGTCCGGAATGGATGATCGTTAAGATTGTTCCGGTCATCCCACCGGAGCTGCGACCTTTGGTCCCGCTGGATGGTGGCCGCTTCGCCACTTCCGACCTGAACGACCTTTACCGCCGGGTTATCATTCGTAACAACCGGCTGAAACGGTTAATCGAAATCAAAGCTCCCGACGTGATTATGCGTAATGAAAAACGTATGCTCCAGGAAGCTGTTGATTCACTGTTTGACAACTCCCGGAAATCAAGCGCTGTTAAAACGGAATCGAATCGCCCGCTGAAATCTTTAAGTGATAGTCTGAAAGGAAAACAGGGACGTTTCCGTCAGAATCTGCTCGGTAAACGGGTGGACTACTCCGGCCGTTCGGTGATTATTGTCGGCCCTAAACTGAAGATGAACGAATGTGGCCTTCCCAAAGATATGGCTGCCGAACTTTTTAAGCCTTTTATTATTCGACGGCTACTTGAACGTGGTATCGTCAAAACGGTTAAGTCGGCGAAAAAAATTGTGGAAAGAAAAGATGCCGTTGTGTACGACATACTTGAGAATATTCTGAAAGGGCATCCTGTTTTGCTGAACCGTGCTCCTACGTTGCACCGCCTCGGTATTCAGGCTTTTCAGCCCAAGTTGGTGGAGGGTAAGGCCATTCAGTTACATCCGTTGGCCTGTACCGCTTTCAATGCCGACTTCGACGGTGACCAAATGGCTGTTCATTTACCTTTGGGAAATGCTGCCGTTTTGGAAGCACAGGTTCTGATGCTCGCTTCACACAATATTCTGAATCCTGCTAACGGTGCGCCTATTACTGTCCCTTCACAGGACATGGTACTGGGACTTTACTATATTACCAAAGCACGGAAAAGTACGGAAACCCATCCCGTAACAGGAGAGGGTATGATTTTCTATTCTCCTGAGGAGGTTCGTATCGCTTATAATGAAAAACGTGTTAATTTACACGCTATTATCAAAGTAAAAGTTGATGTAAAAGAGGATGGTAAACTGGTTAATAAACTGATTGAAACCACAGTAGGAAGAGTTCTCTTTAATGAAAAAGTACCGAAAGAATTTGGGTTTATTAATAAACTTTTAACAAAAAAAGCCCTTCGGGATATTATCAGCGATGTGCTGAAATCCACAGGAAATGCTGTAACGGCCCAGTTCCTTGACGATATTAAGAACCTCGGTTACTACATGGCTTTTGTGGGAGGTCTCTCCTTTAATCTCGGAAATGTGCGCGTTCCTAAAGTGAAGGAAGAACTTATTGAAAAAGCCGAGGAGGAAGTGGATGAGGTGGTGAACAACTACAACATGGGTTTCATCACCAATAACGAGCGTTATAATCAGATTATTGATATCTGGACACACACCAACTCCCGCCTTACCAATATCTTAATGAAAGAGCTTGCTTCTGATGATGACGGATTTAATCCTGTTTATATGATGCTTGACTCCGGAGCCCGTGGTTCCAAAGAGCAGATTCGTCAGCTCTCGGGGATGCGTGGTTTGATGGCTAAACCCCAGAAAGCAGGTGCTGCCGGGAATGAAATTATCGAAAATCCTATTCTTTCAAACTTTAAAGAAGGATTGTCGGTTCTTGAGTACTTTATTTCTACTCATGGTGCCCGTAAAGGTCTTGCCGATACAGCCCTGAAAACAGCTGATGCCGGTTATCTGACCCGTAGGCTGGTTGATGTGGCTCAGGATGTGATTATCTCTGAAAAAGATTGTGGTACCTTGCGTGGACTTACAGTTACCGCTCTAAAGAAAAATGAGGAAGTTGTTGAGTCGCTTTACGACAGGATTCTCGGACGTGTGGCCGTACATGATATTTATCATTCCCAAACAGGAGAACTTATTGTAAAAGGTGGTGAAGAGATTACGGAAGAAATTGGTAAGCAAATAGAAAATGCTCACATTGAACAGGTTGAAATCAGGTCAGTACTTACCTGTGAGTCGAAGCATGGTGTTTGTGCCAATTGCTACGGACGAAACCTGGCCTCCGGACATTTGGTGCAAAGAGGAGAAGCTGTTGGCGTGATTGCCGCCCAGTCGATTGGAGAACCGGGAACACAGCTTACCTTGCGTACTTTCCACCAGGGTGGTACGGCTTCAAATGTTGCTGCCAGTTCAAAAATTGAAGCTAACAATAATGGCGTTCTGGAATTTGAAGAGCTGAGAACTGTTGCTTATAGCGATGAAGAAGGTAACAAACATGATGTTGTTACCGGTCGTTCGGCAGAGATGAGACTGGTAGATCCTAATACCGGCGTAGTTCTTTCATCTGCAAATATTGCTTACGGTTCCAGATTATATTTCAAGGATGGGGATAAGGTGAAGAAGGGGGATATGATTGTTGATTGGGATCCTTTTAATGCTGTTATCCTTTCAGAAGTTGCCGGTAGTGTTGCCTTTGAGAATATTGTCGAAGGACAGACTTACCGTGTGGAATCTGATGAACAGACGGGTTATTTCGAGAAAGTAATTATCGAAACCAAACAAAAAACCAAGAATCCAAATGTCAAGATTCTGGATGCCGATGGTAACGTGCTGAGATATTATGACCTGCCTGTGGGCGCTCATATTGTCGTTGAAGAGGGTGTCAATATTAAGGCTGGAGACCTGCTGGTGAAAATACCGCGTGCCTTTGGTAAAGCCGGTGATATTACCGGTGGTTTACCACGCGTAACGGAACTTTTCGAAGCGCGTAACCCTTCGGAACAAGCTGTTGTTTCTGAAATTGATGGCGTGGTTTCTTTCGGTAAGAAGCTGAAACGCGGGAACCGTGAAATTATCATTACCGCTAAAACAGGGGCAGAGAAACGTTATCTTGTTTCAACAACCAAACAGATTTTGGCACAGGAAAACGACTTCGTAAAAGCCGGCACTAAACTTTCTGATGGCGTCATTACCCCTGCTGATATTCTGGCCATTAAAGGTCCGATGAAAGTTCAGGAATACATCGTAAACGAAATTCAGGAGGTGTATCGTCTGCAGGGTGTGAAAATCAATGATAAACACTTTGAGGTTATTGTTCGCCAAATGATGCGTAAAGTACAGGTGGAAGATCCCGGTGATACACGTTTCCTTGAAGGTGAACTGGTGAACAAAGTTAAATTCCATGAAGTAAATGACGAAATCTTTGGTATGAAGGTCGTCGTTGACCCCGGTGATTCGGATTCTGTACGCCAGGGTGAGATTATCACTGCCCGTAAATTGCGTGATGAGAATTCAACCCTGCGTCGTCGTGATAAAAAACTCATTGAAGCGCATGTCGCACAAACGGCAACAGCCCGTCAGGTGCTTCAGGGTATTACGCGTGCTTCCCTGCAAACCGACAGCTTTATATCGGCTGCATCCTTCCAGGAAACCACCAAAGTGCTTACCCTTGCAGCTATTAATGCCAAACAGGATACACTAAAAGGACTGAAAGAGAATGTCATTGTCGGACATAAGATTCCGGCTGGTACGGGTCTTAAAGAGTACGATGATATTATCGTAGCTTCCAAAGAAGAGCATGATGCCATGATGGCGAAAGCCAATGACATGGATGCTGTTGAAGAAGAGGCAGAAGAAAAATAAACTATTTTTAAAGGCTGTTGCAAAGGGAATATCCCTGCCCTGCAACAGCCTTTTTTTAAAATATTAAACCATGGAAGACAACAACAATCCACAGCAAAACCAAATCAATATTGAACTCAGCGAAGAGATGGCCGAAGGTGTTTACTGCAACCTTGCCATCATTACCCATTCGCATGCCGAATTTGTTATTGACTTCGTGAAACTAATGCCCGGTACTCCCAAAGCAAAAGTAAAATCCAGAATTATTCTGACACCCGAACATGCCAAACGGTTGTACAAAGCTTTGCAGGATAACATCCGGAAATTTGAAGCCATACATGGTACTATCAAAGAAAACCCGGACGGCGGACTGCCGCCATTCTCCATGGGCGGGCCTACGGCACAGGCATAGACAATTGTTATTTTCGCGATACGGTTGTCTTCTTTTCAAAGATTTTATCGCCTGCCTTTATCCTCAAAAGGTAAACACCGGGTTTTAACCCGCTTACATTTAATGAGGTGGATTTGCCTTTGAACTGTTTATGCAATAGCGGGTTCATCATCTTGTCGAACAGGTAAACTGTTTTTATTCCGGTAATGTAATACTAATGTGTCTCCTCATTGTTGTGCCTCACAAAATAATGTGTTTAAGCCTAATAAGGCTATGAATAAAAATTTTATAAACTTTTTCATAACTATATGTTTTTTAATTAATTCGATCTTGTAAAATAATACGACATCGCATCAGGTCCATAACCAGATAATACCAGGGTATCATTATAAATTCCATTAACTATTGTATAATTCCAACCACAAACACTCATTAAGTAAGTAAAACCATTCATATACTTTTCTCTACGCCATTGGATATATGAATTACATTCTATCGTGTCATTATATGTTTGTATGATTTTATTATCAGAAGTGAATTCCCATATATAATTGTGAAAATATTGTACAGTATTTGCAGCTATACCCCCCTTGCCATAACGTAAGTCCCATTTCCCCATGATATTTGCCAGAATAACATCAATAGGTTTATCGTACAATGTAATGTTTGTGTTATGCCGGGGTATAATTTTTTCTTTTCGGCAACTAAAAACAGTTATGCCGATGAGCCCGCCCAGGAGTAGAATTTTTAATATTGTTTTCATGATCTTTTAATTTTTAGTTTGCCAGTTCGATGGTTGCGTCATAGCCAGCCCATAAGCAATTTGCAAAATGGCCAACGGTGTCGCGATGGTACTTAATAATCTTAAATGCGATTTTTTCGCGGTCCTTTAATTGTTTCACTTGTGTACTATCATCTACAAAAGTTACATAAAGCGATGTATTCACAGGCAGGCCATTTGGAATGGATTTCGTAATATTTACGATATTTTGGCAATTATTCCCTTTTATAAAAACACCCTCATAAAGCGTAGCATTATTTTTATTGCAGCTTACGAAGGCGAAAAATGAAACGGAGAGAACGGTCAGGATAAATATAACTTTTTTCATGGGGTGTAATTTTAATGGTTTTTTGCTTCATTATTTACACAATTATAATGCCGAAAATGAACCGTCTAATTTTTAGCATTTCAAGACATTCGTTTTTTTAGCTGGAACTGCCTGTATTATCATTGCCTTTCTGATAAAAAGGCCTGCAGCTACGGCGGCCGCCAAAGTATATTTTGCAATAAAGGCATGTCGGTTTTGTCTTTTAAAGAATCTCTAAGGTACAAAACACATTTTGAAAAGTCAGGTTTCTAACATACCCAAACCCACACGCAAGGCTGCGCCGGTTGGGTTGAAAGTATTTAGATGTCAGAGTAATACAGCCCCTCTTTTCGTAGAAAGGCTACCCAAAATTTTTCCGGTTTTCGTGATTTTTTATCCCGCCCCTAAAGATTCTTATCCAGAAATGCTTCCATGGTCTGAAACACTTTCTCCCGTACCGGCTTTTTGGAGAGCAGCAAATCGTGTAGCCCTCCTTCGAAGGAAGCACTCTCCACATTTTTCCCGATAACATGAGAATAGCGTTCGATGTCGCCCACGTTCAGTACCGAATCCGCATCCTGCATTTCCGGTTTGTAATTTCCGGGTTTCACGCTTCCGGCCGAAAACATGACCAATACCGGGCAGGCAATGTCCAAACCTTTTTGCAGCTCTTTCTGTGCGGTATAAATCCCCTTAATCCAACCGGCATAAATCTGAAAACCTGCATCAGGCTTAAGCTTCAATTCGTAGTCCCATTCTCCATTGTGGCTTTTGTGCAGACTGTATCCGTAACCTTTGTCGAGACCTACCGGAGAAGGAAAACGCGGAAAAGAACCGGCCAGTGAAACCATAAGCGGGATAAAAGTCTTCTTTAAAATTGGCGAAACGTTAAACTCAAAAAACGGACTGTTCAGTATAAGTGCATCGACAAGGCTGTCATTCCGGTGGTCGTGGACGTATAGCGCTCCAATTAGTCCTCCGGTGGAATGACCGATGAACACCAGCTTTTCGTTTTCATCCTTTTCCCGGATAAACGCTATGGCCTTGTCAATTTCTTCAAAATATTCGCGGATATCCCTGAAATCGTTGGGCTTTTGATGCGGGAGAATGGAGCGTCCGTATTTTCGTAGCTCCAGGGCGTAAAAGTTAAATCCAAGCTTATTCGCCCATGCTGCTAAATGATCCTGAAAAAAATAATCATTAAAACCGTGCAGATACAGAAGGGCTTTTTTTGCCGGTTTTGCTGACTTCTTTTCAATAAGGGTAGCCACAACTTTGCCTTCATAATCGGGCTTTAGTTTCAGCGTGTGAAAAGTGAAGTTATTTTCTTTTTGCTTTTCCATGATGCATTTTTTTTGTGTGGTTAACGGATTTTGTCCGAATATTTCTTTTTAAGGTACTTAACCCCACAAATGTAATGAAATTTTTTGCAAATTGCTTTCTGTATGAGAGCTACATTACATGGGAAAGCAGAGATGCCCGCGAGGGGGCGTCCGGCGGAAGAATGAAGCCCCGTCTTTGCGAATACACCGTTATAAAATGTGTTTTGCCAAGGTGTTAGATTGCTATTCTGAGAGAGCTTCTTCCGTCATAATGCGGATGTTTCTTCGGCTGATGGGACTTTTTTTATGATAATCAATCTCTTCAACAAGACTGCTCGTATGGCAGGAACCACTGGCACAAGCCAGCTTTTTCCCCGTTTTCGGATTTGTGATAGAGCTGGAGCATTGCTTTTTGAACATCCCGCCTTTTAAAAAAAACATTTTAATGGCAAAGCCGGCAAATGCCACGCCCATAATAACCACCGAAAGAAGGAACAACTTAATAAACATATCTATGTTTTTAGATGTGGTAAAGATAAGGATAATTCCTGTTGAAGGTGAAATTTTTAACAATAATTGGGAGTAGATAAATCAAGTAGGTTACAGATATTGTCCGACCCGAAATCGAAAACTAGCCGCTTACACTACAATATTCGTAGCAAACAATCGCTGTGGCTACCGCCGCATTCAACGATTCCGCTCCTGAGCCCACTCCGGCAGGAATACGAATGCGTACATCCATAAAAGGATAAAGTTCCCGAGAGATACCGTGTGCTTCACTACCAATGAGCAAGATGCCTTTTCCGGGTTTCCCGGCTTTACGAATGTCCTGACCATCCAGTACAGCGCCGAAAATCTTCAATTCTTCCGGTTTACGTGAAAACCAGTCTCCCAAATCGGCATAATGCACCCGCACCCGTGCCAGCGAACCCATGGTAGCCTGTACCACTTTTGGATTGAAAACATCCACCGTTTCCGGCGAACAAACCACATCGCGGATACCAAACCAGTCGGCAGTGCGGATGATTGTTCCCAGATTACCCGGATCACGAATATCATCCAAAGCCAAAATATAACCATCAACAGAGAAAATATCCGGCAACGGGTATTCCGGTTTTTTCACAACCGCCAGCACCTCTGAAGGATTTTTCAGAGCTGAAATTTTCTCCATCTCCTGCCGGTTTACAGCAACACAATTCATTCCCGAAACGCTTTTCTCATGGAGAGTCAGCCAGTTTTGTGTGGCAAAAAGTCTTTCCACCCTCAACGGACCCTGCAAAAAATCCAGAACATTAATGCTTCCTTCCGCAAGAAAAAGCCCCAGCCGCCGCCGGTACTTATTTTGTTGCAACGATTTCAGAAACTTAACATCATTCTTACTTAACATACAGCGAAGATAAAAACAAAAAATTGTGGGAAACCGTTTCCGGCCATTTTTTATGCAAATACAATATCACTATACCATCAATGCTAATACCCAATGACAAAGAGAAGTTGCGAAGTTTAGAAACAGAAACGATTTACCTGATGGTTGAATGACAACTGCTTGACCATTGTTTGACAGCGAAGCGAATGACCATCGCCTGACCATTCACAAAAAAAAGCCCTTTCCGTAAAAGGAAAAGACTTTTTATGTTAAGTCAGAAAAGACAAAATCCAAACCACAAAACCCAAATAAATTCTAATCATCAATATCAAAATACCAAACAATTGGGTTTCTGTTTGAAAATTGCGTTTTAGAATTTGAAATTTATTTGTGATTTACCTTTTGTAATTTGGTATTTCAAAATTTACTCTGCTTTTACATCCAATGTCACTTCAACGACAATGTCTTTGTGTAATTTGACGGTAGCTTTGTAAGCGCCCACCTCTTTGATAGCTTCGCCGCTGATTTCAATTTTCTTACGGTCAACTTCCAGATTTTTCTGGCCTTTAATGGCATCTGCAATCATAATGTTGTTTACCGAACCGAAAATTTTACCTTTGGTACTGGCTTTCACACCAATGGTCAGTTGGGCACCTTCGAGCACTTTGACAATTTCTTCCGCTTCTTTTCTGATTTTTTCTTCTTTGTAGGCCTGCTGTTTTTTCACTTCAGCCAGCACTTTCCTGGCGGAAGAGGTGGCTATAGCAGCCATTCCTTTAGGAATCAAATAATTGCGGGCGTAGCCATCCTTTACGGTAACGAGGTCGTTTTTATAACCCAAACCGGTAATATCTTGTTTTAAAATAATATCCATTGTTTTTCCTCCCTTTTATTTTAATAAGTCAGCAACATAAGGCATCAGAGCAAGGTGGCGGGCTCTTTTAACGGCTTTGGCCACTTTTCTCTGGTATTTGGTCGAAGTACCCGTGATACGGCGGGGTAAGATTTTGCCTTGTTCGTTAACAAAACGGAGCAAAAAGTCAGCATCTTTATAATCGATGTATTTGATGCGGTTTTTCTTGAACCGGCAGTATTTCTTCTTAGTGGTATCTACTGCAATCGGTGTTAAATATCTTATATCTGAATTCTGTGCCATGATTTTATTTTTTAAAGTTTAAATGAGTATGTATTAAGCTTTCTTTTCAGCAGTTTTCGTTTTTTTGCTTTCTGCAAATTTCTTCCGCCGTTTCTCGCTGTAAGCAATGGCATGCTTGTCGAGTTTAACGGTTAAAAAGCGTAATACCTTTTCATCGCGTTTGTACTGAACTTCCAGCTTTTCAATGAATTGGCCATCTACCCTGTATTCAAACAGATTATAAAATCCTGTCGATTTTTTCTGAATGGGATACGCCAGTTTGCGCATGCCCCAGTTCTCACGATTTACAATCTCGCCACCATTGTCGGTGATGAGTTTTTCGTAAGTCTTTACCGTCTCCTTTACCTGATCTTCAGATAAAACGGGAGTTAAAATGAAAACGGTTTCATACTGATTTACCATCTTTTTGTTAATTAGTTAATTAATAATAATAAATTTTGGTGTGCAAAAGTAGGAAATATTTGTTTATGTACCTGTTTTAAAAAAGAATTTTTTCGGAAAGCGATTTGTGCTGTACTGTGTTTTTCAAAGTATTGATAAGAGTTACGTTTCTCGCTGTGCATTTGCATTATCCCGAAGAAGCCTTGAGAAACCGGGCTATGGAGAAAGTTTATCTGGGATTTGTGCTCTGGCGCCTGATAGCAGCATCCTTTTATTCATATCTCAGTGCTTCCACCGGATTTCTCCGTGCTGCCCGGAAAGTAAAAACAGTTACCACACCAATGACAGCGGCCGCTATGAAAAGGGAAACGACTACAAAAACCCACCATCTCATGGATATGGCATAGGCGTATTGTTGCAGCCACATTTTTGATATCTTGTAGGAAACGGGAATAAAAATCATTAGCGCTATGATAATGTTCCACATAAAAACTTTGTTCAACAGCAGAATCAGCGATTTCTCAGAGGCGCCGTTTACCTTGCGGATACCCAGCTCCTTGGTACGCGCATGAATCATGCTCAGCGTGAAACCCACAAGCCCGGCCAGCGTGATAAGCGCCGCCAAAATCGAGAAAAAGAGTACTGTGTTTTTTATGGCACGGTCTAACTGGTAATTGGCCCGCAGGGTGGTGTCGTAAAACTTGACCTGTACGATTTGCCCCGGTACAATACTTTGAATGGTTTCCTTTATTTTCTTCACTGTGTTCAATATTCCGGCGGAGGCAATGCGCACCGTAACAACCGAATAAACGGAAGGTGAATTATATCGGCTGAACACGGTCGGTTGCATGGCCGAATGCAGCGAGCCTGAAACAAAATCATTCACCACCCCTTTAATAGTAAGCGGACCGCCTCGATAAATATACTTGCCAACAGGTTGTTGAAGACCAAATAGTCTGGCCGCTTCACGCGAAATAACAACACTGTTCTCTGCAGTTGTACTGCTGAAGCCGGGGCCGTTTAACTTCATCTTAAGCGTAGTAAAGAAATCTTTGTCAACCGAAAGGTTTCGCACAATTCTGGCATTTTGTCCATCAGGACTACTGGAAAAACCATTTCCGGGCAGACCCCACAAGGGTATTTCATCAGACAAACAGACTGACAAAACATTGGGTAATTTTTTTATTTCACTTTTGATTACCTCGTCTTTCGAGTAGAGCGGTTTATTTTGCAGTTCAATGTAAACCAAATGGTTTGAGTCGTAACCTTTATTGAAATGACGGATAAAGTTGAACTGGCTGTAAATGAAAAACAGAAAAATAAACAGAAAGACAGAGATGCCGATTTGCAGGGTGAGTAACACCCGTTGCAGATTTGTGTTGATGGGTGGCTTGTAAGAGGATGTTGTTTTTTGTGTGGCCATAAAGTAACGAACCGACCAGCGAACCGGCACAAAATAAATTATCACAAAGGCTACGGCAAATACAAGCAAAAATAAAAGCAGGAATGACCGGTTTGTAAAAGCATCCACAAGTCCGAATTGAAAATTGCTTTCGATAAACGGGTTGATGAGGATCAAAAAGAGTACCGCCACCACAGTTGAGGTCAGCATGTAGAATAAAGCTTCGTTAAAAATGAGTTTCTGAATATCAAAACCTGATGCGCCAAGCGTACGATGGATAGATATTTCCTTAATAAATTTGCGGTACCCTGCCAGTACGAGCAATAGTGAATTGAAACATACCAACCCAAAAATCAGTATTCCGATAAATATCATGATGGAATAAATGACTTTTTTCTCAGGGTTTTCGATAAAAGAAGCTTTTGTGAGCGGTATCAGTTCGTATTTTGAAAAAAAACCCTTCGCTTCACCGGCATCCACGTTGTAGTATTTGCGCAAAAAAGATGGTATGGCTTTTTCAATCTCGTGCGGGTCTGCGTTTTTGACAAGTTTCACATAGCCGTAAAAGCTGTCGCCGCCGTCCCATCCCATATACAGTCGATGTTCGTCTTTCAGGGTGGCAAACGAAATGAGTACACCGGCCTGAAAACCTGAATTGGGAGGCCAGTTTTCGATAACACCGGTGATGGTTATAGGTCGCATCTCGTTCAGATAAATGATTTTGTTCAGGGCGGCCGGGCTGCTGCCGAAAAGTTTCCGTGCCAGTTTCCGGGTGATGACTGCCGTGTTTTTCAGGCGTAACGACCAGCTTTCGTTTCCAATGATAAACCGGCGTTTGAAAACTTTAAAGAATGAGGAATCGGCATAAATGGTTTTTGCTTCTGACAGCGATTCTTTGACTTTGTAGGTAGTTTTGCCGTTGTTGAAAAGTACGGTTCCTTGTTCTGCCTGAGGAAAATACGAGACCATGCCCGGCACCACCGGTTGTTCGATGGATGCGCTGATACCACTAAAATCCGGTGACTTGAAATTGTTGAAGACTTCATAAATCCGGTTTTTACCGGGATAAAAATTATCGGTACTCAGCTCGTTCAGCGCGATATAAAAAAGTACCAGCGCACTTGCCATTCCCACCCCCATGCTGAGCACCCGCAGCCACAACGTCAGCTTCTGTGACCGCAATCTTTTTAAGACAATGATAATGAAATTCATAGCTACCTTTTTAATGTTGTTTTTTGAGAGACTGGGGTAGGAGGGTTGGAAAATTATGCTTTTTCTCTTTTCACCTTCTCACCTTTCTACCCTCTCACCTTTCCACCCTTCTTAATCTTTCTCATTTGACTCCGCACCCCTGATCCCTAAAGGGGCGAGCCTTCCCGCTACCACATTTTTCACTTTTCACTTTCTACTTTTCATTTTTTCACCTTTTCGCCCCATCGCCCCATCGCTCTTTCGTCCCTTCGTCCCCTTCGACCTTTTTACCCTCTAACCTTTTCACCCTTTATCATTTGCCCTCGCATCCCCTGACCCTTATAGGGGCGAGCCTTCCCCACTATCTACGTTCTTCACTTTTTATTTTTCTCTCATATTTCCATATTTCCATATTCGCTCTTTCGTCTCCTCACGCCATCTCCCTATCGCAACTTCGCCTCTTCGCTCTTTCGCCCCTTCGTCCCCTTCGACCTTTTTACCCTCTAACCTTTCCACCTTTTAACCCTTCTACCTTTCAACCTTGAAACTTTTTCACCTTCTCCTCAATCATTCATCTTTTCCATAATTACTTCTCCATCCAACAAATTAATGGTGCGTTGTGCATAAGCGGCATCGCGTTCGGAGTGGGTAGCCATGATGATCGTTGTGCCTTCCTCGTTAAGCTCTGACAAAAGGTTCATTACCTCCATTCCGTTTTTTGAGTCAAGATTACCCGTTGGCTCGTCGGCGAGAATTAAAGAGGGGTTGGCTACAACTGCTCTCGCTATGGCCACCCGTTGTTGCTGTCCACCCGAAAGCTGCTGAGGGAAATGTTTCATGCGATGCCCTATATTCATGCGCTGCACAACTTCTTCCACCTTTTTACGACGTTCGGAAACTTTCATTTTAAGATAAAACAAGGGTAACTCCACATTGTCATAAGCATTCAACTCGTCAATCAGGTTAAAGCTCTGAAAGACAAATCCAATATGTCCTTTCCGTAATTTGGTGCGGTTTTTTTCCCGAAGTCCGGCAACCTCGATTCCATCAAACAGGTAACTGCCTTTGGTGGGGTTATCCAACAGGCCTATGATGCTGAGCAGTGTGGTTTTTCCACAACCCGATGGTCCCATTATCGCCACAAACTCACCTTTTTTTACCTGTAAGTCAACACCGTTTAATGCAGCAGTTTCAATCTCTTCGGTACGAAACACCTTTTCTAAATTTTTAATTTTAATCATAATTATTTAATTTATAAATTTCTATCTTTGAGGGTGTTAGGGTAGAAAGGTTGAAGGGTTGGAGGGTTGGAAGGTTGGAAAGTTTTTCAATTGTTTTTTTCACCTTTCCACCTTCTCACCTTTTCACCTTCCCACCTTTCCACCTTCTCACCCTTTCACCTTCTCACCCTTTCACCTTCTCACCTATTTAAACTCCAGCCTCTCATTATTTCCAAAATTATCATATCCCGACACAACCACTCTTTCGCCCGGTTTCAGTCCTTTGAGCAATTCATAATATTTGGGATTTTGCCGGCCAATGGTTATGTTCTGTTTTTCCGCCGATTTTCCATCTTTCGACACTACAAAAATCCATTGTCCTCCCGTTGTCTGGAAGAAACTACCCCGGGGTAACAGCAATGTCTTCACCGGGTTCCCCAGTTGCAGGCGAATATAATAAGTCTGGCCGGTACGCATGTTTTTCGGTTTCTTCCCTGTAAAAACCATCTGAACCTCAAAACGTCCGTTACGTACGCCGGGCAGGATTTTCCTGATTCTTAATTTGTATTCCTCACCGTTTCGGTCTAATATCGCCATCAACCCGACACGTACTTTGTCAATATAATGTTCGTCAATTTGGGCAACGACTTTAAAAGAGGTCAGAATATCAATTTGTCCGATTCTTCCTCCTTTCGGCACCGACTGCCCTGTTTCCACATCCAGTGTGGTCAGCTGTCCGTTCACCGGTGCTTTTACATTGAGGCTTTCCTTACGCTGCCGGATAAGTTTCAGGTTCATGGCCATGTTGTGCAGATTTCCTTTCATTTGTTGTACCTGGATGGTGCGGTAAATAGAATCCTGTTTTTGGCGTTCGAGGTAGAGTTGGTAACTGCGTTGGGCAAACTGGTAATCTTCTTTTGATTTCAAAAATGTATTTCTTGAAATCAAAGTGTCCTTGTAGAAGATTGTATTTTGATCAAAAATTCTTTTTTTCCGGATTACTTCAAATTCCAGATTTAGGATTTCGCGTTTTATTTGGAGCTTTTCCTGCTCCATGGTCACCCGTGTGTTACGCAAAAAGTTGCTCTTTTCAGCCAGTTGTGCTTCGCTGTACAGGATGCCTGACATCAAATCGGGATTACTCAGACGGACAATCACCTCTCCTCTTTTGACCATAGCGCCTTCTTCCACCAGCTTTTTCTCCACTCGTCCACCTTCCTGCGCATCAAGATATATGGTGGCAATGGGTTCAACCGTTCCCATCACAGAGATGTAATCGTAAAAAACACCATCCCTGACTGTGTCGATGGTCAGTTGGTTTGCGTCCACCCGGTAAGTGGATAAGTTTGCTGAAAAAAAAGCTTTGTAAATAATGAATAACAGCAGGATGACACCCATGCTAATATAAATGTGCTTCTTTTTTATTCCCCTCTTTTTCTCTATCGGTGTGTCCATAAATTAAATCGAATTTTTTATGAGATTATGCTTCTCGGAATAAGAATATCCAATGGTTGTGCCGTAATCTGTAAGATGTTGATAAATAGTACTGTGTGAAATATTATCTTTCGCTGAATTAAAAAATGTGTAAAAATATTTTACACCGGGTGTTTGTTTTGTTTACAGTTGATTACTTTCGCGGGGAAGAGTGTTAAATATTTGGAAGTTTGAATGTTTGGAAGTTTTAGGTATAAAAGTCCCGGCAGGGACGAAATATTGGTAGGATAATATTAAAAATATGATATTAAGTGCCGTAGGTACGAAATATTTAGCCGGATTTAAATATAAAAATAATCATTTTAACAGATAACAGATAATGACCAGGATGTGTATCGCCGGGAAGAAAAACAACATACAATTATGAAAGGTGAAATCCTTATTGTTGACGATAACAAAAGTGTGCTGACAGCGCTCGAAATGCTGTTGCAATCCGAGTTTGACAGCATCGGTGCGCTTAAAAATCCCAACAGCCTGATTTCTGCTTTGCGAAAAAACCATGTGGATGTTGTATTGCTTGATATGAATTTTACAGCAGGCATGAATACCGGAAACGAAGGTCTGTACTGGTTGCGCCGGATTCTGGACTTCGATCCGCTCATCAGTGTGGTTATGATTACTGCCTATGGCGATATTGAACTGGCTGTGAAAGCTGTAAAGCAAGGGGCTTTTGATTTTGTTTTGAAACCGTGGGACAACAGTAAACTCATTAGTACCATTCATGCCGCAATGAAACTTCGGAAAAGTGAACAGGAAACGGCTTCGTTACGCCGGAGCAACGATAGTTTGAAACAGGAACTTAACCCTGCTACCCAAAAACTTATCGGGCAATCGGATGCCATGAAACGGGTGATGGATATGGTGAAAAAAGTGGCGGTTACGGATGCCAATATTTTTATCACGGGTGAAAACGGTACGGGCAAAGAACTCATTGCGCGCGAAATACACAGCCTTTCCAAAAGAAATGGCGAGTTGATGGTAAGTGTTGACATGGGAGCCATAAGTGAAACGCTTTTCGAGAGTGAACTTTTCGGACATACCAAAGGCTCCTTTACAGATGCTCATGAAAACCGTACCGGGAAATTTGAGCTGGCCAACAAAGGTACGCTCTTCCTCGATGAAATAGGAAATCTGCCCCTGTCGCTTCAGGCAAAAGTACTGTCGGCTTTGCAAAACAGAACCGTAACACGATTGGGAAGTAATACGCCGGTTTCTATCGATATCAGGTTGATTTCTGCCACTAACAGAGACTTGAAAGCCATGGTCGCCGACGGCCTTTTCCGTCAGGATTTACTCTACCGTATCAACACTATAACCATCGAGTTGCCTCCTTTAAGAGAAAGAGGAAACGATATACTTCTTTTGGCGGAATTTTACCTGCACAAATACATGAAGAAATATGAGAAATATGGTCTCGAAATAAGTCAAATAGCAAGACAAAAACTCCTGAAATACCATTGGCCGGGAAATGTCAGGGAGCTGCAACATTCTATTGAAAAGGCAGTTATACTTTCGGAAGATAAAATCCTCAACGAAGATAGTTTTACAATAAGCGACAGAATTCACAATCAAAATAGCTTCCCGTTTCAAACCATTGGGGAGATGGAACGCGACATGATTAGCGTCTGCATTAAAAAGGAAAAGGGAAATATGAGCGCTGTGGCAAAAAAACTGGGAATTACCCGGCAGACACTCTATAATAAATTGAAGAAATATGAGATTTAATCTATTCAAGGATAATATCAAGCATCAGCTTTGTCATTTCGAAGGAGGCACGACTGAGAAATCTCCTAAAAGAGAAAACCTGTCTTCAGGAGATTTCTCCCTGCGGTCGAAATGACAGACTTTTACCGATAATGTGAGACTTTAATTAGAAAATTTATACAATGGCATACAAACATTTTTACCGGGCAATTTTATTCAGGTTGGCTGTCATAATGTTGCTTGCCGGTACAACAACTTATTTGTTTTTTGAAAAACAAAACTATCCGCTCAGCATTATTTCCGGTTTGCTGTTAACGGGTACCGTAATCAACATTGTTCGGTATTTTAATCATATGAACAGATGGATTTCCTTCTTTCTGCTTGGTATTGAAAATGAAGATACGACGCTTAAAATCCCTTCAAAATCAGGTAATAAAGCAATTGATGATGTTTACAAAGGAATGAACCGTCTCAACGAGCTTTTCCGGCAAACCAAAACCGAAATTAATACCCGTGAACAATATTTCCGCTCGGTGATAAACCAATCCACCACAGGGCTTTTCTCGGTAAACGAAAAAGGAAGGGTCATCAACATCAATCCGGAAGCTGAAAAACTTGTCAATCTTAAAGAATACCATCATATCAATGCTCTGACGGCTGTGGACAAAGCACTGCCGGGTTTTATCATGCAATCCGCTCCGAATGCCCACCAGTCATCGGCGATTTTTGAAAACAGGCACGGGCAAAAGCTTTTGTTTAAATTGTCGCAAATAACCATTAAAAGCAAAAAGATCAAGCTGATTGCTGTGAGTGATATTACCAAAGAGCTGGACAACCGCGAAGTGGATGCCTGGATAAAACTGGCCCGGACGTTGTCACACGAAATTATGAATAACATTGCGCCTATCACCACCTTGTCAAAAGTCATTTCGGGGTATTTTACGCAAAATAACACCATTGTTGATACCGGAAAAATTGATGAGAAGATTATCCAAAACACGGTCAAAGGGCTGGATGTTATCGAAGAGCGGAGTGTCGGGTTGATGAATTTTGTGGAAAATTACCGGAAATTCACCAAATTACCCGAACCGCATTTAAAAGAGGTGAACCTGTCGGTCATTGTTGAGAGTAATTTGTTGGCTGCCAAAGCTTTCCCTGGTTTCGATAAAATAAAAATAATAAAAGAAATCCCGGGGGACTTTCTTTTTGTTACGGACGAAAAGTTACAGTCGCAGGTGATAACCAACTTATTAAAAAATGCGCTGGAAGCCCTCTCGTCGGATGATACCGAAAACCCGACATTGATGATTAAACAATGGCAGACGGATCGTACGATGAGGATTGAATTTACAAACAACGGGCCTGCTATTCCGCCCGAGCTGAGGGAGCAGATTTTTGTGCCCTTTTTTACCACAAAAGAAAATGGCTCGGGTATCGGCTTAAGCCTCAGCAAGCAAATCATGCTGACTATGGGAGGTGATATTTTGCTAAACTCTAAAAAAGAGGGTTGGACTACATTTACCGTTGTTTTGAATAAAACGGTTTAAAGGGAGAACTTCTAATAATTGCCTCGCATCTTGTTTATCTCATTTGTTTCTTGAAAGAAAGGAATTATTAGAAGTCTCCTAAACTAAAATCCTTTTCCTGAACCCGATAAATGATGTTTATAGTGGGATAAAAGGAGTCGTGCTTCATGGGAGACAATTCCTTAGCTATATCTATATCCGGGCAGATATCTTATAATTTACTATTTTTACAGTAATAAAAATAAAAACCAGGTTCCAACAGCTGATTTACAGTAAAATATAATAATATGAGAAAGTTTCTACGTAATCTGTTTCCGGTAGCTTTTGTGCTTGCGCTGATGGTGTTTTCCGGCTGTTCCGTTCCGAAGGAGCACCGGGGCAGTAAAGATGTTCTGTTTCAGGCTTCTACTATTAACGCTTTGCTGGCCGGTGTTTACGATGGCGATATGACTTTTCGGACATTACGACAACACGGCGATTTCGGTCTTGGAACAGTAAACCGGCTGGATGGCGAAATGATTGGCCTGGATGGGAAGTTCTACCAGATAAAAACCGATGGTAAAGCTTATCTTATTCCCGATACCATGAAAACTCCTTTTGCAGAAGTTGCTTTTTTTAACCCGGATACGACTTTCAAAATAAAGGATTCCATTGGAAATTATGTTCAGCTGAAAAGTTATCTGAGTCGATGGTTATCGGTCAAAAACATCTTTTATGCCATTAAAATTGAAGGTACCTTTTCTTATATAAAAACACGGAGTGTCCCAAGCCAAAAAAAGCCATACCCACTGCTGGTAAATGTGGTGAAACATCAGGCAACCTTTGAATTTCATCAGGCTAAGGGGACGTTGGCAGGCTTTTGGTGTCCGGCTTATGTGAAGGGTATTGGTGTGCCGGGTTATCATTTCCATTTTATTACTGATGACAGAAAAGCCGGCGGGCATTTACTGGCATGTCGTATGAAAAATGTAACTGTTCAAATTGACCCGATTTCTGCTTTTTATATGGTTTTGCCGCAAAGTAAAGCTTTCGACAAAATCAATCTTACCGTCGGAAAACAAAAAGAGCTGGAGAAGGTGGAGAAATAAAGACTACCCGGAGGTCGAAAAAAGGTGGCGTTTTTAAAAGGAAAATTGGAAATTTAGAGTCATAAGTTGGTATTGTTCATCTCATTTGTTTCTTGAAAGAAAGGAATTATTAGAAGTCCCCAATATTTTTTTGACTTTTTGGCCTTTCATTTTACTCTCCAACCCCCATTTGTTTTCTAATTTCAATAACTTTGCCGATGCTGTTAATATTTATATGTCAGGTCTTTTATCCTGTATTAAAATTGACTTATAAAATAATTGAACCTGTGGTGGAATGAACAAAGAACAGATACCCTTAAATGATTACATAACGAGAATCATCCATTTTCATGCCGAAGATGAGATCATAAAACGAGGCATCAGAATTTATCGTAGCGGCAATGTGCAACCTGAATCTTTTAACGAAAAAGATGATGTTTTCAGGTTTAAAGTTACCGGAAACCATACGTATGATGTTAAGGTAAATAATCTGCTGGCACGTAATGTCACAACCTCATGCTCCTGCCCGTACGACTGGGGAGGGATATGCAAACATACCGTTGCTGCGTTAAAATATCTTGCGAAAAATGATTTCCGGAATTTCTATATGGCGAAAATTGAAACGGCATCGGTGGTCGAAAAAGCTCCCGTATTACGAACCAAAGATGGTTTTGAGATTGCTGACTACAAGGTGATAACAGAGGATTTTATCCGGAAAAACTATCACAACCAGGATTTCTTTCTCTATCAGCACGATTATTTGGAAGTTAAAAAATTTAAGTTTACCAAGAGTAAGATTACGCTGAGCATGTCTCTTCATGGCAGAAGTTTTACCATCTGTTTTACCCTGAAAAACGGTAAAGTTTATATTTCATCGAATAACGGACAAAAAACCGGTGAGCTGGATTATTCTGAAGCGCTGGCTTTACTCTATATTGCCAAATCAAAAAATCCGAATTTGCTGGACATCATCTTTAGTGGCTATGTTTACAAGGTGCAAAAGAGGACTCTTGAAAGCTACGGGCTTGAAAATGAAAAATTTGAAGACTATTTTTATACATCCTTTTCGTCAGAAGGGCTGTATGACATAACCAATGACAGAGCGGATGGCTTGCTGCCCGTCGAAGACCTGAAAGAGGCTTATTTGCCCGACCTGGTGAGCAGGATTAATAAAGATGCTGACAAACTGGATATCGTGGAAGCAGAAGCGGCCAGAGAAAAAAGAGCGCTGGGGTTTGTAATAGAATACAACCAGATTGATGATGGGTATTATCTAAGTGAGGAAAACTATATAAGACCTTTTATTGCCAAACCGAACAAGGCGGGCAACGCACTCATTAGCTTTTTTGAATACTATGAGAATATCATCGACATCTCAAAATACGATATGTCTGTTTCCGATAATGCAACGGCATTGATAAAAGTTTGTAACGTTTTGAACCAGAATAGTTTTGATGATAATTCGCTCAGAAAATTATATCGGTTACAGAGACGTGCCGTTGAATTGTTGAAAAACGAAAAGTTTGTTTACCGTAAGACAGAGGATGATTCCGGATACAAACTTCACAAAAAGGATTTGCAGCTGATAAAGGTCTCCGCCGAACCGCTGGATGCTTTCTTTGAAGTTACCTCCGATAATCAGTTTATCCATCTTGGCCTCAAAATAAAAGCAGGCAAAGAGTTTATTGAAAGAGAAAATCTGGAGACAACAGGCGATAATCAGTATTTGTATTTTATTGATGATATTTTATATACTGTCCAAAGTTTCAACGCCGGAAATTACCTGAGCAATTTGATTGACAACCACAAAATGGTAAAATCGCACAAAGCGTTGTTTTATACGGAAATTATCAAGCCGCTGGCGAAAAATATTGAAGTGGTTTTCAATACGGACGAGTATGACCATGAAACTGTGGAGCTTGATTTCCGTGAAAAACAGGTTTTTCTTTCGGAAAAAGAAGGGTACATTGTGATTGTCCCGCAGGTGGAGTATAAAAACGGTATGGCAGCAGCACTTTATCATACCGGCGATGTGCTTTCGGAGGAAAACGGAAAGATAATAAAATATCGGCGTAACTTTGAGCTGGAAGATGATTTTGTGGGTTTTATCAGCTCCCTGCATCCCGAATTTGAGGGGCAAAAAGGAGACAAGGTATTTTATCTTTCCTACGAAGATTTTGCAAAAGACCTGTGGTTTTATAAGTTCTTTGACGAGCTGCGAAAAAATGAAATCGAGATATTCGGACTGAAAGAGCTAAAAAACTTTAAGTACTCGCCACATCGTGGAAAAATATCCACTTCCGTGAAATCAGGAATCGACTGGTTTGAAGTGGAGATGGGCATTACTTTCGGTGACAATAAAGTGAGCCTGAAGGACATCAGAAACGCTGTCATCAACAAGGAAAAATACATCCGGCTGAAAGATGGTTCGGTAGGGATTTTGCCTTCCGAATGGCTGCATAAACTGGAAAGATATTTCCGCCACGGTGAGGTCAGGGGCGACAGGCTTTCGGTATCCCACCTGAAATTTTCTGTTATTGACGAGCTGTTTGACGACATAAGCGATACCGAAGTGCTGCAGGAGATAGAAGAGAAAAAAAGAAAGCTTGCCGCTTTTAAGGAAATTGCAAAAACCAAAATTCCCAAAACGATAAAAGCTGAGCTGCGACATTACCAGAAAGAGGGTGTTAACTGGCTGAACTTTCTTGACGACATGCACTGGGGCGGTATCCTGGCCGATGATATGGGATTGGGAAAAACACTTCAGGTGCTAGCCTTCCTGCAGCAAATCGTAAAAAAAGACAAAACTCCCAACCTTATTGTTGTGCCTACCACACTGTTGTTTAACTGGGAAGCCGAAATAAAAAAATTCGCACCCGGCTTTAAAGCATTGTATCATTATGGAATCGGGAGAGCAACCGATACCCAAATGTTTCAAAAATACCCATTGATTTTTACAACTTACGGTATCCTGCTGCGCGACATCGAAATGCTGAAAGATTTCAGGTTTAATTATGTGATACTTGATGAGTCGCAGGCCATAAAAAACCCGGCATCACGACGTTTTAAAGCCGCCGGACTGCTAAATGCCAAAAACCGGCTTGCCTTAACGGGAACACCCATCGAAAACAGTACGTTCGATCTCTATTCGCAAATGAGTTTTGTGAACCGGGGCTTTTTCGGCAGTATGAATGCTTTTAAGAAAAATTTTTCCAATCCCATTGACAAAGAGGGTAATGAAATGATTGCTACAGAGTTGCAGAGGATGATCAATCCGTTCATATTGCGGCGTACCAAGGAAATGGTCGCAACAGAGCTGCCGTCCAAAACGGAGAATGTCATCTATTGCGAAATGGACAAAGAGCAACGTGAAGTGTATGATGCTTACCGCAACGAATTCAGAAACAAATTACTTGGCAATATTGAAAAAGAGGGCATCGGCAAATCAAAAATGATGGTTCTCGAAGCACTGACCCGCCTGAGGCAGATTTGCGATTCGCCGTTATTGCTCAATAATGACGAGATAAATGTTTCCGAATCGGTGAAGATAAAAGAGATTGTCCGGCACATTACCGACAAAACAGCCAACCATAAACTCCTTATCTTTTCACAGTTTGTTAAAATGCTCGGGTTGATAAAGTCAGAACTCAATAAGCATAATATTGAATATGAATACCTCGATGGTCAGCGGAGTACAAAACAGCGGGAGCAGTCGGTGAAGAATTTCCAGGAAAATCCCGACTTAAGGGTGTTTCTCATCAGCCTGAAAGCCGGTGGCACCGGCATTAACCTTACGGCAGCCGATTATGTTTATGTGGTGGATCCGTGGTGGAACCCGGCGGTGGAAAACCAGGCCATCGACCGCTGCTACCGCATCGGCCAGGACAAAAAAGTGTTTGCTTACCGGATGATCTGTACCAACACCGTGGAGGAAAAAATTCTGAAACTGCAACAGAAAAAAACAAAAATAGCCACCGATATTGTCCAGACTGATGAAAGCATCATGAAAAACCTGAAAACAGAAGATATTAAAGCGTTGTTTTCGTAAACAACTACCTGTTCTGAATCAGTATTGTTTTGCAAGAGTCCGCTTAACTAAATATTATACCGCAACGACCCTGAATTGCCGATAAAAAATAATTCCATTTACTTATCGGCATTATAGAATCATTAATTGGTAAAAATCCTTTATCCTTTTTCACAATTTTATTAGAAGTCTCCTACAGTGCCATTTCCGAGTGACAAGTATAGGTAATCCCGACTTCTTTCATTATAATTTCTGGTTATGCCTGTTAATGAAATAATATGGGTGTCCTGTTCTATTCCGCCCTACATTTGCCGGCAAAAAAAAGAAAGTATCAATTCTGCTAAAAAGAAAAATAAATTTTTTTTGTATTGGTTCGGGAAGAACAGGTCATGTTTTTTATTTTTACTTTATGCTGGAAAAGAATAACCCTTTCATTTATAAACTATCAGAATATGCATCAGGAAATTAGAGAAGTCCATCCGGCTGCTGCTTACGAGAGGATCCAAAGGGGTGCTCTGTTGCTGGATATTCGTGAATCGGAAGAAATTGAAATGTTCGCTTTCGACGTGGAAGAGCAAATATTTATCCCACAGAGTGAGTTTGCTTTCCGGTTTAGGGAAATTCCCCCGGACAGGGAGGTCATTGTCGGATGCCATAGTGGCAATAGAAGTCGAGATACCATACTTTTTTTAATAAAAGAAAAATATGATAATGTGTATAACCTGAATGGCGGTATAGAGGAATGGCTTAAGCTGGATCTTCCTGTAAAGTGGGATAACTACAAAGCCGAAAGTACGATACGTGTTCACAAAATTTAGTCTTATCTTGGTCTTTTAAATAAATTAACCCATGACTTTATCCTATTTTTTTGCGTTGCTCAGTGGTCTTTTATCAGGTGGTGCGCTAGGATTGACCGGCGGTGGCGGTTCTATCCTGGCCGTTCCTTTATTGGTGTACCTTGTTGGCGAAAACATTCATTTGGCCATTGGAACTTCGCTGGTTGCGGTGGGTGTTACATCGCTGATATCCTCAGTCAGCTATATGCGACAGTCGCTGGTGAAATTCAAAATTGCCTTCTTTATGGCTGCTCCGGGACTTGTGAGTACCTACCTCGGCGCATTGATCAACAAGCAGATTAAAGGGCCTGTCTTGTTACTCATCTTTGCATTGTTGATGATTTGCATTGGCTATATGATGGCATCGAGAAAAGCACCGGAGAAAAAAGAGATGACAGGCCCGGCGACCATCAATTATCCCAGAATTTTAACTCTCGGTTTTCTTACCGGTCTTGCCAGTGGGTTTTTTGGTATAGGTGGTGGTTTTCTGTTGGTTCCGGCTCTTTTTCTGGGTGCCAATCTCAAAATGAAAGAAGCCATTGCCACCTCTTTATTTATCATTTTCCTATTCGGGATGTTTGGGCTGGCGAGTTACCTGATTCAGGGTCGTGAAATTAATTTAATGATCAGCACGGTGTTTGTAGCGGGTGGTTCATTAGGAGGCATCATCGGCGCTTTTTACGCCAAGCGCATCGACCAGCTCTGGCTACGTCGCATATTTTCAGTTTTCATCATCCTGATTGGTTTCGCTATTTTTGCTGAAAATTTGATTAAACTCCTGTAAATTATCATATTAGCCCACTAAATTACCGGACTCAGGAATGTAGATTCCGTGATGACTTCATGCATTATTTCGTCACAATCCCTAAGGATAGCCTTTTGCCGGTAGGGATTTGTGCCAAAAGCACTCCTGTGGAGCCCATTCCAACTTGTGGAGAAAAAGGATTTAAAATCCAATGAGGACTTCTAATAATTGCTCTTCCGGGTGGTGCAGGGTTATTCTGATTTTTTTAAAAACGTTTTCCTCAATAAACAAAAATAAAGGAAAATGTTTTGTGTATTAAACAAAAATGATTATTTTTGTAAAACAAAGAAAACACTATGGAACAATTGTATGAAATATTTGATGTCAAACTCCGCTTGACTTCTTTGAGGTTTAGCAGGTTTTTGTACCATACCGTTAATTGGGACAACCGACTTATTTCCATACTTGGCGCGAGAGGCTCGGGAAAGACAACCTTAGTTCTACAATATATCAAACACAAATTCCGAACGCCTTCCAAAGAGGTTTTGTATGCAGATGTAAATCATTTATATTTTTCAAGAAATACACTGCTGGAACTGGCAGACGGATTTTATAAAGCCGGAGGGAAATATCTTTTTTTGGATGAAATCCATAAATACCGTGGTTGGTCAAATGAAATAAAGCAAATACATGACACGTATAAAGGTTTGTTTGTGGTTTTTACAGGGTCTTCTATACTTGAAATAAAAAAAGGGGAGGCTGATTTAAGTCGCAGGGTTGTCAGCTATCTTCTGCCTGGTCTTTCTTTTCGCGAGTTCCTGGAGATGGATCAGGCTTTGAAATTTGATTCTGTCGGCTGGGACGAATTGTTGCGGTATTCCGTTGAAATAGCACATAATATAACAAGCAAAATCAAACCTTTGGCTTATTTTGGAGATTATTTGAAGTATGGTTATTACCCGTTTTTTGTGGAAGGGAAACGTGAATATCCTGAGAAATTAATGAATACCATAGAGCTGATCCTTGAAGTGGACCTGCCGGCTGTGGAGTCGATTGATTTTGCACAAATACAAAAGCTTAAAAAATTACTGGCCATAATTTCCGAGTCCTCTCCTTTTAAACCGAATACACAGAAACTGTCAGAAATGGTTGGTGTTTCAAGGGTTACGCTTATTAAATTTTTTTCCATGCTGAACCATGCACAGTTGCTTTTGTTGCTGCAAAGCGCCACCAAAGGTATCAGGAAGTTGGGAAAGCCTGAAAAGATTTACCTGAATAACACGAATTTGATGTATGCCCTTGCTCCACAAACCGTAAACAGTGGTAATTTGCGGGAGACATTCTTTTTGAACCAGGTACGATATGGGCATAGTGTTATGTTGCCGAAAGCGGGTGATTTTCTCGTGGAAAACAAGTTTTTGTTTGAAGTTGGCGGTAAAAATAAAACACGAAAACAAATTGCCGGCCTGCCCAATGCTTTTGTTGTGAAAGACGATATTGAAACCGGTGCCCCCGGTGTGCTGCCTTTGTGGCTGTTTGGGTTTTTATATTAAAAAGCCACGGCTTTTGTTGGTTTGGGCCACAACAAAAGAGGAATCAGTTATCCTTTGATCATCTTTTCAAATTCCTCTTCAGAAATAATGGGAATATCCAGTTTTTCGGCTTTTGCTTTTTTTGCCGGACCCATATTGGCGCCGGCGAGGACGTAATCTGTTTTGGATGAGATTGAACTTACGTTTTTGCCACCAAAACGCTCTATCAGCTTCTTAATTTCGTCGCGCGAATGATGTTCGAACACACCGCTCACCACAAAAGACTTCCCCTGTAACAGCTGTGGTTCCGAAGGTTGTGTTTCGGTAAGTTCCATTTGCACACCATGTGTCCTGAGGCGTTCTACCATCTCTCGATGGACTGGTTTTTGGAAGAACAAAATGACCGATTCGGCAATTTTATCTCCGATTTCATCCACCTGAATGAGCTCTTCGAAAGAAGCAGCCATGAGCCGGTCGATGGCTTTGAAATGTGCTGCCAGTTTTTTGGCTACCGTTTCACCTACGTAACGAATGCCAAGAGCATACAGTACTCTGGGAAAGGGAACCTGTTTCGATTGTTCAATGCCTTTGATGATGTTTTCGGCGGTCTTTTCGCGAAAGCTGATGCGCTTCTCTTTTTTGCCTTCCCCGGCAGGAATGACTTTTTCCAGTCCGAGAATCATTGTATAGGTCAGATCATAAAGGTCGGCGACATTTTTCACCAGGCCATGGTCGTACAAGATTTCTATTTTGCCTTCGCCGAGGCTGTCGATGTTCATCGCTTTGCGCGAAATAAAATGTTCCAGCTTGCCTTTGATCTGGGGTGGACAACTGTCTTCGTTGGGGCAGTAATGGGCGGCTTCCCCTTCTTTGCGTATTAGCGGTGTGTTGCATTCCGGGCAGTGGCCGATAAACTTCACCGGCTGTGCCCCGGCAGGGCGTTTGTCTAAATTTACGCTTACAATCTTTGGAATGATTTCGCCGCCTTTCTCCACATAAACCGTGTCGCCAATACGCACATCCAGCTGAGCAATAATGTCGGCGTTGTGGAGGCTGGCGCGTTTCACGGTGGTGCCGGCCAGCAACACCGGTTTCAGGTTGGCAACAGGCGTAATAGCCCCGGTTCTTCCTACTTGGTAATCAATGGATTCCAGCAGTGTCTCCACTCGTTCTGCTTTGAACTTATAGGCAATGGCCCAGCGCGGATTTTTGGCGGTGTAGCCCAGTTGTTGTTGTAAAGCCAGGTCGTTTACCTTGATAACGATGCCGTCAATATCGTAAGGCAGGTGCCGGCGGCCTTTGTTCCAATCGTTGATGTACTCGGTAATTTGTGCCATGTTCCGGCAAATAGCTATGTTGTCCGAAACTTTTAATCCCCATGATTTGGCTTTTTTCAACGCATCGTAATGGGTTTTTACGTTTTCCGGAGGATTCGGAATGTAGTAAAGGTAAGCATCGAGTTTGCGTTTGGCCACCTCTTTGGGATCCTGCATTTTCAGCGAGCCGGCAGCAGCGTTGCGCGGGTTGGCAAACGGGTTGTCACCAATCTCTTCCCGTTCGCTGTTCAGCCGTTCAAATTCTGCGCGCGGCATAACAATTTCACCACGAATCTCCAGTTCCGGCGGATAATCGCCTCGCAAACGCAAAGGAATGCTCCGGATGGTCTTCACATTGTTGGTTACATCATCGCCCTGCACGCCATCACCGCGGGTAACGGCTTGTGTCAGCAGTCCGTAGGTGTATGTCAGGCTAATGGCGAGGCCATCGTATTTCAGTTCACAGACATATTCCGCGCTTTGGCCAACGGCTTTACGCACCCGCGCGTCAAACTCTCTGATTTCGTCCAGCGAGTAGCTGTTGGAAAGCGAGAGCATGGGGTATTTGTGTTTCACCGAAGGAAAATCCTTTGTCGGCTCGCCGCCTACACGGCGGGTAGGGGAGTCGGGACGGACAAATTCGGGGTAAGCGGCTTCCAGCTGTTCCAGCTCTTTCAGCTTTTGGTCGAACTCGAAATCACTGACAGACGGTTGTGCCAGCACATAATAGCGGTAATTGTGTTCCTGCAACTCGTCGCAAAGTTTATCAATCCGTATTTTAGCTTCTGCTTTGGTCATGGAATTTGGTTGTCAAATAATGGTCAAACGATAGTCAAACAGTTGTCAAACAATGATCAGACAGTTATCAAACAATTGTTCCGCCTTTGCTAAGGCTTCGGCGGACAGAGTCAGACGCTTTGCTGTCAATCAGTTGTTATTCATTGTATTTGCTTTTAACTTTTAACTTTTGCCTTTTTACTTTTAACTTTTGCCTTTTAACTTTTAACTTTTAACTTTTGCCTTTTTACTTTTAACTTTTATCTTGTACTACCATTTAACATTCTCTCTTGCCACGGGCATAGTCATACAGCGTGCACCGCCGCCGCCGCGTGAGAGTTCGTTGCCTTTGATGGTGATGACCACCTTTTTATAATCGTCTAAACTAACTTTCCCACGGATAACATCGGTTGCTTTGATAATTTCAAAACCATGACGGCTCATGTTTTCGATGGTGTGTATGTTACGTTCGTAGCCTATCACTTTACCCGGTTCCAGCGCAAAAAAGTTAGCCCCGCTCTGCCACTGTTCCCGTTCCTGGTCGTAGAGATGGGTGTTGCCACCACAACTCACCGGTTCCATATCCATTCCCAGTTTCCTCAGCCCATGAAGCAGGCTTTTCTCTTCGCTGATTTTCGTTACCTTGTTACCCTCAATGGTAATGTGAATATTCAGGTAGCGTGAAGAGTTCAGTATCAACGGTTCAAAAACCATACATTTGTCTTTGTCAAGGAAAGTGAAGGTCATGTCGAGGTGGATAAACGACTCCGGTTTGTATGGAAGTTCCTGTACCAGAATATGTTTTATCCCCGGTTTTGTCTTCATGTATTCGATCATGCTGTCGATTCCCTGAGTAGTGGTTCGGTTGCCGGTACCGATAATGAGTACGTCATCGCGGGCCACAAGCACATCGCCTCCTTCGATGGTTCCTCTTCCGCTATCGTCAAAATCTAAGACTGGGTTGACGGCTGTCGTATCAAACAGGGGATGGTGAGAAAAAATGGTTTCCATTATGATAGCTTCCCGGTCGCGGACAGTATTGGCCATTTTGCTGATTATCACCTGGTCCCCTATTGAGAAACTGGCATCGCGGGTGAAAAAGAAATTCGGTAACGGGCTCAGAGAAAAGCGTTCGTTATCAAGAAAACTGGTGAGGTTGTTCTTTTGCATTTCCACTCCCTCGATGAGTTTTGAAGCCAGCTTAGGTGCGGAAAGTGTTTTTATGTAGTTGCAAAGATTGTAACGTTTCTGCGAACGACGCTCGTGTTCGCAAACTTTCTCCAGCAGGTTTTCCCTGACGCTGTCGTTTTCCAGTACTGTTTGTAACAAATTGACCGCCTCAAAAACCTTCGTCTGCGTTTTCAATACACCCACAAACTCATTGTATTCGGGGATAGCTACGCTCAGATTTAAAATGTCGCTATACAGCGCTCGCTCTGCATTTTCGGGCGTCATGTTTTCCACTTCGGCTCCAGGGGTGTGCACGATGACCCCTTTTATCTTGCCAATTTCTGAATTTATGTTTACTGCAAGTTTATCCATGATTGTGAATTTTAATTGTTTTCGGGTGTTGGGTTGATAAACCCAAAACCGTTTTGACGTTCTTTTAAAAATTTCATTAAATCGAAAAAGCGAATTACTACGCTGGCCGTGTTGTCGTTGGGATGGAAACTCACTTTTTCAGCTTTCTTCAGCTGTTCATCAAGAAAAACATAAACATGATGTTCGCTGTCGTTGATTAAGCCAAACAGCGAAACAGAGCCTGGCTTCACACCAAGGTATTTTATCATCCGCTTTTCAGAGGCAAAACTCAGTTTCCCCTGATGCAACATTTTCTCCAGACTGTGAATTTCGAACGGCGTGGTGTCTTTTATGATGACAAGATAATGCCGGTTTCCTTTGTGATTTCTGAAAAACAGATTTTTGCAATGGGTGGCATCGATGTCTTTCCAGTAATCCAGCGCTATTTCGATGGTATCTAACGGCGGATGCTCGTAAATCTCATAAGGAATATCCAAATGTTCAAGGTATTCCAAAACTTTTTTTCTGTTGGCTTCGCGATTCATCTTTCTTTTAATGGTTATGGTCGTTCGGTTGTCATTCGCTTCGCTGTCAAACAGTTGTCAATTAATTGTCAGACAATTGTCAGGCATAGTTTCATATTTTCATTCTTCATTCTTCATTCTTCATTCTTCATTCATCTTACGGTTTCCAGTCGGCGATAAACAGATTGATACCATGTTGGTTATGGTTATTGCGACTGGAGGAGAAAATTAATTTTTTTCCATTGAACGAAAACATCGGAAAGGCATCAAACGTGTTGTCGTAGGTAATTCTTTCTATATGCTTTCCATCCAGGTCAACCATGTAAAGGTTAAAATCAAAGCCGCGTGTACCGGCATAATTTGAGCTGAAAATAATGTGTTTTCCATCCGGAGTGAAGAAAGGCGCCCAGTTGGCTTTTCCCAAATGGGTTACCTGTTTCAGGTTGCTGCCATCCACGTTGCAGGTGTAAATCTCCATCTTGGTTGGCATAACGAGATGCTGCTTTAGCAAATCCTTGTAAGTTTTGATTGCTTCCGGTGTTTTGGGGCGGGAAGAGCGAAATACCAGCATTTTCCCGTCCGGGGAGAAGAATGCACCGCCATCGTATCCCAGCTGATGCGTTACCTGATGCACATTGCTGCCATCAATGTCGCAGGTGTATAGTTCCAGGTCGCCGGAGCGGTCGGAGGTAAATACAATTTTGTCACCTTGTGGCGAAACGGTAGCTTCGGCATCGTAACCCGGACTCTTTATAAGCGTGTCAATGATTTGGCCTTTCAGATTTGCTACATAAATGTCAAAATCTTCGTAAACGGGCCATACATATTTTCCATCGCTGCGTTTTTTAGGAACGGGGGGACAGGAATCTCCTCCGGCACGTGTGGAAGCATAAAGTATTGTCGTGTCGCCAGGTAAGAAATAGGAACAGGTAGTTCTGCCCAATCCGTTGCTCAGAAGGGTGGGGATGGTCTCTTTCATGTCGCCATCGGCAAGACGGAAGTAGTAAATCTGGTCGCAATGGGAGCCCCAGGCTTTGTTGCTGGCCTGAAAGACAATCATTTTGTCGTTAAAACTAAAATAAGCTTCGGCATTGTCGCCACCAAAAGTGAGCTGTTTCATGTTGGCGAGATGTTTCTCCTGCGGATAATGCACGGTAGTGTCAGGTGTTAAGGCTGATGTGCTTTTTTGGTGTGGGTTACTCCCGTTGTTGCATGCATTCAGACCAAAGACCATGATGGAAATCCCTGCGAAATAGTAAAAGATCTTTCTCATGTTTTGTATAAGTTAATTTGATGGTTTGCGATGGACAAAAGTAAGCATTATTGGCGGGAAACCATAAAAATTAAGTGCTGTTTTCAGTGGATAAGTTCAAGATACAAAGGCTAAAAATTCCGCTTTAAAACGAGTTTGTGTTTTCGATACTTCAGGTGAAGACGCCTGAAGCAGCAACTTTAATGCAACTTTTCCCGGAGAAATTTGCCCGTATAAGATTTTTCGCAATTCACAATTTCTTCCGGTGTGCCTTCAAAAATAATTTCGCCGCCGTGGTCACCGCCTTCCGGCCCTAAGTCAATAATCCAGTCGGCTGATTTGATGATTTCGGCATTGTGCTCAATCACGATGATGCTGTGGCCGTTTTCAATCAGCGCGTTAAAAGCCTGTAGTAGTTTGCTTATGTCGTGAATATGCAGTCCGGTCGTTGGTTCGTCAAAAATAAAGAGGGTGGGGGAGCTGCCGGCGCCTTTTGAGAGAAAAAAAGCCAGCTTGATGCGTTGTGCTTCGCCGCCGCTGAGGGTATTTGAACTTTGTCCGAGCCGCAGATAGCCCAGTCCTGTCGCCTGCAGCGGCTTTATTTTTTCGATAATCTTCTTTTCCAGAGAGTTGTTTTGTGTTGCCTGTCCGAAGAATTCGATGGCATCATCCACAGCGAGACTTAAGATATCCGAGATGGTCTTGTCGCGGTATTTAACCTCCAGTACTTCGTCTTTAAACCGCTGTCCGTTGCAGGTATCACATTTTAGATAAATGTCGGCCATAAACTGCATTTCCACTTTAATTACACCTTCACCTTCGCACTGTTCGCACCGTCCCCCCGGAATGTTAAAAGAGAAGTAGCCGGGTTTGTAAGCCCGTAATTTGGCCAGTGGCTGGTTAGCAAAAAGCTGACGGATTTCATCGTAAGCTTTCAGGTAAGTGGCCGGATTGGAACGCGAAGAGCGGCCAATGGGATTCTGGTCGATGTATTCCACCCGCTGGATGCGATTAATTTCTCCTTCGAGCAGGGCAAATTTTCGCTCGGAGGTGGCTTCGCCGTTGAGTCTTCTTTTCAGTGAGAAGAACAGAATGTCACGCACCAGCGTTGACTTGCCCGAACCGCTGACACCCGTAACCACGGTCAGTACGTTTAGCGGGATTTTTACGTAGAGGTTTTTCAGGTTGTGCTCAAAAGCGCCTTTTACCTCAATATAGTTGTTCCAGTGTCGCCGGTGTGCCGGTATTTCGATTTGCTTTCTCCCTGTCATGTACAGCGCGGTGTAGCTGATATCGTTGTCTTTCAGCTCGTCAAAAGCTCCCTGAAAAATTAGTTCGCCGCCATGTTCGCCAGAATCAGGACCGATATCAATAATCTGGTCGGCGGTCCTGATGATGTCCTCTTCGTGTTCCACCACAATAACCGTATTACCAATATCGCGCAAGTGTTTTAAAACTTTAACAAGCCGTTGTGTATCGCGTGGATGCAGGCCAATACTGGGCTCGTCAAGAATGTACATGGAACCTACCAGCGAACTACCGAGCGAAGTGGCGAGATTGATGCGCTGCGATTCGCCTCCGGAGAGTGTGGCCGAAGGGCGGTTGAGTGTGAGATAACCCAGGCCAACATCATTCAGGTACTGCAGCCTGTTGACAATTTCCAGCAGCAGCCGGCGGGCAATTTTTTCATCCACTTCGCTGAGTTCGATATTCTTAAAAAACTCAAGGCTTTTGTTAAGCTGCATTTGGACAATCTCGGAAATAGTCTTTCCGGCGACTTTCACATAGTTGGCATCTTTACGCAGGCGGGTACCTTTGCATTCGGTACAAACCGTTTTTCCGCGGTAGCGCGAGAGCATGACACGGTATTGAATCTTGTAAGCCTGTTCCTCAAGAGAGGTAAAAAAGTCGTTCAGTCCTCCGAAATAACGGTTTCCGGTCCAGAGCAGTTCTCTTTGCTCTTCGGAGAGTTGATAGTAAGGTTTGTGGATAGGGAAATCAAACTTGTAAGCGTTTCGGATGAGACGCTCTTTCCACTGTCCCATTTTTTCTCCTTTCCAGCAGGCGATAGCTCCATCAAAAACGGAAAGTGCCGGATTGGGGACCACCAGTTTCTCGTCAATGCCCATGATGTTACCGAAACCTTCGCAACGTTTGCAGGCGCCATAAGGATTGTTAAAAGTAAATAGGTTAACCGAAGGCTCTTCAAACTGAATACCGTCCAGTTCAAAGCGGTGGGAGAAATCCGTTGTATGAGGTTTGCCATTCGTATCGTAAGAAATTTTCAGGTAACCATTGCCTTCGTAAAAAGCCGTTTGTACCGAGTCAGCAATGCGTGCTTCCAGCTCTTTTTCGTCGTGGGCAACTCTGATGCGGTCAATAACAAGATAGCAATCTTTAGGTTTGGTTTTGTCTGTTATCTCGTCCAGTATTTCTTCCATTCTTCGAATTTTGCCCCTGCTCATAATTCGACTAAATCCTTGTTGCAAAAGAATTTGCAGTTGTTGTTTCAGACTTCGGCTGCCGTTGGTTTTCAGCGGTGCAAAAATCAGGACATCGCTACTCTCAGGCAGTGTGAGTATAAAGCGGGTAACATCGCTTACGCGATGACGTTTTACCTGCCGGCCGGAGATGGGAGACCAGGTTTTTCCGATACGGGCAAACAGTAGTTTCAGATACTCGTAAACCTCCGTTGAAGTGCCTACCGTAGAGCGTGGATTGCGTGTTTTTACCTTTTGTTCGATGGCAATGGCGGGTGAAATACCCAAAATGGCGTCCACATCGGGTTTGTCCATACGTCCGAGAAATTGACGGGCATAAGAACTTAAGCTCTCCACATAGCGGCGCTGACCGTCGGCGTAAAGCGTATCGAAAGCCAATGATGACTTCCCGGAGCCGGATAAACCGGTAATAACCACCAGCTTACGGCGCGGAATAGCAACGCTGAGGTTCTTTAAATTGTTGACGCGCGATTTGACAACAATAATGTAGTCTTTCGGATTTACCCGGCTTGTTTCGATAATCATAGAAGAAAATGAGCGACAAAATTAAAAATTTATTTGCTTTTTTTCTTTTAACCTTTATATTTGCAATTCAAAACAAATGTTAAATTCATTTTTAAACACTTTGCCTATCGAGTAAAAGCTTACTATTTTTCTGAAACCAAAACAAGTGGCATATGAAAATGGAAGCAAGGGGTGAACGCCTGCTCATCCGTGAATTTCTCGATGGTAAACCATCCGGTTTACAAGAACTTATTGAACGCCATCAAACGAGGCTTTACTCTTACATTTTTGTGATGGTAAAAGATAAGCAGCTCGCTGATGATTTGTTCCAGGATACTTTTGTTAAGGTTATTAATACCTTGAAATCAGGGAATTACAACGACGAGGGTAAATTTATCCAGTGGGTTATGCGTATTGCACATAACCTGGTTATTGATCATTTCAGGAAACAGAAGAAACTGAATCTTGCCGAAGTGGCCAACGACCAGTATAACCTCATGGATACGCTTAAAGTAACCGACCCGAATATTGAAGATGTTTTGGTAACGAAGCAGATTCATAAGGATATTCAGATACTTATGGGGCGGCTGCCAGAAGAGCAAAAAGAGGTGCTCTACCTGCGATGTTACGCCGGATTGAGTTTTAAAGATATTGCCGAACAAACCGAGGTGAGCATCAATACTGCGTTAGGGCGCATGCGGTATGCTTTAATAAATTTGCGGAAGCTGATTAAAGAGAAAAATATTATCCTGACACGGTAATTTTTTGTTGTCACGAGCTTTTTAGCGCTGTGTTAAATTGTATGGATTAGTGCTGCTGGCAAATTACCAAAACACAAAAATTAAACCACAAACCGATAAAGAACCGGTCTTTTAAAAAAAAAGGTTCTATGTCGATTTGTGGATTGTTATTTGGAATTTTTTGACATTTTTTTCCTTTACGACAGTAAGACATCCTAATTTACCCACACAAATCAACATAGAACCAAAAAAAAGTTTTTCCGGGTATGAAATAATTATCAGGAATTGTCGTTAAATTCTTGATAAGAAGAGATTATTCATTTAAAATCTTTTGCGTATGCAACAATTTCTTACTTCGGACGATTTTCAGGATCAATATAGGTGTAAGACCCGACATACAAAAGAGGCTGACCTGCGCAAACCTTCACCGGGAGTTATCCGATACCTTCTGGCTTATGCCGCAGCCGTACATGTTTTTAAAACAAAAAGTATGGGAAATATAAATATCCTGATGAATTAAAAAGCTCTGTTTGGTTTTAAAAGGCGGAGTCCGGAAAAATCCAAAGGATTTTTCCGGACTCCGGTATTTTATGCAATGTTAAAGATTAAACTCTTTCCAGTTACAGTAAGGGTTTTTTGAAAGTTCGGCACTGTAAAAGGCTGGATTCCCGGTAACTTCCTGACCCAGCCATTCCGGTTTCTCAAATGTCGTATCTGCGCTGGGAAGTTCTATCTCAGCTAATAAAAGCTCCTGATTATCTCCGTGAAATTCATCCACTTCAAATTCCAGGCCATCTCCTGCAGGCACAATGTGGCGTGTTTTTATCACCAATCCCGATTCGCGAAGTTCCATGAGGTCTTTTGCATCTTTCAGCGGGATTTCCTGTTCCCACTCAAAACGCATGATGCCGGAAATTCTGGCCGGTCCTTTAATGTTAATGTAACCTTTCCCGTCCTGAATGCGGATTCTTACGGTACGGTTAGTCTGGGTGGAAAGATAGGCTTGCGTAATTTCCAGATTTTTTATTACGAAAGGTTTAAAGGTGCCTTTAACCAAAAATTTGAGTTCAATTTCCTGTGCCATGTTAAGTTGCTTTTTTAGGTCATTACAAAATTAACGATTTATTCCTTAAGGGAATTTGCCGAGAGTGTTAAATAAAAATAAAATAAAAGGTCCTGCAATAGTTATCTTTCCCTCTTTCCCGGAAAGAATTGTCCGGTATGAAAGATTTTCTCCATTTTTGTAAAAAATTATTTTATGACACGAAAAGAACGCTTCTGTCACATTATCGAATATTTTAAAATTCATCAGCCCTTTGCCGAAACCGAGTTGCATTACCGTGATCCTTACCAGTTGCTGGTAGCAGTGATTTTGTCAGCACAATGCACCGACAAAAGAGTTAATGTAATTTCGCAGGAGTTTTTTCGACAATATCCTGATGTGGAAAGCCTTTCGCGGGCGGAGGTGCCGGATATTTTCGCACTGATCAAAAGCTGTTCTTATCCGAATAACAAAGCCAGACATTTGTCGGGAATGGCCAAAATGCTGCTGACGGATTTTGGTGGCAAAGTGCCTTCCGATATCGACGAACTGCAAAAAATGCCGGGTGTGGGTAGAAAAACCGCCAATGTCATTGCTTCTGTTGTGTTTAATAAGCCTGTCATGGCTGTGGATACACATGTTTTCAGGGTCGCTGCCCGGCTGGGGCTCACTGTTGGTGCAAAAACACCGCTGGAAACGGAAAGGCAGCTGGTGAGATACATTCCCGATGAGCTGATTCCGCTGGCACATCACTGGCTTATTTTACACGGCCGCTATGTCTGCCTTGCCCGTAAACCCAAATGTGACGAATGTGGATTGAAGCAGTGGTGTGAGTTTTATGAGGAAAACGGAGGAGAGTGAGGTGGCCAGAAAACAGTTGACAGACAATGGTCAGGCAATGGTCAAACAGTTGTCAGACAATAGTCAGGCAATTGTTATTTATTTTTTCACTTTTATCTTTTTACTTTTTATCCGCCGAAGCCTGGCAAAGGAGGATTTATCTTTTGTCTTGTCAACGGTTACGGGTTTCAAAAATTTAATATCCATAAACGGCGCTTTTTCATTCGGGAAAATGTGTATATTTGTTTACCAATTATAAATTCATGACGAAACTTAATATAGGAGACTTAGCGCCTGATTTTACGGCTGTTAATCAGGATGAGGATTCTGTTTCGCTAACCGGTTTCAAGGGAAAAAAACTGATTCTTTACTTTTATCCCAAAGACAATACGGCGGGCTGTACCAACGAGGCCTGCAACTTTCGCGACAACTACGATTATTGGCTCTCAAAAGGCTATGCCGTGGTTGGCGTAAGTCCTGACAGTACGGCCTCGCACCGGAAATTTATCGCCAAATACGATTTACCGTTTCCGCTTTTGTCGGATCCGGAAAAGAAAATAATTAAGGCGTACGGTGCCTGGGGGCCAAAGAAGCTTTACGGCAGAGAGTATGAAGGGATTATTCGCTCAACCTTTGTGATTGACGAAGCGGGTAAAATCATGGAGGTTTTCGGCAAAGTAAAAACGAAAGAACACACGGAACAAATTGTTAAAAAATTAAATCTCGAATAAAATGACAACTGATAAAGCTAATCAAAATCTCGAAAAAGAGAGGCAAAATAAATTAAAAGTCTTAGAAGCAACGCTGGGGAGACTCGAAAAATCGTATGGTAAAGGTGCTATTATGAGGTTGGGTGCTACGAGTGTGGAGAAGATTCCTTCCATTTCTACCGGTTCCATCGGGCTGGATTTTGCACTGGGCGTTGACGGAATTCCCAAAGGCAGGGTAACTGAGATCTTTGGTCCTGAATCGTCGGGGAAAACAACCCTGGCATTGCATGTAATTGCCGAAGCGCAGAAAAAGGGAGGCATTGCCGCCTTTATTGATGCCGAGCATGCTTTCGACCGCTATTATGCCGCCAAGCTGGGTGTGGATATTGAAGAGCTTTTGATGTCGCAGCCCGACAACGGTGAGCAGGCGTTAGAAATCACGGATAATCTGATTCGTTCGGGAGCCATCGATGTGATTGTGATTGACTCGGTGGCTGCCCTGACACCCAAAAGTGAGATTGAAGGTGAAATGGGGGATTCTAAAATGGGTTTGCAGGCACGTCTTATGTCGCAGGCATTGAGAAAACTGACAGCCAATATCAGTAAGACCAACACTATTTGCATCTTCATTAACCAGTTGCGCGAAAAGATTGGCATAGTATTCGGGAATCCGGAAACTACTACCGGTGGCAATGCCTTGAAATTTTATGCTTCTGTTCGTTTGGATATTCGCCGTATTAGCCAGATTAAAGATACCGATGAGGTGCGCGGTAACCGTGTGCGTGTAAAGGTGGTAAAAAATAAAGTGGCGCCTCCTTTCCGTAAGGCGGAGTTTGACATTATGTATGGCGAAGGAATTTCCAAAATTGGTGAGATTATTGATATTGGTGTGGATAAGAATATCGTGAAGAAAAGCGGTTCCTGGTTTAGTTATGGAGAAACCAAGCTGGGGCAGGGCAGGGAAGCAGTGAAAAAAATTCTTTCCGATAATCCGGATCTTATGGAAGAGCTGGAAACAAAGATAAAAGCTGCACTTGCCGAGAGTGATATTTAGGTTTTCTATTAATAAAGTTATTTAGCCCTTTTCTTTTACGTAGAACGCGACTTTTTCCAGTGATGAGATCATATTATATTCTTCAAGATATACATCGTCGGGAACTTCTACAGGCGTTGGCGTATAGTTTAAAATACCTTTAATGCCGGCTTCCACCATGAGGCGTACAGTTTCATCGGCCTGGTCGCCGGGGACGGTGAGAATACCAATTTTGATGCCCTCGTTGCTTATAATCTCAGTAATTTTCTCCAAATGATAGCATGGAATACCGGCAATCTTACGATTTGTTTTCTCCGGATTGATGTCAAACCCTACTGTAATTTGCAGCTTTTCCCTTTTTCCCTGGAAGTAATTGATGATAGCTCTACCGAGGTCTCCCATACCGAAAATAGCCACTTTCTGTCCTTTGGGGCTGTCAATTAACTCTCCAATAAGATGAATCAGATCGTTAATGTCGTATCCTTTACGGAGGCTTCCTGAATAACCGATGAGCATCAGATCGCGCCTGACCTGTACGGCGGTGATATGCAAAAGCGCAGCAATCTCATGTGAAAAGATATTTGTTTTACCCTTTTCGGCAGCAATTTGTAATGCGCGTCGGTACTGACTTAGCCGTTCAATTGTTTTGTGGGGAATGTTTTTATAACGATTGTTTTCCATTTTGTTATTCATTTAACAGTGCAAATATACATGCAAATTATATTCAATTATCATTTTTGATAGAAAATAACAAATCTTTTTTATTTTATCGGAAAGTTGTCGCCCGTTCTGAGGTATGCAACCGTTTTGAGGTACTACCCGGCCGCTTCAGATGTCCTCGTTTGAAGCGGCGGCTTATCTTTTTTTGCCGGAAGGCGAAATAAAAGAGATAACAGGTTGAACGAATCCGGTATCTTACTGGTACATGGTAGTAAAATAGATAAACGCCACATAAATTATCACAAGAAGTACACCTTCAAAGCGATTTAGTGTATTTTTTGTTTTGCCGAGTTTGGCAAATGCCAGCAGTAGCAACCCCGAAGCAAAAACAAGGCCCAGTTCGATGTTCAGTTTTGGAGAGTAGGGGATAGGTTTTATCAATGCCGTTACCCCCAAAACCAGCAAAATGTTTAAAATATTGGAACCCACGGCATTGCCGAGTGCCATCTCGGCATTGTTTTTCCGGGCGGCGATAATGGAGGTAGCCAGTTCGGGAAGCGAGGTGGCTCCGGCTACCAGTGTCAGCCCCATAGCTGTTTGGCTAATGCCAATGGCTGTGGCAATTTTTACAGCGCCATCCACAATCCATTCCCCGCCAAAATAGAGGCCGAGACCTCCTGCCGCAATAAACAGTAGCGAAAACCACCAGGAGTATTGTTTGATACCTTCCTGCGAGAAAGAGGGCGTTTTCCCCTGTTTGAAAAAGGTGAAATAGAGGAAGAAGCCAAGAAAAATCAGTAAAATAATACCATCCGAGCGGCTGATAATATTTTGACGGCCGAAAATAAAATCATTGGCCAGCAGAAAAAGTAAAACAGGTGCAAAAAGGCTGAACGGGATATCTCTTTTCAGTGTTTTCTTTTGAAAATGTATAGGGATAATTAAAGCGGTTGTTCCCACTACGAGGAGCGTATTGGTAATGTTGCTGCCGAGAATATTCCCAATGGCGAGGTCGGTATTTCCTTTGATTCCTGCAAAAATATTGACAATAAGTTCGGGCAGGGATGTGCCCAGGGCCACTATGGTAAGACCTATCACCATTTGTGAGATTTTTAATTTAATGCCAATGCTGCTGGCTCCGTTTACCAGCATCTGTGCTCCGGCAATTAAAATGGCAAAACCTGAAAAAAAGGAAAGGTAGGTGATAAACATGGAAGACGAAGTTAGCTTTTATTGTTTTGGAAAACGGCGCTGCTTAAAATTTTCCGCATATCTTCTACCTGTTCTTTTGTTCCGAGGACAAAGATCTTTGAATCGGGATAAAGTTTGGTGTCCGGAGTGGGATTCAGGATGTATTCGCCGGTAGCTGTTTTGTAACCGATAATGTTGGCACCGGTTTTTTTCCGTAATTCCAGCTCTTTGATGGGTTTATGCAAAAGGTTTTCGGGTAAATCAGTACACATAACTTCCATAAGTTGAACAGGTGAGTCGCCGTGGATGTTCAGGTGCTCCAGAAACTCCATCATGTCGGGTTGTGCCACAAGGGTAGCCATGTGGGCGCCGCCCACGCGTTCCGGCATAACAACGCTGTTGACACCGGCCATGCGTAATTTTTTTTCAGCGCTTTCGCTGGATGCCCGGCTAATGATGTTGATATCAGGATTCAAAGTCCGGGCTGTTAGTACCACAAAAAGGTTGTCCGCATCCAGTGGTAATGTGGTTATCAACGACCTGGCTTTGGCAATACCTGCCTGCAACAGAACCTGATCTTCCGTGGAGTCACCCTCAATAAACTGAATGGGTTCGGTAATCTTGCTCACTACCAGCTCGTGGTCTTTGTCAATCACAATTACTTTTTCGCCGAAAGTTGCGAGTTCCTGGACTACCTGACTTCCGTTCCGGCCATAGCCGCAGACAATAATATGATTTTCCATCTTTTTTTGTTTTAAATGTTTGAGGTTACCACCAAAGAAAAAACCCAGCTGCGTTTTGAACAGGCTTTGTGTAAGATTTGATAAAAAGTAGGCAAGAACGCCGAGACTGGAGAGAATAATGAAAATGGTAAATATCTTTCCCGGGTCCGACAAAGATCTTACCTCACGGAACCCAACGGTAGACACAGTAATAACTGTCATATACAACGCATCAATTAGCGAGTAGGACTCAATAAACATGTATCCTACAGTACCGACAACCATAAGAATAAGCACATAAATGCCGGCTTTTACTAATTCGGGTGCCTCGTTAAAATATCTCAAAAAAGTTAACTTTTAGTTTTATGCAAAACTAAGAAATTATCGCCTTGGAGTGGCTGTCCGGATTTACAGAGCATTTTTTTGACTTGCTGTATATTTTTAATTTTATGAAAACGAAAGACCGGATTGGAGATGAGACAAAATATCCGGGTATCGGACGCCAGCAGCTCCCCGTGAAAAGTACTGAAGAAAAAGCATGTTACAAATTGCCTGCTTTATTCTAAAATATGGATTAAACCGCTGTTTTCAGTTTGGCGATGCTGGAATTTCCAAGTCTCTCCTCTGCATATCGGAGAGTAACGCGCCATGTCTTGGTTCTTTTTTTGGAAGGAAGGTCAAACATGGCGTCCATCAAAATGGCTTCGAGAATAGAACGCAAACCGCGGGCACCCAGCTTGAATTCAATGGATTTCTCCACCACAAAATCATAAACTGCATCTTCGAAAGTCAGTTTGATGCCGTCCATATCAAAAAGCTTGACAAACTGCTTCACAAGCGCATTTTTTGGCTCAAGAAGAATCCGTTTCAGTGTTTCTTTATCCAGCGGATTGAGGTAAGAAAGAATTGGCAAACGACCTACAATTTCGGGAATCAGGCCGAATTTCTTCAAATCGGCAGGCGAAATATATTGCAACAGGTTTTCCATATCTATCCCCTCTTCCTTATGCCCGGCAAAAGTATAGCCCACTACGTTGGTACGCAGACGTGCGGCGATAATTCGCCCGATTCCCTGGAAAGCGCCTCCGGAGACAAACAAGATATCTTTGGTATTTACCTGAATCATTCTTTGCTCGGGATGTTTGCGTCCGCCCTGGGGTGGCACATTGATTATGGAGCCTTCTAACAGTTTCAGCAAAGCCTGCTGAACGCCTTCGCCGGAAACATCGCGGGTGATGGAGGGATTGTCGCTTTTGCGGGCAATCTTATCAATCTCATCAATAAAAATAATTCCCTTTTCGGCCGATTTTACATCGTAGTCGGCTGATTGCAACAAGCGGGTGAGGATGCTTTCCACATCTTCGCCCACATAACCGGCTTCTGTCAGAACAGTGGCATCGGCAATGGCAAAGGGAACGTGCAGCATACGGGCAATGGTGCGGGCAAGCAGCGTTTTTCCGGTTCCGGTATCGCCCACGAGAATAATGTTGGATTTTTCAATCTCCACCTCATTGGTGTTCATGGTCTGGCCAATACGCTTGTAGTGATTATAAACCGCCACCGAAAGCACCTTTTTGGCATCTTCCTGTCCGATTACATACTGGTCGAGAAAGGCTTTTATTTCCGCCGGCTTCAACAGGGTATGGTCAATCTTCAGCTCTTTCACTTTCGCATGCGACTCCTCATCAAGAATAGTTTTTGCCTGCTCAATACAATAATTGCAAATTTTAGCCTCCATCCCGGAAACCAGCAATTCGGTTTCCGCTTTGGGTCTGCCGCAAAAGGAACAATGCTCTTCTTTTGTTTTTGCCATGGTAAAAATTTATTGCCGTTTTATGCCCTGCACAAAACAACTATTCTGTTTCTAAAAAATAACCGGATCGGCTATCTATTTTTCTTTTCGTAAAAGTACTTCATCAATCATACCGTAGTCTTTGGCTTCTTTGGCAGTCATCCAATAGTCGCGGTCGCTGTCTTTCCATACTTTTTTATAGGTCTGACCGCTGTGTTTCGAGATGATTTCGTAAAGTTCTTTTTTAAGTTTCTGAATCTCACGGGCAGTAATTTCAATATCGGAAGCCTGACCCTGTGCACCACCCATAGGTTGGTGAATCAATACTCTGGAATGGGTCAGCGCTGTACGTTTTCCTTTTTCGCCGGCACACAAAATCACAGCGCCCATTGAGGCGGCCATCCCCGTACAAATGGTTGCTATATCGGGGTTAATATACTGCATGGTATCATAGATGCCCAGACCGGCATAAACAGAACCGCCTGGCGTGTTCAGATAAATCTGAATGTCGCGTGCCGAATCAACCGATTCCAAAAAAAGCAACTGCGCCTGGATAATGTTGGCCACGTAATCGTCAATGGGAACTCCTAAAAAGATAATCCTGTCCATCATCAAACGCGAAAAAACATCCATCTGAGCCACATTCATTTTCCGTTCCTCAATAATGGTGGGAGAAATATAATTTCCGTAAACCGAACTGTAACGCTCCAGCGTCAGGCTGCTAATGCCATGATGTTTGGTGGCATATTTTCTGAATTCTTTGCTGCTGTTCATAAGATTATTGTTTGGGTGTTGAAATTATCTTGATAAATTCGTCGGTGGTAAACTCTTTCTCATCTTTGTCAATCTTCTCTTTGAAAAAAGTAATGTAACGTTCGTCCATCAATTCACCAAATATACGCTGATACTCTTCCTCATTGCTCAAAAGCTGGTCAACAATTCCTTCCATTTGTGGGTTGGGTTCGTCGCCATCGGGTATTTGGAAATAGGTTTTCACCTTGTTGCGTACATCTTCGCGGGTAACTTTTAAGGCATCGCCGTAAGCCTCAATAAGTTTTTCTTCGATGAGCTGCCATTTAAAAGTTTTGGCATAACTGTCGTACTGACCGTCAATTTGCTCTTTGGTGGCCTTTTCTTTGTTGCTCTCAAATAACCAGCGTCTCAGGAATTCATCCGGCAACTCGGGGTTCACTTTTTCGAGTAAAAGATCGATGGTGTCGGAAACAAATTGTTTGTCGGCATCTTTCTGATAATGGCCGGCGAGATCTTCGCGAATACGATCTTTGAACTCCTCAACTGTTTTCAGCTCATCAGAGGGATAAACCTGTTTGAAAAATTCCTCGTTCAGCTCTGCCGGCTCGGTACGGATAATATCTTCAATATCAAAAGCATAATCTGTGTTCAGTTTTTCGTCATCATCGGCCAGCCCGAGAAGTTCCTTTACTTTTTTGTCGTCTTTAAAGGCTTTGGCAGGATTAAACACCACGCGTTTCCCTTTTTCTTTATCGACAAATTTCTTCTGAATGGTTTTCAGTGCGATATCGGAAACGACGAAAGAGCCTTCTTTGGTGTAACCGTTTTCAACGTCATTGCCTTCTTCGTCGACCTGAACAAATTTCCCTTTGAGTGTATCTTCTAACTCAGCCTTTTCAGGATGTTCTTCTTTGCCAAGACGTTTTTGAATATCGGCCAGCGCTTTTTCGACCTCTTCGTCGCTCACCTTGATTTTATAGTAAGCTACCTTAATGTCTTCCGACAGGTTCACTTCAACATCAGGGGCAATTCCGATATCGAAAAAGAAATCAAATTCTTTCTGTTTGTCAAAGTCAAGGGTGGTTGTCTTCTCCACGTTAGGCAATGGATTTCCCAGCACATTGATTTTATTTTCGTAAAGATAATTATTGAGGGCATCGGAGATACTTTTGTTCACCTCATCAGCAAGGACAGTTTTTCCATACATCCTTTTTATCATTCCCATAGGCACCATTCCGGGTCTGAATCCGGGCATTTTAGCTTCTTTGCGATATGTTTTTAATTGCTGATTAACTTTCTCAATATAATCTTCTTCTTTCAGGTTAATGTGAACAAGAGCAGTAAGTTTTCCGCTTTCTTCCTTTGTGATATTCATTGAAATGATTTTTGTTTAAATAAAAATGTGCGGATGAAGGGACTCGAACCCCCACGCCTTTCGGCACCAGATCCTAAGTCTAGCGCGTCTACCAATTTCGCCACATCCGCAAAATATTTTCTCCTTTTAAAGGGGTGCAAATATACTACTTTTTTGAAATCAAATTTTAAAAATATATTTTCGGCGACCACCTGGACTTTAAGGATATAAGTTTCCAAACCCATTTTTCCGGCGGCAAAAAACTTACCTGAGTTTCGGATTGTTTTTGTGGCGGGTTTTGTCGCGAATCTCTTTTTTTGCCAGATTTTTAACCAGCGCTTTTTCCAAATCAATTTCCGTTTGGTTAGCAAGGCAAATCAACACAAAAAGCACATCCGCCATTTCGTCGGCCAGGTCAACCGCTTTGTCCGACTCTTTAAACGACTGCTCGCCATATTTCCGCGCGACAATCCTGGCCACTTCACCCACCTCCTCCGTAAGCATAGCCATATTTGTCAATTCGTTGAAATACCTCACGCCGGTAGTATTTATCCACTGGTCTACTTGCTTTTGCGCTTCGTTTATGGTCATTTTCTTTGTTTTTTACAAAAATAGGATGTTTCAATCGGATTTGCCTCCATATATGGTGCAAACGTCCGCTTGTACCTTGGTACTACACAAATATCTTCACTACTTCCCCCTTTTTTCCTACTTTTGCAGCGATGGAAAATTTGAAAACATTCGAAAAAGGCATGGACCTCACTGCCAAAACTCTTGCCGGACTGGAAAATGTGTTGGCTGACGAACTCAAAGCACTGGGAGCCAGCTCAGTAGAGCCTGGTAACAGGGTCGTTTTTTTTCGGGGTGATAAAGCCTTGATGTATAAGGCTAATTACCTTTGTCGTACCGCTTTACGTGTGCTTAGGCCCATTGGCATTTTCACGGTAAAAAATGAGCAGGAACTCTACGAAAAGGTCAAACGTATTGACTGGCCGGCACTTTTTGATGTCGAGAAAACATTTGTTGTATCAGCTTCGGTTTTCCATTCGTCGCTGACCAACTCACTTTATGTGGCGCTGAAAACAAAAGATGCCATTGCCGACCGGTTTCGCGAGAAATTGGGGAAGCGGCCATTTGTCAGTAAAGAGAATGCTCAGATGCACATCGATGTGCACATTAGCCAGGATGAGTGTACCATTTCATTAGACAGCTCGGGCGATTCGTTGCATAAAAGAGGCTATCGCGTTGCTGTTGACAAAGCGCCGCTGAATGAAGTACTCGCTGCCGGCATGATTAGGCTCAGCGGCTGGAAAAAGGATGGCGATTTCATCGACCCCATGTGTGGTTCAGGAACCATTCCCATAGAAGCATCCATGGAAGCCATGCATATTCCGGCCGGCTACTACCGCAAACATTTCTCTTTTGAAAACTGGAATGATTTTGACCCGGAGCTTTTTGAAAAGATAAAAAAGGAGGCTGCAGAAGAAATTTGTGAATACGACAATCCTATTATAGCTTCTGACAGGTCGTATAAAGCTTTTGGTATTGCCCGTTCCAACCTGAGACATGCCGGTCTGCACAAAGACGTCATGTTGCTCAACAAGCCTTTCGAAAAAGTCAATCCCGAAAGCGGAAAAGGTATTTTAATGTTCAACCCGCCATACGGTCTGCGTCTCGAAGAGGATGAACTTATTGAGCTTTATAAACATATCGGTGATGTGCTTAAAAACAGATTTCAGGGCTACGAAGCCTGGATTATTACCGGAAACAGGGAAGTAGCCAAATTTATCGGCTTACGGCCATCCCGGAAGATCATCCTGTACAACGGTCCGTTAGAAAGCCGTTTCATCAAATTTGAGATGTATAGCGGAAGCAAAAAGGCAAAGGCTGACAATCATTCAAAGTAAGTTGTTTTAATCTTAGTCCGATATGAGAAATGAAGCATGTATTGTTGAGAACAAATAAGTTGGGGTGTTGGAGCTGTGGAATGTCGGGAGAAATAATGTGTTATTATATCCTGTTTTAATAAACCTTCCCAACCAGTCTCTCAGTCCCTCAGTCCCCCGGTCATTCTCTATATCAAGTACTAATCATGTCAAATATGGCTGTTAGCAGCTCTTTCAGGGTAAGCTCAGGAGCTTGGAATGAATCGGTCAGGGCACAAAAAAGAGACCGTCTCAAACAGGCTGAGGCAGTCTCTGGATTTCTATGGCTATTAGAAAAATATAAACCTACGGTTTGCGTACTATCTGTATTCGTCAGAAACAGAAAGTCTTTTTCTTCCTTTAGCTCTTCTTCTTTTCAGCACTTTGCGACCATTCACGCTGGACATTCTTTCGCGAAATCCGTGCTTGTTCTTTCTTTTTCTTACCGATGGTTGAAAAGTTCTCTTTGTCATCTTTCTGTAAATTTTGGGAGTGCAAAAATAGACTATTTTTTAAAATTCACAAAACGAAATTCGAAAAAAATATTTTTTTCTTTTGTTTACGGGGATGTCCGGTACTGTGAATATTGATTTAAAAAGAGATTCTCCTTTCGCTAAAAGAAAGGAGAATCTCAGAGGTTTTATTTTTTAGGAGCTTCTTTCAGGGTTTCAACCAGGAAATCCCAAAATTTCTGTACCGTAGCAATATTCACTTTTTCGTCCGGAGAGTGAGGCCAGCGAATGGTGGGACCGAAAGAAATCATATCCCAGTTGGTATAAACCGAACCGAGCAGCCCGCATTCCAGACCGGCATGGATAACTTTTACTTCCGGAACTTTCCCGTACTTCTTGTTGTAGAGTTCTTTCATCTCTTTCAAAATAGGTGAATCGGGATTGGGTTTCCAGCCGGGATAGTCACCTGAGCTTTCGGCTTTGAGGCCGGCAGCTTCGTGAGAAGCGCGTACATCGGCAGCGATCTTGTCTTTTCCTTCTTCGGTTAAACTGCGTTGCAGGCTGGCCAGCTCTATTTTGCCGTCTTTGGCTTTGACAATGGACAAGTTGGTGGAGGTTTCCACAATACCTTTCAGCTCTTTGCTCATGGTAATAGCGCCATTGGGGCAGTCAGCCACAGCTTTGAAAAGGCTTGCCTGTGCTTTTTCTTCCATCACTTTTGCGGGCATGTCGGCAGTTACGGCAGTTACTTCCACACCGGCATCGGTTTTGGTAAATTCGTCTTTTACAAGTTGGTCAAATTCTTTTACAAAAGCCTCAAAATCAGCTTTTTTGTCTTCAGGAACAACAGCAATGGCTAAAGCTTCACGCGGAATAGCATTGCGCAGATTTCCGCCTTCCATTTCAGCAACACGCAAGCCATATTTCTCGTTGGCAGTTGCCAGCAGCGCATTTATAATTTTGTTGGAATTGCCGCGTCCGAGATTAATATCCAGACCCGAGTGGCCGCCTTTAAGACCTTTAACTGTAACTTTGTAAGCAGCCATCCCTTCAGGAACGTCTTCTTCTTTGTAATCCAGTTCTCCATTGGTGTTGACACCACCGGCGCAACCGATATAGAGTTCCCCTTCGTCTTCCGAATCGAGGTTCAGCAGAATGTCGCCATCCAGCAGGCCTGGTTTTAAACCTTCGGCGCCTGTCATGCCGGTTTCCTCATCAACGGTAAACAGAGCTTCCACAGGACCGTGTACCAAATCTTTCGATTCGAGAACAGTCATGCCGGCAGCTACACCCATGCCGTTATCGGCGCCGAGCGTTGTGCCTTTGGCTGTTACCCATTCGCCATCGATGTAAGCATCAATGGGGTCTTTTTCAAAATCGTGATCCGAATCTGAATTTTTCTGGGGAACCATATCGATATGTCCCTGAAGAATAATTCCTTTTCTGTTTTCCATACCTTCGGTGGCAGGTTTTTTAATAATCACGTTCCCCACTTCGTCAACGATGGTTTCGAGACCCAGGTCTTCTCCGAATTTTTTCAAAAATTCGATAACCTGGCCTTCTTTTTTCGAAGGACGTGGAATTTGTGTCAGGCTGTAGAAATTTTTCCACAATGCCTTGGGTTCCAGATTTAATATTTCTTTACTCATGATTTTGTTTTTTAATATTGTAAACTGTTATTTTTCCATATTCGGTAACTCCAGGCCATACCCTTTCTTCTTGTCTTCCCGTTTTAGAAGGAGTGCAAAGATGAACGACAGCACTCCGAGCAGCGTAAATAATAGAATGTCATTTTCGTAATTATACCGCAGATTAAGTTTTTCCTTGTTTATGATGGGGAAAGTAGCCCTGGTAAATGTGCTTTCAAGCATTTTTAAAGAAGCTTTGCTTCCGTTTTTTAACTGAAGTTGTTGAATGCTGTTCATGTTGCTGGCAAGCATTTCCTTCTTCAGGTTTTCGCTATTCACTTGATTTTGTGGTGTAGCTACATAAAAAGTCGTTTGGACAATGGAATCCACAATTCTTCCGGTGGTTTTCTCAATAGCTGTACTGAGCAGTTTTTCTTTAGCTGTAATATTGTTGTCAGCCAGTGCTTTATGGAAACTTTGCTCAACGGCTGATCGAATTAGTGCTTTATTGGGAGAAACAGCTGGATTGGAGGCGTTAAGAACGATTCCCAGCAACAGAGGGATGAGCCACAGGCCGATATTCTGGATATAAAAGATGACGGCATAAGCAGTTCCCAGTTGTCTTTCGGGAATAATCTTTGGTACGGAAGGCCACATAGCCGACGGAACCAGCGAAAAGGCAACGCCGAGGATGATAACCAAAATGGCCGCAAAAATCCAGTTATCAAGACCGGGAACCGACAGAAAACCGTGGACAAAAATCAGCATGACAGAACCAATCAGCATGATGGTGGCACCTTTGCCCTTTTTGTCGTAGATACTGCCGAACAAAGGGGTCAGAAAAATTGTTCCAAAGGGAAGCAGCATGGGAATGAAGCCGGCCAAATCCGGAGCAACATGATATTTATTGATAATAAAATCGGGAGCATAAAACAGAAACGGGAAAACCGCCCCATAGAACAAAACACAAAGAATGGCAATGTACCAGAATGCTTTGTTGCTCACAATGGACACAATATCCTTGATGCGGAAAGGTTCTTCTTCTTCCAATTTCAGGTCTTTTTCCGAGGCATCCAGTCTTTTATCCAGAACAACATAAACAATAAAAGCAACCAGACCGAGCAGCATCAAAACGAAAGCCAGTAGAATGGGGGTGCTGTAAGTGAATCTGATGGCAATGGGTAAAGAAACGGCCAGAGCCAGGGCTGTCCCCAAACGGGCAATGGACATTTGAAGTCCCATGGCGAGAGCAAGTTCTTTCCCCTTAAACCATTTCACAATGGCCTTGGAAAGTGTAATCCCCGTCGCCTCACTTCCTACACCAAAAATGGCAAAACCGAGACAGGAAACGATGACCTGGGTTTTGATGACTCCCAACAATGGAATCACCACCGTAGTGCCTGTTGGTAAAGCGGTCATGGCCCAGAAGTTCAGGCCGGTACCAATGGCCATTAGTGCGGTAGACAGAAGTCCGGTGAACCGGATGCCCAGTTTGTCCAAAATGAGGCCGCTGAAAATAAGCATGAAAAGAAAAACATTGAACCAGGCATATGCTCCGGTGTACAAACCGAAATCGGAACTGGTCCAGCCGAGGGCTGTTTCAAGAATAGGTTTTACCGAGGAAACGGCATAATTAAAATAATATGCCCCAAACATGGACAAGGAAACTACTACCATCGCCGTCCAGCGTGCCAAAGGCGACTCTCTGAGCGATTTCTGTATTACTTCAGTCATAATGTCTATTTTAAATTTTTATTTTAATTAGGATGAACGGGCGAAATTAAGAATTTATTTCGGGTACTGATAAGGATTGATGTTAATATGGATTAATTCTTATTTGGCACCTGCAAAAAAAAGTTCCAATAATGCACTCACTCCCAAAACATACCAAACGCGTCATCCTATGTTTGCAATTTCAAATTTAAAGATTCCCTTTATTATTTGAAATTGCAAACATAGGATGACATTTACTGTTTTTCGGAGGGAATTCAATAATCAAGTTTCAAAAAGCAGATAATTTCAAAGTCAAAATTGTAAATCTGTTATCACCGGGGTTTGATTATTTTAGCTTGATTATTGGGTATTGTTTGTTGTTTTTATTTGGTTATTTGAATTTGGATGTTGTTCACTATGTTACCGGTACACATGGACTATCTGTTTGGTTTTAAAAAAGTCTTCTTCAAAAAAACGCTCCAGCGGGTAAGTGAAAACTTTTGTTTTTTTAAGCTTGCGTACACAGTTTATTTCCTCCTCCACGCCCATTCCTTTCAGGTATAAAATACCGTTTGACAATGTGTTAAACGAGCGGGGCTGAACCTTGCGCAGGGTCCATTGTGTAAAAACTTCCAAATCGGTAACGGCACGGCTTACCACAAAATCAAACGTGCGGAGAACCTGTTCTGCCCTGATTTGTTCAGCTTCTACGTTTTTCAAATCCAAAGCCCGGGCAACTTCTTTGACAACCTTTATCTTTTTGCCGATGGAATCCACAAGAAAAAATTCTGCTTTCGGAAATAAAATGGCCAGTGGGATGCCGGGAAAACCACCTCCCGTGCCGGCATCCATAACTTTTGTACCTGGTTTAAACGAAAGCAGTTTGGCAATGGCCAGCGAGTGCAGCACATGATGCAAATAAAAATTGTTCATATCTTTTCGCGAAATCACATTGATACGGCTGTTCCATTCCTGATAAAGTGGTGCAAGTTCCGCAATTTGCTGCTTTTGCCTGTCGGTGAGCTCCGGGAAATATTTGAAAATAAGGTTAGCCTGCATGTAGTTTTTCATTTTTTTTCAGCGATAAACTATTTTGATTTTGTACTTAAATATCTCAATTTTAATATTCGGTTTTTTTGGCAGAACATCACCTTGCCGGAAAGAGGCGAGGCAAATAACAATTTACAAAAAACAAATAAATAACAAATTCAAAAAGCCAATTTTCAAACGGAAATCCAATTGTTTGATATTTTGATATTGATTATTGGAATTTATTTGGGTTTTGTTTTTTGAGATTTGTCCTTTCCGGTTTATCCGGGTTAAGGTTTGTAACCCCCCAACCCCTTTGTGCCACTTATTTTAGAATAAACCGTTGTAGTTTTTTTATCAGAATATCTTTTTTGACTGGTTTTGCGATATAATCATCGAATCCCAATGCCAGGTATTTTTCTTCGTCACCGGCCATGGCAAAAGCGGTTTGGGCAATGACCGGAAGCTCGGGGCTGGTCTTTTTCATCTCTTTAAGTATCTCAAGACCGCTGAGGCCGGGTAACCTTATATCAAGCAAGACAAGAGAAATATCACGGTTTTCCGAAAATAGCTTTAGGGCTTCCAGTCCATCGAAGGCTTGCAGAACATGAATATTTAGGTCTTCCATCACCTTTTTAAAATAAATGCTACTGCTTCTATCATCTTCGGCAAGCAGAACAACGGCGTTATGCGAAAATTCGACTGGTTTTTGTTCTTTTTCAGATTTGTGTTCTGCTTTGTCAGGCACAATAGTCAGTTCTTCGGCAGGAATATAAAAGCTAAAAACAGAACCTTCTCCGAAGACGGAGGCTACCTGAATCTGACCGCCCAGCATTTCAACAATTTTTTTAGAAAGATACAGGCCGATTCCCGTGCCCCGGTAGAGTTTCCGGTTATTATCCTCAATCTTATAAAAGCGGTCGAACAAATGCGCTATGTGAGCTTCTTCAATGCCGATACCTGTATCTTTGACGTAAAATTTCAGCCGGTCTCCTTCCGGTTCAAAACCGATCTCAATGGAACCCTCAGTAGTAAATTTTATGGCATTGTTCAAAAGATTCACCAACACCTGGTTTATTCTGATTTGATCGGAGGTTATCCAATATGATTCCCCGGGATGATGCAGTTTTAATTGTACGGCATCCTTCTTCTTCTCTTTCAGAATGGGACTGTAGGTTCTCTGGAGATTTAAGAGAAGTTCATTTACCGAAAAGTTTATTTTGTTGATTTTCATTTGGTTGGCTTCAATCATGGAGACATCCAGGATGTCATCAATCAACTGAAGCAGGGTTTCGTTGCTGCTGTTAATAATGGAAACATACTGCTCTTTCTCCTCATCTTTAATGGTGCCATCGGCCAGCAAATTGCTAAAGCCTACAATGGCATTGAGGGGCGTGCGGATTTCGTGCGACATGTTGGCCAGAAAGGCAGATTTGAGTTTGTCCGCTGTTTTTGCTTTCTGATATTGTGTGAGATAAGAATTTTTGGCCAAAGACATTAACACGTAAGCAGTGATACCTGACATGAGAATAGCAGTATAAAAATCAAATAATCTCATGGTATCATTTGGGTAATCTCCAAGTATTCCCGGATGGGTATATTCATAAAAAAATAATGCCATTACATTTAATACCAAAGCCATGCTTAAAAGAAATAATTGCTTCCCGCTCATCATAAAAATCAGGTAACTGTACAACAGAATGAGCAGAAAAAACCAAGGGCCATGGGAACCATAATTATAATACCACACAAGGTTAATCACAACCAAGGCAGTTATGATAAACAACCATTTGGCAAAAAGAATATGAAAGTCATAACTTGTCATGAAATAAACAATCGAAAAAATGGCCATCGCTACGAGGGGGACAGTAAATAAAGCCTCGTTGAATTTCATTAAGACATTCAGAACGAGGGAAACAAAAGCGAATCCCAATACCGTTAAACTTACTTGTTTAAGAAACTGTTTTTCGAAATCGAACCAATCTTCCTTATTGATTTTAGTTATGTCAATTTTTGTACCGAAAATATTCATCTGTTTTATTTTATCTTACAAACTATCTTGAAAACTTTTTCTTTGTTATTGTGTGATTCTACCGGGGTTAAAAAAACAGAATATAGAAACTGTACACTTGAAAAGACCAGCTTAAAAACCGGAATTAATAACCTTTTTTCTGTTTTGTTTCTCTCACAACATAGCAAAGTTAATAATTTTTCAAATGCAAAAGAGAAGCGTGGTGAAAATTGGTTTTTTCGGCTGAAGATTTTAACAACAAAAGTTCATAACTATTTTTTCCCATTTTGGGAAATCCATCAAAGTTTGTAAATTTGTTGAAACTAAAAAATAAAATCATAATGGGAAATTCGTAGATCGGAAGAGCGTCGTGTAGGGAAAGAGTGTAGATCTCG